>JAZUHZ010000211.1:0-16952 GCA_045642005.1 Candidatus Avilachnospira sp.
CATCACGGTTCTCTTATCGCCGCCGGGAAGCTCCTCTTCGTCATAAGCGGCGCAGAGGAAAGCAAGTGTTACACGGTCAGCACCAAGAGAAGGCTCAACAACGTAGGGAACATACTTCTCACCGGTCTCGTCATCCTGATACGTCATATCCACCTTGGAAAGATTCATATGCTGTGTCAGGTCGTAATCGGTACGGTCGGCAATGCCCCAGAGCTCGCCCCAGCCGAACGGGAACATGAACTCAAGGTCTGTCGTGGCCTTGGAATAGAAGCAGAGTTCCTCCGGGCTGTGGTCACGGGCTCTGAGATCCTCTTTCTTAAGACCGAGCGTGGTAAGCCAGTCAATGCAGAACTGTCTCCAGTAGGTGAACCACTCGAGGTCGGTGCCGGGCTTGCAGAAGAACTCAAGCTCCATCTGCTCAAACTCACGGGTACGGAAGGTGAAGTTTCCGGGGGTGATCTCGTTACGGAAGCTCTTTCCGATCTGTCCGATACCGAAGGGAAGCTTTTTCCTTGAGGTACGCTGTACGTTCTTGAAGTTTACAAAAATACCCTGTGCTGTCTCGGGACGGAGATAAACGGTATTCTTGGCATCCTCGGTAACGCCCTGGAAGGTCTTGAACATCAGGTTGAAAGAACGGATATCGGTCCAGTCATGCTCTCCGCAGGTGGGGCAGGGAACATTATTGTCCTCGATAAACTGCTTCATCTGTTCCTGCGTCATGGCATCTGCGGAACCGCCGGGGATCTCGATTCCTTTTTCTGCACAGAAATCCTCGATCAGCTTGTCGGCACGGAAACGCTCATGGCACTTCTTGCAGTCCATCAGAGGATCCGAGAAACCTGCCAGATGTCCGGAAGCCACCCAGGTCTGGGGGTTCATCAGGATGGCGCAGTCCACGCCTACATTGTACTTGGAGCCCTGGACAAATTTCTGCCACCAGGCCTTTTTTACATTATTTTTAAGCTCAACGCCAAGGTTGCCGTAGTCCCAGGTATTGGCAAGGCCGCCGTAGATCTCGGAACCGGGATAGATGAAACCTCTGGTTTTGCAAAGAGCTACAATATCATCGAGTTTGATTTTTGATCTGTCCATAATGAACCTCTTTCTAAATTTTTTTCAAAAAATGATTATAACCGATAATGTCTTATATTACAAGACTGTTGCACGAAAGTCACTGACTGTGGTAAAATTACTTCGTTCCTCCGGACTTCTTCGGAAAGACTTTATCCTTAAACTGTAAAAGCGTGATTCCGGCAAAAAGGAAAATCACGATGACAAGACTTCCCCAGGCCCAGGCTGCGCTCCTTGCCGCAAAACCAAGCAGCAGAAGCATCGGAGCGCCGAGTACGATCGACCAGAGATTCTGATAGATCAGATTGTGGGAAGCTCTGGTCTCGTACAGCGGATCGATCTCGCGAAGCAGGATGATGCCGGTGGAAGCAGTACCGGTCAGCATGCCGTACATGGTCAGGAACATCTCGTCGGAATACCCCGGGAAAAGCTTCCTGCAGATAAACCTTACATAGAAGTAGGTCACGAAAGCACCGGCCGCACAGACAAGAACGAGCGGGATGATAAATTCCCTGTAGCGGAAAGCCGAAAGATCAATCGCGGCGATGGAAGCCACCACCATGATGTCAAACATCAGCCCGGAGATACGGTTCAGCATAAAATTGTTTGTGTATTCCCGATGCATGATCCCCGCTTTCCGGAGCCGGATCCCGATATTCTTAAAAAGAATTGCCCAGGCGGTGCCGATCAGGAAGTTAAATCCCCAGATGAGCGGATTGATCGTTCCCATAAAGAAACCGCCGAGCGGGAGAAAAACAAATTTATAGACGACCCACATGGAAAAATAGGCGAACACATAAGTAAGGAACACAAGAGCAAACTGCACGGTCAGTTTGTCCATGGACTCCGAGATCGGGATCTCGTTTCCGCCGGTGATCTGTTCTGCGGACAGATCCTCGATGGACTCGGCGTTCTCAACCATCGCCCGCTTGTCGCCGTTTTTCCGCATGATATTCAGATACATCACGCCTCCCACACAGGCGGCGATAAATCCCATGGCGGCAATCGCCAGTCCGAAACTGGATCCGTTTACAAAGCCGTACTGGTTCTCGTAGTTGGTTCCCCAGTTAAAAGCCTGCCCGGGTCCCTGACCGTATCCCATGGGAAGGAGAACACCTCCCGCGGGAAAGCAGCCGATCAGATAAGAAAGCGGAACCGTGATCAGAAGGCCTGTCACTGCCTGAATGAGATAACCGCCCACGGTCACCGTGGAGGTCTTGAAAACATCCGCTTTCGCCTCCTTATCTTTCACCCCGTCCATATGACGCCAGGAAAGGGCTACAAAGCCGAGACCGAGACCGTGATACGTAAGAGCCTCCAGCGTGGTAAGATCAAAAATGGAGACCCCGGTGATCTTCCGGTACCCCGCATCAATAAGCAGAACAATAAAACCGCCGAGCACGGCGCTTGGAACAAGAGATTTCCGGAAGAATCTGACCTTTCTCCGGATCAGGTTTGCCAGCATCATGCCTCCGAGAAGAACAGATACCGTAATAATAAAGGACCACACTTCCCTGTCCCAGAAATTGAAACCGCTTGTCATAAAAAACCTCGTTCAAAATAACTTTACAGAGAGAATAAACCAAAATGAGTGATTATTCAAGACATAAAAGAATTTTTCGTCTCTTCCACCCTGCGATGAAACTGTTCGCCCGGTCAAAATTCAACTACAGTTCCGATGACCTGTCGATGATTCCGGGACCCTATCTTCTTCTTTCCAACCATAACACGGACTTCGATCCGGTTTTCATCGGACTTGCCTCCGGGAAACACCTCTATTTCGTGGCGACGGAAAACATCACGAGAATTCCCGTGGTCGGAAAAATCCTTCTGCGCTGGTTCGATCCCATTATCCATTTCAAGGGGAAAGCCGGGATGAAAACCGTCCTTTCGATCATCAGCCGGATCAAAGACGGCCACAGTGTCTGTATGTTTGCCGAAGGAAACCGCAGCTTCAACGGGCTTACAATGCCGATTCCGGCTGTCACGGGAAAACTGGCAAAAAAGACCGGTGCGTCACTCGTCACCTTCAAACTCGAAGGCGGATACCTTTCCAGTCCCCGCTGGAGCGTCAAAACAAGAAAAGGCCGTGTCCGCGGCAAGCTCGTCAATATCTACAGCCCGGAACTCTTAAAAAGCATGACAGATGAGGAAGTCTACGGCGCCATCGTGCGGGATTTACACGTGGATGCCTATGAGGATCAGAAACGGTTCCCGGTCCGGTACAAAGGAAAACGTCTTGCGGAAGGACTCGAATCCACCCTGTTCATGTGTCCGTCCTGCGGAAAGGTTGCCGGTCTTTCCACCAAAGGGAACTTCGTGAGCTGCAGCTGCGGCTTTCATGCCGTGTATGATGAATACGGGATGATCAACACCGGGGACGGCAACTCCTACACGGTCACCCAGCTGGACCGCTGGCAGCGGGACGTTCTGAAAAAAATGTCCGGATACCCGGACGAAGAAGTTCTTTTTTCGGATGAAGTCGCGTTCCACGAAATTGATGACAGCACCCATAAAGCGGTCAGGTCCTGGAACGGAATTCTGTCCGCCGGAAGCCATTCCCTCCTCCTTGACGGAACGCAGCTCCCGTTTTCGGAGATCTCAGGCCTCGCCGTCAGTACAAGAAACACACTTCTTCTTCACTATGAAAAGGGAGCCCGTCATATCGACATCAAGGGACCCGTATCCTTCAGTGCCCTGAAATACTACTACCTCTATCAGTTCTCGACCGGGGATGCCGAGCTCTGAAGATCAGAGTTTCATATCCCCTTCTTTTACCCATCCGAAACTTCTTGCCGCAAAATCAAAAATCAGAGAAAGCACGGCAGGAAGGACAAACGCGATCAGGAGAAGGCCCATCCAGTCGTTGACGGATACCGCCTCCCTGACGCCTTCCGCGATCTCTTTCATCCATCCGGAATAAACACCGATCGGCCCGACAAGGCCACAGGTGCCCATACCGCTGGAAACGGCGGCACCGTTCATCTCCATCCGGAAAACGCAGGTGGCGATTGGTCCCGTAAAAGCGGAGGCCAGCGTCGGCGCGATCCAGATCCGCGGGTTCTTTACAATATTTCCCATCTGCAGCATGGAGGTCCCGAGTCCCTGTGACACAAGGCCTCCCCATTTATTTTCCCGGAAAGAAATAACGGCAAAACCCACCATCTGCGCGCAGCAGCCGGCTACCGCCGCTCCGCCCGCGAGGCCCTGAAGGGAAAGCGCCGCGCAGATCGCAGCAGAGGAGATCGGAAGTGTCAGGGCCATTCCGACCACGACAGAAACGAGAATGCCCATCACAAAGGGCCGGAGTTCCGTTGCCCACATGATCACGCTTCCCACCTGCATGGCCAGATTTCCGAGAGCCGGAGCCAGAAGCGCCGAGAGCGCCACGCCTGTCCCGATCGTCACAAGAGGTGTCACAAGGATATCCACCCGTGTCTCACCGGAAACCGCCTTTCCGAGCTCTCCTGCAAGAATTGCCACAAAAAGAACCGCTAAAGGACCTCCGGCACCGCCAAGCGCGTTCGCGGAAAAACCGACCGTGATCAGGGAAAAAAGCACCATCGGCGGACATCGGAGGGCATAACCGATAGCACAGGCCATTGCCGGTCCGCTCATGGCAGATGCCAGAGAACCGACGGTATACTCAATCCCGCTGACCGTGGCCACAGGCTCCGTCAGCGCTTTCCAGCCGAACTGCTGTCCCGCTGTATTGATGATGGTTCCGATGAGAAGGGAACAGAACAGTCCCTGCGCCATGGCGCCGAGAGCATCGATCAGATAACGCTTTACGGAAATCTCAATATTTTTTCTTTTCAGAAACTTTTTCAGTTTATCCATAATCCCACCGCCTGTTACAAAAGTTCTGCCGAACGGAAATGATGACTCACTTCTTTTGCCATGATCAGGGAAACGCTTTCCCGGAAATCATCCGTTCCTCCGGATTTCCATGCTCCGCTGTCATAAAGGTGTGACAACGGGCTGTGAACCGCATAATTCCAGCACGCTTCCGATTCTTCCGACACGATTTCCGGATGCTCGTACCAGATTCCTTCCTGGACGAGCATTCTGAGTTCAAAAATCCTCCGGATCAGAGAAGTTTCGGGTTCTCCGTTCCGAAGTGCCGAGAGCGTTACAAAGATCAGATTGAGCATGGCCTTTGCATCCGCCTCCGCCATACCCTCTTTTGCAAAATAATCCGCCACCTCGAGCACATACTGTGCCGTAAAGGAAACCTCCGGCATCGCGGCGATTTCCTCGAAGGCATCGATCACTTTTGCCCCGTGAAGGCTGTAGGCCCCTTTTCCTTCTGAGAGAAGGAATTCCGCCGAGGTAAAGATCCGGCCGATGCCGATCATTCTGGAGTTCTGTTTTGCTATGGACCGGGCGAAAACCGTTACTTTCCCGAGCCGGTCCGTGAGTATAATAAGACGCTTCCCGTATTCACCGTACGGGAAGCCGCCTAATATGATTCCTTTTACACAGATTTCTTTTTCCAAGTTACGCCATCAGCTCGCCGATCTTTGACAGACGGTTGAGTGCTTCGTAAAGCGTTTCGTCCTTCTTGGCAAAATGAAGACGGACAATGTTATTGACGCCTTCTTTGAAGAAGGAGCTGCCCGGTACGGCAGCGACTCCCACTTTTTCGGTCATTTTCTCACAGAATTCCACATCGCTCTGACCTTTCTTCAGATAAGGTGAAATATCGGCAAGAACGAAATAAGCGCCCTGCGGATCCGTGAAGGGAATTCCGATGTCCTTTAAACCGCCGGTAAAGAGCTCTTTCATATGCGCATAATGAGCCCGGAACCCGTCGTAATAGCTGTAGGGAAGTTCCAGTCCCGCCACTGCCGCCTCCATCAGAGGAGAAGCACTGCCTACGGTATTAAAATCATGATACTGTTTGATTCTTTTCATCAGATGCTCCGGAGCAATGGCATATCCGAGACGCCATCCGGTGATGGAATAGGTCTTTGACAGGGAAGAGCAGGAAACCGTGCGTTCCCACATTCCCGGGATCGAGTTCATATAGGTCATCACATGATCGTCATAGGTGATATGCTCATAGACCTCATCCATGATAGCGTAGGTATCATATTTAATGCAGAGATCCGCGATCAGTCCGAGTTCTTCTCTCGTGAACACCTTGCCGGAGGGGTTGGAAGGATTGCAGATCAGAATGGCTTTGGCGCCTTTCCGGAAAGCATCCTCCAGAACTTCCGGATCAAAATGAAATGCGGGCGGTACTAACGGAACATAGATCGGCTCGCAGTCGGCCATGATCGTCTGGGCATGATAATTCTCGAAATACGGGCTGAACAGAATAATCCTGTCTCCCGGATTCGTAAGAGCAAAAATCGTGTCCACCATGGCCTCGGTGGATCCGATCGTTACCACGACCTCTTTTTCCGGATCCAGCTCTCTTCCCATGAAATGGCCGCATTTTTTACAGAGCGCCTCGCGGAAATTGGGCGCGCCCATGGTGATCGGATACTGGTGCGGTCCGATATGTGAAATTTCCTCCAGACGGTCCATAATCTCCTTCGGAGGATCAAAATCCGGAAATCCCTGGGAGAGATTAATCGCTCCGTTTTTGATGGCGATTCTTGTCATTCTCCGGATGACCGAATCCGTAAACTGCGCATTCCTTCTGCTTAATTCCTGCATATTTACTCCTTATTCAATAAAAAGCTCTGCTTTCGTAGCCACACTCAGTCCCTTTTCCGTAAGGACTTTTTCCGCAAGGATCGGATCCGCCAGTTTCATGATCATGAAACAGCTGCCGCTCACCTGGGAAAAAATCGAATACATATAGGAAATGTCCAGATTGTTGTCGGAAAGGATGGTCAGGGCCTCGCAAAGAGAACCCGGACGGTCTTCCAGCCGAAGTCCTACCACATCGGACTCCGATGCGATAAACCCGTTCTCACTGAGGACCCGCACGGTTTTTCCGGCATCATTGGTAATGATCCGGAGAACGCCGTAATCACTGGACTCGGCGATATTTAAGGCCCGGATATCAATGCCTTCCTTTGCCAGAATTCCCGTAACACCTGCCAGCTGTCCCCGGCTGTTCTCAAGGAAGATGGAAATCTGATCAAACATTTTGTTCACCTCACAGTTTTCTGTTATCAATCACACGTACGGCTTTTCCTTCACTTCTGATCATGCTCCTCGGAGCGGTCATGCGGACTTTTGCGTAAATTCCCAGCATATCCTTTAACTTAACGGTCAGATCCTTTTCCATTTCATTGATCTTGCCGAGGTTGTCCGAGAACATATCCGGCGTCATCTCAACAAATACCGTCAGCGTATCGGAATTGTTCACACGGTCCACAATGATCTGATAATTCGAGGTATACCCGTTTTCCACGAGCACGGTCTCAATCTGGGACGGGAAGACATTCACGCCCTTGATGATGAGCATATCGTCGGAACGGCCTCTCGGGCGGCACATCTTGACAAAGGTACGGCCGCAGGAGCACGGTTCTTCCGAAAGTTCACAGATGTCCCGGGTCCGGTACCGGATCACAGGAAAGGCTTCCTTATCAAGGGAGGTGAACACAAGCTCGCCCTCGCTGCCCGAAGGTAATGGTTCCAGAGTCTCCGGGTCCACGATCTCGGCTGCAAAGTGATCCTCATTGATATGCATACCGGTCTGAGCGGAGCACTCATATGCCACTCCCGGCCCGGACAGTTCCGTAAGCCCGTAAATGTCATAGGCCTTAATCCCAAGGCGTTTTTCCAGATTCTTCCGCATTTCCTCGCTCCAGGCCTCTGCACCGAAAACTCCCGCTTTCAGATGAATCTTCTCTCCCGCTCCCTGCTCTTCAATAGCTTCCGCCAGATACTCTGCGTAGGAAGGCGTGCAGCACAGCACCGTTGTTCCGAGATCCTGCATGAACATGACCTGCCGGTCCGTATTTCCGGAAGACATGGGGATCGTCAGACAGCCGATCTTTTCGGAGCCCCCGTGAAGTCCGAATCCGCCGGTAAAAAGGCCGTACCCGTAAGCAATCTGACACACGTCGCCGTTTCCCGCGCCTGCGGCGGTCAGTGCCCGCGCACAGCAGTCATTCCAGAGCTTCACATCGTTCTTTGTGTAATAGACAAGCACTCTTTTTCCGGTGGTTCCGGAGGTGGAGTGAAGTCTCACGCATTTCTTTTTGGAAACCGCCAGGAGCCCGTCCGGATACGCCTCCCTGAGATCTGCTTTTGAGGTAAACGGAAGAAGTCTCAGATCTTCCGTTCCGTGGATCATGTCCGGTGTCACGCCGGCCGCCTCCATTTTCTTACGGTAATAAGGTACATGATCCCAGACATGCTGGATTTCCTGAACCAGTTTTTCGTCCTGCAGTTTCTTAAGCGAAGCCCGGTCCATACACTCAAGCTTCTTCTGATAATACTTCATATATCCTCTGTTTTATCTTTTTCCGGGGCTTATCCGCGTCCCAGCTGAAATGCCGCTTTATTGAGTTCAACAAATTTTGCCGGAACGGAAGTCTCGATGGCAGTCAGCCACTCCTCCTCCGGGAAATCAAAGTACGTGGAAAGTCTTCCCATGAGCACGATATTGACGGCTTTTGAGGAACCCGCCTCCACAGCCGGTGTAAGCGCGTCAATGGCATCCACGCGGATTCCTTCTGCAAGAAGTTTGGAAACGATCTCCGAAGGATACGCTGCCGCACCCGTAATGACCGGCATCGGATTGATCTCCTGCGTATTGACTACGATCGTACCGTCCTTCCGGAGGTATCCTGCCCAGCGGGCGGCCTCAAGAAGCTCGAAACTAACGATCAGATCCGCTTCGCCCTGATCGATCACCGGCGAATAGGCTTTTTCTCCGGCGCAGACATAGGTGACTACCGATCCGCCGCGCTGGCTCATGCCGTGCACTTCGGATACCTTCACGTCATAATCATGGGAGAGAAACATCTTCCCGAGAAGCTTCGATGCAAGAAGTGTTCCCTGACCGCCGACACCGACGATCATAATCTTATAATCTTTCATTCTCAACACTCCTTTCTCAGATGGCCCCGAAACGGCAAAGCTGCGAACATACCCTGCATCCGGTGCAGAGTGTACTGTCGATAACCGCCTTTTTCTCTTTCACCGAAATGGCCGGACAGCCGATCTTCATACAGGAACGGCAGCCGACGCATTTTTCCGGATCCACGCTGATCGGTCCCGGATGTTTCACATATTTCAGAAGGGCGCAGGGTCTTCTCGAAATGATCACGGAAGGCGCCGCTACGGAAGTTTCCTCCCTGAGAGCCTCTTCACAGGCCAAAAGATCATACGGATCCACTACCCGTACTCTTTCGATTCCCATCGCCCGGCACAGGGATTCCAGATCAATCTTTGTGCAGGCCTCTCCCTTCAGATTAAATCCCGTTGTCGGATTCTGCTGATGGCCGGTCATTCCGGTGATGGAGTTATCTAAGATCACCACGGTGGAATCCGACTCGTTATAAGCGATATTGGCAAGCCCTGTCATACCGGAGTGCATGAAAGTCGAGTCTCCGATCACACAGACGGTCTTTCTGTCACTTCCTTCTCCGTGCGTTTCCTTCCAGAACGCATCTGCCTTGTTAAAACCGTGCAGGCCGGAAACCGAAGCGCCCATGCAGATGGTCGTATCAATCGCCGCCAGAGGCGCCACCGCCCCGAGCGTATAGCAGCCGATATCGCCGAAAACGGTGAGCCCGAGTTTTTTCATTACATAATAGATTCCTCTGTGGGGGCATCCCGCACACATTACAGGCGGGCGGGCCGGAACCGCTTCCGGGAAAGCTGTTCCTTCCGGAAGCGGCTCTCCGAGCTTCTCCCGGAGAATGTTCTGGGAGAACTCTCCGATTCTGCCGAAAATCTCTTTTCCTTTTACCGAAAGGCCGAGACAGAGACATTTCTCCTCGATCACGCCGTCCAGTTCCTCCACCACGATCACTTCGGAAACACTTCCCGCAAAGTCTTTGATCTTTTTCTCCGGAAGAGGATTGATCATGCCGAGTTTGAGAACCGGATAGCGGTCTCCGAACACCTCTTTTACATACATATAAGAGGTGGAGGAGGTAATGAATCCTTTCGAATGATCCGTTCCCTCGTCGATCCGGTTGATCTCTGCGGTCTCCGCATATTCCGTAAGAAGCGCCGTTCTCTGTTCCACCAGCGGATGGCGTTTCTTTGCCATGCCGGGCATCATCACGTATTTTGCAATATTCTTCTCATACGGTTTTCTTGCCGGTTCCATGCGCTCTGCCGTATTCACAATGCTCTGGGAATGCGCCACTCTCGTGCACATTTTTACCAGCACGGCAGTATCGTACTTTTCGGAGATCTCATAGGCAAGCTTTGTGAACTCAAGCGACTCGCCCGCATCCGACGGCTCCAGCATCGGAAGCTTTGCCGCAATGGCATAATGTCTCGAATCCTGTTCATTCTGGCTGGAATGCATGGACGGATCGTCCGCCACATAGATCACCATGCCGGCATTGACTCCGGTATACGAGATCGTGAACAACGGATCCGCCGCCACGTTTAAGCCGACATGTTTCATGGTGCAGGCGCTCCGGAGGCCGGAAAGGCTCGCGCCGAAGGCAGCCTCCATCGCCACTTTTTCATTCGGAGCCCACTCCGCGTAGATTTCTTTATAGGTTGCCGCCGCCTCGGTGATCTCGGTACTCGGTGTACCGGGATAACTGGATACAAAACTGCATCCTGCTTCAAAGAGGCCGCGGGCACAGGCCTCGTTGCCTAATAATAACGTCTTCATACGATCCCTCCAGTTTACCGCTTTGTCTGTGCTTCCACAAGCCGTTCCCCGCAATAAATTTTCCGGAGAACCGGCTTTTCGATCTTTCCGGTCGGATTTCTCGGAACCTTGGCGAAGACGATCTGCTTCGGACGCTTATACCGCGGGAGTTCGAGACAGAATTCGTCGATTTCCTCTTTCGTTGCCTCACAGCCTTCCTTCAGTTCGATCACGGCCAGGGTAACCTCTCCGAGTCTCGGATCGGGAGCTCCGATCACGGCGCAGTCCTTGATCTTTTCGTTTTTTCTCAGATGGCTCTCGATCTGTACGGGGTAAATATTTTCACCGCCGGAGATGATCACATCTTTCTTTCTGTCCACAAGCCAGATAAATCCCTCTTCATCTTCCATGGCCATATCTCCGGTCCAGAGCCATTCACCATGGAGCACTTCTTCTGTCGCCTCGGGATTCTTGTAATAGCAGAGCATCACGCCGGGGCCCTTCACTGCCAGTTCTCCGACCTGACCTCTTTCCACGGGAAGTCCCGCTTCGTCAATAATCCTGGTCTCCCAACCGAAACCTGCTACACCGATTGCTCCAACCTTCTTCGTGTTCTCCAGACCCAGATGCACGCAGCCGGGGCCGATGGATTCAGAAAGGCCGTAGTTGGTATCATAGTCATGATGCGGGAAGATTTCTTTCCAGCGGTCCACGAGCACCGGCGGAATGGGCTGTGCTCCCATATGGGTGAGCCGCCACTGATCCAGCATGTAATGGGACGGATTGATTGCTCCCGCATCGATCTGATCGAGAATATCCTGCGCCCACGGAACTAATAGCCATACGATAGTGCACTTCTCTTCGGATACGGCCCGGATGATCCATTCGGGCTTCACGCCGCGGAGAATAACCGCCTTGGAACCGGAGATCAGAGAGCCGAACCAGTGCATCTTGGCGCCGGTATGATAGAGCGGAGGGATGCAGAGGAACACATCGTCCTTTTTCTGTCCGTGATGAGCCTGCTCACATCGGCAGGAATGCACCAGCGCCCGGTGATTATGAAGGATTGCCTTCGGGAAGCCGGTGGTCCCGGAAGAGAAATAGATGGCGGCAAGGTCTGTCTCCGTGAGCGATACCGGGGGTAGCGAAGAGGAGCAGAAGGAAGCCATCTTAAGAAAATCCTCTGCAAAAGCGGGTTTGTCTTTTCCTACGAAGAAAAGAGTCTTCACTTCCGGAATCTTATCCTTAATTTCGTCAATACGGCTTGTGAATTCCGGACCGAAAATCAGCACACTGGAATCCGAAAGATCCAGACAGTAGCGGATTTCCTCTGCCGTATAACGGTAATTCATGGGAACCACGATGCAGCCGGCTTTCAGAACGCCAAAATAGGCCGGAAGCCACTCGAGACAGTTCATCATCAGAATCGCAACCTTGGTCTCTTTCTCGATTCCGCGGCTTAAAAGAAGATTGGCCACCCGGTTTGCCCGGCGGTCAAAATCCCTCCAGCTCATTTCTCTGCGGTAGGGGGTTCCCGCCTGCGCCTCTTCCACAAGGCTTGACTCCCGCCATGTTTCGGCCGAATCCCGCTCTTCCGACGGATTCAGCTCCACCAGAGCCGTCTCAGAACCGTAAAACCGTGCATTTTTCTCCAGAAATTCAGTAATTACCATAAAACTCCTCTCTTCAGTGAAAAGGCAGCCCCTTTACGGGCTGCCTCAACGTCTCTTCCAAAAATCCTTACTTAAAAAGATACACGCCGGCAGCCTGTACGGTTGATAAAGTAATAATAAAAGCCGTATCCTCTTTTCACTGCCTGCATCTCCTTTCCAAATAACAACAAAAAGGATTTTAGCACTTTAAAGTACGGTTGTCAATACCCCATCTGCTTTCTGTAACAACGTTCACAGAGTCCGAAGGCCCCGGTGGCCGGCAGAATCTTGCCGCACCGTTTGCAGTGTTTCAGATACACATCTTTATCCCGTTCCAGGAAGGCATTGATCATATTGCATAAGGCAAGTTTCTCGCCCATCCGGTCCTCCTCCACGCCCTGGCGCCGAAGGAGCTGATGCCGGACATCCAGCTGTTTGTAACGGAGCTCGCATTCCTCGAGAGAATCGGTTCCCGCCGTCGGTTCCGGAAGCCTCCGTTCCTTAATGATGGCAAAGCAGCACTGCCTCCAGTAGGTCACAAGCCGCTCGTCTTTAATATCCACGGGACAGGTGATCAGGCCGAAAAGTTCTCTCCGGTCGATGGTTTCATTGTAGGGAGCAAGCCGTTTATACAGATAGACCGAGTCGGACATATTGGCCCGTTCGAATCCCGGCTCTTCGGGGAGCCGGTTCCACTGGATCATCAGTTCGTCAAGGGGATATTCCGAATCAATGGCCTCCGAGGGGAACGGAATGGTGATCCGCCGCACCTGTTCGAGCGGCTCGAGGATTGCATTCCGGATCAGGTCCGGGTTCTCCATTGTCAGGACCTCGCCCTTGTTATAGATTCCGTAACGGCCGGCCCGCCCGGCGATCTGTTTGATCTCCGCGCTGTTTAAAGAACGGTTTCCTGTCCCGTCAAACTTTCTGGTCTCGCAGAAAACGATCCGTTTGATGGGCAGGGAGATTCCCATGCCGATGGCATCCGTGGCCACGACGACCGTGGTCTCGCCCGCGGCAAACTTCCTGACCTCTTCCCGGCGGGATGCCGGCGGCAGGGCTCCGTAGATCACGCTGGCATTGATTCCCATATGTTCCAGCTCAGCGGCCACTGCCAGCACCGCCTTCCGGGAGAAAACGATCAGCGCGTCCCCCGGTTTTGTGTCTTTCAACGTCCGGAAAATCCCGGCATAGGAAAGCGGGGCCAGCCGTTCATGCCGTACGATCTCATACTCCGCTTCAAAACCGTCGAGGATCTCACAGATCAGAAGCTCCGCCTCCGGAGCCAGGCAGATATGTACCTCCGAAGCGTCCACGCAGTAAATGGCTTTCACCCATTTATCTCCGCGGAAACTGTCGGTGATCATCTGCGCCTCATCAATCACCGCCACATCATAATGGTGAGCGTAATCACAGAGTTCAATGGTGGAGGCAATATGCTCCGCCTCATAGATTTCAATAGATTCCTCTCCGGTGATCAGGCTCGTGGGACAGTTCTCCCAGTTCAGCTTGTCAAACATCTCAAGAGCCAGAAGACGAAGGGGACCGAGATAAAGTCCCGAACGCTCATATTTCAGAGCCTGGATCGAATCATAGGTTTTCCCGCTGTTGGTCGGACCGACATGAAGAATAAACCGGCGGTTTAAGGTACGGGCGGTTTCTTTCAGATTCTCGGTATCAAACCCCATGAGATAGTTCCGGATCACTTTGGCGTGCTTCTCAAGCTCCCGCTCCCGGATATATTTTTCCATATCCCGGAGGAGTCCCGGATTCCGGAGTCCCCGTTCGACCTGCGCCTGATTCCACGTAGGTGTGAGCACTACGCGGCCGTTCCGCTTCATGTTTCGCAGCTTCGGTTTCTTAAAATACCGGAAGATCAGGTCCGAGGGGATCCCGTATTCCTCCGTAATACTCTTTTCCGTATAAAACTTTTCTTTACTGCTGCTCAATCGTTACCTGATCTTTCTGCATTCCATATAGAAGCGTTTCTCATGGGCATGTCCCATGGAGAACGTCTTTCTCGGAAGATGTCCTCCGGCCCGGATCCCGGCAAAGAAGGTATCTTTGGCAATCCCTTTCAGAAGGATTCCGGTGTTTCCGCCTTCCGCAAGTTTCCGGACGGTTTCCTCTCCGTGGATGTAATCAAGCCCGGTTCCGGGGTTTTCTTTTCCGAACCGGTCAAGGAATTTCTGCACAAGGTCTACCGGCAGCCGGTCCCCGCGGCCTGTAATGATAAGCGGGAAGTTATGTTCTCCATCCGTAAATGTAAGATCCGCGGTCTCTTCCGGAGCCGGGGAAAGTCCCATTTTTTCTTCGGAAAGGTATTGCCCCAGTTTTTCCATGACCGCTGCCGGGGAAACCCCGAACAGTACCCGGTGGATGGGTTCAAAAACGAGTGAATCCTGATGAAGATTCTCGATTTCAGTAAGCGCGTACCGGGCCGGATGGTCCTTTCTTTCCTCTTCCGAAAGCGTCTGTTTCAGATTTTCCCAGCACTTCTTTGCTGTTGCCAGAGAATGGTTGCCGTCTCCCACCGCATACAGGAAACCTCCGGAGACGCTCTCCAGTTTCGTAAGCGCGTCACGGATCCCGGAAAGAAGAGTTTCCTCCTCCACTTTCCATCCGCGCAGATGCCCGCCGCCCTGCATCAGTTCCGTATCGTAGAGAAGAGGCAGGCTGTCTCTTCCGTCATATAACGGCTCAATCACGGTCTTCTCCGGGTCATCGATCAGCACCAGCACATGCGGAAGCTCCATCGGCGCTTTCTCCCGGATCTTTACCCGCGGAGGAAGCCGGTCCGGAACCGTATCCTCCGTGGCCCTTGTAAGAAGCGTCCCTGTCGTATAATCGTAATTTTCCAGATCAAGGGCTGCCATAAGGCCAAGGCGTACACCGCTTTCCGTCGTGCGCTCGGTTAGAATAAAGCCGTCATTTACCACCGGTTCGATCACACCGTCTGCCAGATATCTGTCCATCGAGGCATTGATCCGTTCCGGATCGGCATCCTTAAGAAATGCCTCCGGCTGAATGAGATGCAGGGTGGACGGAGCCTCCCCGACCATTTGTTTTACTTCCTCCCAGTAAGCCGGTTCGGAGGTATACTGATCGCAGGCCACCACGGCCCACTTTCTGAAATCCGTTCCTTTTTTCGGAAGATAAATCTCTGCTGTCTTTAATCCCGGAAATTCCATAACTTTTCCGCTCCTTATTATTTCTGCCGCTGATTCTATCATAGAATTGTGCTGTACGCCACAGGGAAATTTGTGGTATACTCATTTTCGTACAATTGCAACTATTCATTTTCAAACAGAAAGGAACTGTCATGAATAAAGCTGTGGATTTTTTAAAAAACGCCGGAACCTATTATCTTGCCACCTGTGACGGAGACCAGCCGAGAGTACGCCCCTTCGGAACCGTTTTATGGATGAACGACAGGCTCTACATTCAAACGGGGAAGGTAAAAGCCGTTTCCCGCCAACTCCATGCAAATCCGATGGCGGAGATCTGCGCTTTCCAGGACGGAAAATGGATCCGGGTAACCGGAGAACTTGTCTGTGATGAGAGCCGTGAGGTAAAAAAAGCCATGCTGGATGCCTATCCGAATCTTCGCGCCATGTATGATGAGGATGACGGCAATACAGAAGTCTGGTATTTCCGGGATGCGGCTGCGGTGATTTCCTCCTTCACGGAAGCGCCCGAAACCATTATCCTCTGATCCTATGCAGTACAGAATCCTTCTCTGGGATATTGACGGGACCGTACTCAATTTCCTGGAAGCCGAAAAAAATGCCATCCGGGCGCTTTTCGGAAAATACGGCCTCGGAGAATGCACGGATGCAATGCTCCGCGTCTATTCCGGGATCAACCGGAGCTACTGGGAAAAACTGGAACGCGGGGAAATGACAAAAGAAGCCATCCTCGTAGAACGCTTCCGGGATTTTTTCTCCCGGTACGGGCTCGATTCCTCCTGCGCTTTTCGGTTCAACAGGGATTATCAGACCGCATTAGGCGATACTATCGTTTTCAATGACGATGCCTTTTCTCTCCTTTCCTCCCTGAAGCCGTATTATTACCAGGCTGCCGTGACGAACGGCACGAAAACCGCCCAGGAGAAAAAACTTCGTTTCTCCGGCCTCGCCGAAATCTTCGACGGCATCTTTATCTCCGAGGATGTGGGGTTTGAAAAACCTTCCATACAGTACTTCGACTTTGTCAAAAGCCGCATTCCCGGGTTTTCGGAAAAAGAAGCGCTCATCATCGGCGATTCTCTGACAAGTGATATTCTCGGCGGAAATAACGCCGGAATCGATACCTGCTGGTATAACCCCGGCAGAAAGATAAATGATCACGGAGTAAATGTTACGTTTGAAATAACCGATCTAAGGGAACTGCAGAATATCCTGCTCTCATAACAGGCGTGAAACATGACTCCCGTGAAACATCAGAGATGTTTCACGGGAGTCATGTTTCACGCC
>JAZUHZ010000212.1:0-2622 GCA_045642005.1 Candidatus Avilachnospira sp.
GTAAAACAGGCCGCAGCCGGCACCATGGAATCAAGCGATGCCTATGTGACGGTTGCCCCGGCTTCGGAACTTGAGGTAGAGATCAGTTCCGTGGTTTTCAATCAGTACGGAGCAGAAATCCGCAGATGTGTGGAAGCCGTGCTGCGTGATCTTTCGGTAACAAGCGGAAAGATAACCGTCAGTGACAAAGGTGCCATCGACTGCGTGATCGCAGCCCGTGTGGAAACCGCAGTAAAGAGAGCAGGAGGATGTGTGTAATGAGAAGATCCATGCTTTTTATCCCCGGCAATACGCCGAACCTTCTCATGAATGCGGATATTCTGGGAGCCGATGCCGTGATCCTCGACCTCGAGGATGCTGTCAGCCCTGCAGAAAAAGACTCCGCGAGAATTCTTGTGAGAAACTGTCTGAAGACGTTAAAATACCAGGGCGTTGAGGTGATCGTCCGGATCAATCCCGTGGATACCGATTACTGGAAAAAGGATCTTGACGAGATTATTCCCTTAAAACCGTCCATGATCATGCCTCCGAAGAGCTCATCAGGAGAATATGTTCGCACTGTATCCGAATATATTGGAGAATTAGAAGATAAATTCGGTTACGAACGAAATACTGTAAAACTGATCCCGCTGATTGAGACGGCACTCGGTGTGGAAAATGCGTTTGCCATCGCTTCTGCCTGTGACCGGGTAGCGGCCATCTTCCTCGGCGCCGAGGATCTGACAGCCGACCTCCGGTGCAAGAGAACCAAAGAATCACAGGAAATTTTCTATGCCAGACAGCGTCTTGTAGTGGCCGCACGCGCAGCCGAAGTAGACGTTTATGACACTCCGTTCACGGATGTCAACGACCTTGAGGGTCTTGTAAAAGACGCGGAATTTGCCAAGGCTATGGGTTTCACCGGCAAGGCTTCCATCTCGCCGCGTCATGTGGAAGGCATCAATACCGTATTCTCTCCCACGCAGGCGGATATCGATTATGCGCATGAAGTCATGGAGACCATCGAGCGGGCCAAAGCCGAAGGAAAGGGCGTGGTGTCGCTCCGCGGCAAGATGATCGATGCTCCCATAGTTGCCAGAGCCCGTCAGGTGATCGAAATGGAAAAAGCGATTTTCGGAGGTGACGCAGAATGAGCAAATTAGTGGAAAATATCGGCGAAGCCATCAGAAAAACAGGCCTTCGGGACGGAATGACCATTTCCTTCCACCATCATATGCGGAACGGTGACCATGTCCTCAACATGGTGCTCGCCGAGATTGCAGCGATGGGAATCAAAGACATTACGGTAAATGCAAGCTCCATTTTCGACGTGCATGAGCCGATCATCGAGCACATCAGAAACGGCGTTGTTACCGCCATCGAGTGCAACTATATGGGCGGAAAAGTCGGCAGGGCCATCTGCGAGGGCATCCTTGAAAAACCTGTTATTTTCCGTACCCACGGCGGACGCCCCTCCGATATGGAGAAGGGTACCTCCCACATTGATGTGGCCTTCATTGCCGCTCCCACTTCCGACAACATGGGCAACTGCACCGGTAAGAACGGAAAGTCCGCCTGTGGCTCCATCGGTTATGCTATGGCAGACGCCCAGAATGCGGACAAGGTCGTAATCGTGACCGATAACCTCGTGGAGTATCCGCTGACCGACTGCTCCATCTCCGAAGTCTATGCCGACTATGTCGTAGCTGTCGACGAAATCGGCGATCCCAAGGGCATCGTTTCCGGAACCACCAAGATCACCCGTGATCCCGTGGGACTCCGCATGGCAGAGTATGCTTCCAAAGTAATCGACGCCTCCGGCCTTCTGAAGGACGGCGTTTCTCTGCAGACCGGTGCCGGCGGCGCAACGCTGGCCGCAGCCAAGTATGTCAAAGAGATCATGCTTTCCCGCGGAATCGTAGGTTCCTTCGGTATGGGCGGCATTACCTCCTATATGGTAGATATGCTGGAGTCCGGCTGCTTCAAGGGACTGATCGGCGTACAGTGCTTCGATCTGGACGCGGTAAAGAGCCTTCGCGAAGATCCCCGTCATATGGAAGTTTCCGCTACACACTATGCCGGTGTATCCGGAAAGAGCGCTGCGGTAGATTCCCTTGACATTGTGCTGTTAGGCGCCACCCAGGTGGACGTCAACTTTAATGTCAACGTGCATACCGATTCCAACGGTTACATCATGGGCGGTTCCG
This sequence comes from Candidatus Avilachnospira sp., assembly GCA_045642005.1. Taxonomy (GTDB): domain Bacteria; phylum Bacillota; class Clostridia; order Lachnospirales; family Lachnospiraceae; genus Avilachnospira. Next base: position 2,187 of record JAZUHZ010000212.1, read on the forward strand.
GCGGACATTCCGATACCGCTGCAGGCAGTAAGCTCTGCATTATCATTGCACCGCTGACCCGTGCCCGTCTTCCCCTTGTGGTGGACCGTGCCGTAACCATCTCCACCCCCGGAAAGGATGTGGACGTGGTGGTGACCCAGCGCGGCATCGCCGTAAACACGAAGTATGGTAAGAATGAGGAACTGAAGAAAAAGCTTCTGGCAGCACACCTTCCGGTCTGCGAGATCGAGGACCTGAAGGCCCGCGCGGAAGCGCTCTCCGGGGTTCCTGCAAAACTTGAGCTCACAGACCGCGTAGTGGCGAAAGTCCTGTACCGGGACGGCACTGTGATCGATACCATCAAGGCCGTGAAAGCATAATTTGTGTGAAACATCTTCGATGTTTCACACAAATTATGAATCCATAGCTGCCGTGAAACATAAAAATCGTGAAACAT
>JAZUHZ010000213.1:0-1545 GCA_045642005.1 Candidatus Avilachnospira sp.
AGAATTGAAAAGGATCTCTGACGGATGACGGAACGGACAGAAAAAATCAGAAAAACAGCAGAAGCCCTGATCCCCTGGTTTGAAACCTGCGGACGGGATCTGCCGTGGCGGGCGGACCGGGATCCGTACCATGTATGGATCAGTGAGATCATGCTCCAGCAGACCCGGATTGAAACGGTGATCCCGTATTATTTCCGGTTTCTCCGGGAACTCCCCGATATCCGCGCGTTATCGGAGGCGGATCCGGAAAGACTTCATAAACTCTGGGAGGGGCTCGGGTACTATTCCCGGGTCCGGAATCTTCAGAAGGCGGCCGCAGAAATTATGTCCCGTTTTGACGGCCGGTTTCCGGACACCTACGAGGAGATCCGGAGTCTTCCCGGAATCGGAGATTATACGGCCGGAGCGCTTTCTTCCATCTGTTTTGATCTTCCGGAACCGGCAGTCGACGGAAATGTGCTCAGGGTCCTTTCCCGGATCACAGCGGATGCGCGGCCTGTCAGTGATGAAAAACTGAAAAAGGCCGTGCGGGAGGAACTCAGGAAGGCATATCCTGAAAGAGGGGCCGGAAGCCTCACGCAGGGGATCATGGAGCTTGGGGAGACGCTGTGCATCCCGAACGGCACCCCGGACTGTGAAGCCTGTCCCTGCCGGGGGTTCTGTGCCTCCCGGGACGGAGAATGGGCAAAGTATCCGGTCAAAGAGGCCAAAAAGGCGCGGCGGGTGGAAGAGATGACTGTTTTTCTTCTCCGTTCGGACGGACTCACTGCCCTCCGAAAGCGTCCGGAAAAAGGACTTCTTTCAGGGCTCTGGGAACTGCCGAACTGCGCGGGTGCCGTAAGCCTGGACGAGGCACGAAAGCTCTTAGAGACATGGGGGCTTCGGCCGGTCTCTCTTTCGGAGAAACCATCCGGAAAACATGTTTTTACCCATGTGGAATGGAACATGAAATGTTATGAGGCTTTCTGTCAGAGAAAGGCAGAAGACTTTACCTGGGTCACGGAGGAAGCGCTCCGGGAGGAAATCTCCCTTCCGACAGCCTTCCGGAAGCTGCTCCCGGTGAAATCATTCGGATCACAGATGGAGAAAAGGAAGAAGTAATGATCAAATTCGGGACAGGCGGAAGCGTATATTGAAAGCTGGAAGAAATTCCTGAACTGAAGGGTAGGACTTAAAATGATTGACTGTGAGAAACTTACGGAGTTTGTAAAAAAAGTGATGATGTCGGCGGGACTTTCGGAAGAAACAGCGGACATCTTTGCGGATGCTTTGGTTTTTGCCGACATGCGTGGTGTGGGAAGTCACGGCGTAACAAGACTTGGCGTATATTATAACAGGATTCTGGAGGGACAGGTGGATCCGACGGCGGAGCCGGAGATCCTCAGAGAATACCCCTCTATGCTTCATATTGATGTAAAAAACGGAATGGGAGCACCGGCGGCGCTTTCTGCCATGAAAAAGTGCGTGGAGAAGGCCCGCGTGACGGGGGCATGTTTTGCGGCTATGAAGGGCGGAAATCATTTCGGCTGCGCGGGATATTTTACG
>JAZUHZ010000214.1:0-3131 GCA_045642005.1 Candidatus Avilachnospira sp.
GATTTCCTTTGTTGCGCTTGCTACCGTGGCCCTCTGTATTGTGATCATGCTCGTCCTGACCTGGTTCACCAAATCCACCAGAATGGGAAAGGCCATGCGTGCGGTATCGGAGGATCAGGGAGCGGCACAGCTCATGGGCATCAATGTCAACCGGACCATTTCCACAACCTTTGCCATCGGCTCGGCTCTTGCCGCCATTGCCGGATTCCTTCTCTGTTCCAGCTATTCGACCCTGATGCCGACAACCGGTTCCATGCCGGGTATCAAGGCATTTACGGCAGCCGTGTTCGGCGGGATCGGTTCCATTCCCGGAGCATTTCTCGGGGGACTTCTTCTCGGAATCATCGAAGCACTGGCCAAGGCCTACATCTCGACACAGCTTTCCAACTCGATTGTGTTCCTGGTGCTGATCATTGTGCTTCTTGTAAGGCCGGCAGGACTTCTTGGCAGGTATGTACCTGAGAAAGTCTGAGGTGACAAGTGGATAAATTCAGAAAACTTAAAAAATACACACCGTATCTTCTGGTTACGGCAGCATTTATCATCCTTACCGTGTTAAAGAGCCTCGGGCTCATTTCCCGGTCTCTTCAGGGTATGCTCGTGCCGATCTGTGTTTATATCGTCATGGCCGTTTCCCTCAATATGACCGTCGGAATCCTCGGCGCGCTGTCCCTTGGACACGCGGGATTTATGAGCGTTGGTGCATTTTCCGGAATCGTTCTTTCCGAGTGCCTCTTCCAGAGCGGATGCCCGGACTGGATAAGGCTGATCCTCGCTCTTATTTTCGGCGCACTGTTTGCCGGTGTCGTGGGATTCCTGATCGGTTTCCCTGTGCTGAGACTGCGCGGAGACTATCTGGCGATCGTAACTCTTGCCTTCGGTGAGATCATTAAAGAGATCATGACCTGTCTCCTCATCGGAGTTGACGAGAACGGGCTTCATATCATTTTCAATGTGGCCGGAACCAAAACGGTGGATGACCTCGGGCTTACCGAGGCCGGCCAGGTGATCATCAAAGGTGCTCAGGGTGCGACGGGAACCCATATCATTGCGAATTTCACGATGGGATTTATTCTGATCATGATCGCGCTTGCGTTCATCCTGAACCTGATCAACTCAAAGTCCGGCCGTGCGATCATGGCCCTTCGGGACAATGAGATCGCAGCCGAAAGTGTGGGTATTGACGTAACCAAATACAAAATGATGGCTTTCGTGTGCTCGGCAGCCTTTGCCGGAGCCGCCGGTGCTCTCTACGGACTCAATTACTCCAACCTGATCGCTTCCAAGTTTGACTTCAATACGTCCATTCTGGTGCTCGTATTCGTTGTCCTTGGCGGACTCGGCAATATGACCGGATCCATTATCGCGGCAACCATCCTGACCATCCTTCCCGAAGCGCTGCGTGAGTTCTCCAGCTACCGTATGCTCATCTATGCCATCGTCCTGATCATCGTGATGATCGGATCCAATAACCCGAAGGTTAAAAGTCTGCTTGCAAAGATTCTTCCGAAGAGAAGAAAATCAGCCGAGAAAGGAGGGGAAGTATGAGCGCAAAAAAAGTCACTTCTCCGAATGAGAGCCCGCTTGTGAATCTTCCTTCCACCGCCTATATCCCGGAAAGAGATGTTGATAAGACGCCGGTTCTTGAGGTGCTTCATCTGGGAATCGATTTCGGCGGTCTGACTGCCGTAGACGATCTGAATCTTACGATCGGCCGTACGGAGATCGCGGGACTGATCGGCCCGAACGGTGCCGGAAAGACCACCGTATTCAATCTGCTGACCAAGGTGTATCAGCCCACGAGAGGAACCATCCTTTTTGACGGGATTGATACCCACAACATGAATACGATCCAGTTGAACCGGGCCGGTGTTGCCAGAACCTTCCAGAACATCCGTCTCTTCAACAACCTGACCGTTGAGGAGAATGTAAAGGTCGGACTTGCCAATTCCATCCATTACAACATGTTTGAGGGCGTGCTCCGTCTTCCCTCCTACTGGATCAAGGAGCATGATGCTCACAATAAGGCCATGGAGCTTTTAAGCATCTTTGATATGCAGGATATGGCGGATCTTCCCGCCGGTGCTCTTCCCTACGGAGCGCAGCGGCGTCTGGAGATCGTCCGGGCCCTGGCTACCAATCCGAAGCTCCTTCTTCTCGATGAGCCGGCAGCCGGCATGAACCCCTCCGAGACGTATGAGCTGATGGAGAACATCATTAAGATCCGGGATACCTTTAAGATCGCCGTTCTTCTGATCGAGCATGACATGAACCTTGTCATGGGAATCTGCGAAGGACTGTGCGTACTGAACTTCGGTAAAGTAATTGCGAAGGGAACGCCCGAACAGATTCAGGCCAATCCGACCGTCATCGAGGCATATCTCGGCAAGAAGCATGAGGAGGTGAATGAATGAGCACGATCCTTAGAGCTGAAGATCTGAATGTATACTATGGCGCGATCCATGCCGTCAAGGATATTTCCTTTGAAGTCAATGAGGGAGAGATCGTTACCCTGATCGGCGCCAATGGCGCCGGAAAGACGACCACCCTGCAGACCGTTTCCGGTCTTCTCCGTTCCAAAACAGGAAGCATCCAGTTCCTCGGGGAAAACATCAGCCGTGTGCCGGCCCATAAGCTTGTGGACCGCGGCATGGCACAGGTGCCTGAGGGCAGAAGAATCTTCCTGCAGATGACGGTAAAGGAGAATCTGGAGATGGGTGCCTTTACGGAGAATCCGTCAAAGATCCCGTCCCATCTCGAGAGAGTGTATGAGCAGTTCCCGAGACTGAAGGAGCGTGCGAAACAGATCGCCGGTACCCTTTCCGGAGGTGAGCAGCAGATGCTGGCCATGGGAAGAGCCCTGATGTCCGATCCGAAACTCCTCATGCTGGACGAGCCTTCCATGGGACTGGCCCCCATCCTTGTGGAACAGATCTTTGATATCATCAAGGAACTCCATAAAGCCGGGACCACCATTCTTCTAGTGGAGCAGAACGCGCAGATGGCGCTTTCCGTAGCTGACAGAGCCTATGTTCTGGAGACCGGAAAGATCACTCTGACCGGTACGGGCGCGGAACTTGCACGGTCAGAAGAGGTTAAGAAAGCATATCTCGGCGGCTGATAGAGGTTAT
>JAZUHZ010000215.1:0-4878 GCA_045642005.1 Candidatus Avilachnospira sp.
ATCCACTCGCACCCGAGCACATACAGCACTGAAACCAGCGGAAGGAAAAAGATCATCCCGAGAAGTCCGAAGAGGCTGCCGCCAATAAGGACAGACACCAGCGTGATGAGCGGGCTTAAGCCCACGGAATTTCCCACCACATGCGGATAGATCAGCTGTCCCTCAATAATCTGAGCAACGAGATAGGCCAGCAGGAAGAGAAAGAATTTACCCGGTGACACCAGAAGAGACAGAAGCGCTCCCACGAGGCACGCAACAAACGGACCGATATACGGGATGAAGGAAAGCACTCCCGCCAGGACCGAGGTCAGCGCCGCATAGGGAAGACGGAACAGAACGAGGATCACAAACATCAGAACCCCGATGATCAGCGCTTCCAGACACTGGCCGGACATAAACCGGGAATAGGTGTCCTTGATCATTCCGGCTACCCTCCGGATCCTGCGGGCGGTCTTTTCCCCGAACACCGCGTCGATGAACTTGCCGGCGTGACGAAGGACCCGTTCCCGGTCTAAAAGAATATAGACAGCAATGATCATAGCTGTGGCAAAGGTCACGATGCCGGTGATCGTATCGGTTGCCACCCCGATCACCCCGGACAGGAGACTTCCGGCACCGCTCGAGAGGCTGTCGATGATCCCGTTCAGATTAACGGTCGAGAGCCACGCCCTCAGGGAGGCGGTATCGATGTTCTGTTTTTCCAGCAGATCGATCCAGCCGGGGATATGTTCAGTAATACTCTGATAGGCGGTCCGGACAGAATCCTTCAGCACGGGAGCCACCACAACAGTGATCGCCGCAAGGACGCCGCCGACCGTGATGAAAGTAAGCAGAACCCCGGCCGCCGTGCGGATTTTTTCAGATCGGAGCTTCGGGAAAACTTTCCGGAGAAGCTTTTCAAATCCCCGCACGGGCACATCCAGAACAAAGGCGATCAGAAGCCCTGCGATAAACGGCAGGAAATACCCGAACCCCTTAGATACCGCACCGGCTACGTCCTGTAAGTTCATCACCACCGCATAAAGCACAACGCCGAAGGCGATGAGTCCCATTTTTTCAAGATAGTTTTTCTTCATGATTCGATTGTAACATTATAGGGACACGAAATCCACTTCTTTTTTCATAAATGCCGTGAAACAGAAAGGACGTGTGAAACATCTCCGATGTTTCACGCGTCCTTTCCGTTTCACGGCATTTATGCTGTTTGCATTCTGTTTCACGGCATTTATGCTGTTTGCTTTCCGTTTCACGGCATTTATGCTGCGCGTTTTTGTTTCACGGCATTTCTATGCCACGCTTCTTATTCTACGGTGTAGGGAAGCATTGCGAGATGACGAGCTCTCTTAACAGCAAGTGTAAGATCTCTCTGATGCTCTGCGCAGTTGCCTGTTACACGGCGGGGAAGAATCTTTCCTCTCTCAGAGATGTACTTTCTGAGAGTTGCTGTGTCTTTATAATCTACAGGTTTTGCTTTCTCGCTGCAGAATACGCATACTTTACGTCTTCTGTGGAAGTTTGCTCCCATTTTTCTGGGGCGGGCTCCCTCTTTGCCTTCTGTTTTCTGGAATGCCATCGGTTTTCCTCCTTAGTGTTTAGCACTTGAGTCAGTTGAAGGGAAGTGATTCGTCTTCAACTCCTTCGACGATGTTCATAAAGCCCTGGCCGACTTCGGAACCTGCCTCGATCTCCTCCGGGGTACGTTCCTCCTGTACCGCCTCTTCCGCAACCGCTTCTTCCGGTGCCGGCATGAATTTCTCTGCTGCCGCCTCTGTACCCGTTTTGGTCTCAGCTTCCGCTTCCGCTGCACACGGTGCTTCCGTCACCGTTTCAGGTGCCGGCATCACCGGAGCCTGCGGTGCCTCGGATTTAGAACCCTGTACCGGCATCTGCGGTACGGGCTGCTGCATAAATCCCTGATTCACAGGAGCTTCACGGTACTGCCCGTACTGGGGAACCTGCGGTGCCCCGGGCGCCATAGCGCTCTGTCCCTGATAAGGATTCTGGTTCGGATACTGAACCTGATTCTGATACGGATACTGGTTTGGGTTTGGGGTTGGAGTTGGGTTCTGGTACTGGGGACGGCCCTGATAACCGTCTCGCTGCTGGTTTCCGAATCTTATGTCCGCTGCCGCTTTCGACTCCGCGAACTCGATCTCGTCTGCCACCACTTCCGTGGTATAGACCTTCTGTCCATCCTGTTTAACGTAACTACCTGTCTGAATGCGTCCATTTACTGCTATCTTCGTACCTGTGTGCAGATATCGCTGCACAAACTCCGCAACTCTTCCAAAGGCGACGCAGGATATGAAATCCGCTTCCCTCTGTCCGTCCTGAGAGGTACGTCTTCTGTCAACGGCAAGCGTAAATCTTGCGATGACCAGGCCGTCGCTGCCGTTTCCGGCGACGCGCACTTCCGGCTCTCTTGTGAGCCTGCCCATCAAGATAACTTTATTCATTTTGGATCACTCTACTTTCCGATACCTTCTGCTTATTCAGCTTTCTTTACAACGAGGTATCTTAAAACAGGTTCCATAATGCGAATCTGAGACTCCAGGCCGCCGGGTGTCTCATTGGTGCCCTCGAAGTTGATGAGGTAGTAATACGCCTCACTCTGGCGCTGGATGTCATAAGCGAGTTTCTTCTTTCCCCACTCCTCAACATCACCTACTGTTCCGTTATATCTCTCGATATAACCCTTGATCTTGTCAAGTGCAGCAGTACGCTCTTCCTCTTCGAGTTTCGCACTAAGAATAACCGTAACTTCGTACTTCATGCGATTTCCTCCTTCTGGTCATATTGGCCCCCTTATAAGGGAGCAAGGACATAATGTGTCACAATGGAGCATTCTATCAAAATTCCACTGTGAAATCAAGATGTTTTTAAACTTTTTTCAGTTCCGCCAGTTTTTCGTTTTTCTGCCGGATCTTTTCGACTCTCCCGAGGATCTTTTCCTTCCATTCATCGTCTTCAGCATCCAGCTGAAAAACATCAAAACCGTAGGCTTTTCCGTAGGAGGCAACGATGGACTCGTCATCGATATGTAAAGAGATCTTGTAACGGTTCGGGAGCTTCTGGGGAAGCGTTTCCCGGCTCCGGCTCTGTACCTCACGAAGATGCCGCTCTCCGTTCACGATTCCGTCAAATTTTACACCGTACAGACGGAAAAGTCCCTTGATGTATTTTTCACTCCGGAAGGACGAGGTATATACCCAAACCTCCACGTTATCCTTCTGCAGGCGGTGAATCAGTTCCGGGGTACCGAGCCTGAGGCGTTCCCTGTACAGCTTATTGAGCGGAAACATAAGCTCCGGTTCGGTTTTATGGGTACGGGGGGAGACAAAAAGCACTTCGTCGAGGTCAAAGGAAACCCTCATCAAACTGTTAGCTGCCATCGGGATTCAGCTCCTTTATCGCTTTCATTGCATCCGCTGCCCAGGTCTCCGGATTTCCCGAAAGGTCGGCAGTGCGGTGCTCTCCGGTTTTATAATTCACGGCGGTAATGCTCTCATTATCGATGTGCAGGGAAACCGTGTATTTCTCCCGGAAGGCTTCCCGGATCTTCCCTGTCTTCCGGCGGCCGGCCCCGTTCACAATCCCATAGGCCGCCGTCCGGCCAAGGCGCAGAAGAGCGCGGATATCGTCTTCCGAATACCAGCAGCCGGTATATACCCAGACATCAAACCCGGCTTTCGTGAGTTCATTCATCAGGATCCCGGCGTTTTTCCGAAGCGTTTTCGTTACGATCCGGTTCAGAGGAAAGCATAGCTCCCTGTCTTTCTCACAGCGCTCTCCGTCTGTAAGAAGCACTTCATCCAGATCAAAAGACACGCACATTTTTTTGTCGGAATTCCCGAGTTCCAGAAGGATCTTCTGATCATCCGTCGCATTGATGACCCGGACCGGAAGCTTCGGAAGACCCATCCTGCGGGCCGCCATCCACCGGTGATGTCCGTTCAGGATCATATAGCCTCCGGTGGACATCTTCTGCACCATCAGGCGTTCCTCAATGGGTTCATAGCTGCGGCCGCGGGCCCGCCGGATCGTGTCGGCATACCGTCCTACGATCTCATAGTTCGGCCCGACCTCGGGCTTTGAAAACTCGTCATCGGGATTCGGATGAAGTTTTTCGGCAGGCGCTTTCCTTCTCAGAAGTCTTTCGAGGAGAGACGCCCGGACGGGACGCCAGATTCCTTCATATTTTCTGAGGTCTTCCAGCACCAGCTGTCTGTACTCTTCACTGATCATAAAGAAGGTTCCTGCTGCGCCGCAGTACCGAGAAGCCCCAGTTCCGCTGCGTATGGTCTCATTCCCTCAATGCAGAGGGAAGCCACTTCTTTTACCTCCATCCCGAGCATTTCGCATCCGCCCTTAATGAGCTCGCGGTCGCATTTGGCGGCAAATCTCTTATCTTTGAATTTCTTCATAAAACTGGAGATCTCAAGGTCCGTGATCCCCTGCGGGCGCATCTTTGCCGCGGCCCCGATGATGCCGGTCAGCTCATCCACCGTATACAGAGATTTTTCCAGGCTGGAGAGGGGCTCCACATCGGTACAGATCCCGTAGCCGTGTGCCAGAATGGCCCGGACTTCCTCTTCGGAAAGGCCGGCGGCAAGAAGAGGCTCTTTCGTATGCTGCAAATGCTCCTCGGGATATTTCTCATAATCATAGTCATGGAGATATCCGATGGCAGCCCAGTGTTCCCGGTCCTCTCCGAAATGTTCTGCCATGGCTCCCATGGCTGCCGATACGGACAGGGCATGATCCTTTAAGTGCTGCTCTGTCACCATGGTGTCGTTCAGTTCTTTTGCGCGCTGTAATGTAAGCATAAATTTATCTCCTTATTCATGATCTGCGTGAAACATCTGATTCCGTGAAACA
>JAZUHZ010000216.1:0-13784 GCA_045642005.1 Candidatus Avilachnospira sp.
AAGGGAGCTGAAATACAGGAGAATGAAGACTTTTGACGTAAAGTGCCCTGCCTGCGGCAGGATCAACCATAACTTGTTTCTTGAAGAAACCGAAGGCTGGATGGAATGCGAAGACTGCGGTACCGTCAGCAGAGTATTCGCATATTCTGGATGATGACCGTATGACCAATGCCGAGCTTTTTGAAAATGCCTTTTACAGTGGAAAAGTGACAGAAACGTCGGCGGCTCCGGATCCTGATTCGGAGGCATCCGGAGTGGATCCCGAGCTTGTGATGAAGCTGCTTTCCAATCCGGAGATGGCCTCACTTCTTAAGACGCTGGCACAGAATCTGGCGGGAGGCTTTTGGCCTCCCGTTTTGTTTCTGTCGCAGGGAGCGTATGGCGAAAAAACAAGAAATATGGTATGATATGGCTGATAATATGAAAGAACTGGATCAAAAATATCACGAGCAGCAATCTGGAAAACGTGAAAGCGGAGTTAAAGAAAAGGATGTAATAATGAAAGCAGTATCATGGAATGTGAACGGCCTGAGGGCCTGTATGGAGAAAAATTTTATGGAGGCCTTTCTGGCGCTCGACGCCGATTTTTTCTGCCTGCAGGAGACCAAACTGCAGGAGGGGCAGATCGCGCTTACGCTTCCCGGGTATCACCAGTACTGGAATTATGCCGAAAAGAAGGGATACAGCGGCACCGCGATTTTTGCAAAGAAAGAGCCGGTTTCGGTCACTTACGGGCTTGGAGTCCCGGAGCACGATCATGAAGGCCGCGTCATTACGCTGGAATATGAGAATTACTACATGATCACCATGTATACGCCGAACTCCAAACAGGATCTTCTGCGTCTTTCCTACCGGATGGAATGGGAGGATGCAGTCAGGGAGTACCTTACCCGTCTGTCAGCGAAAAAACCGGTGATCCTGTGCGGGGATCTCAATGTGGCCCATGAGGAGATCGACCTTAAAAATCCCTCGACCAATCATCACAACGCGGGTTTTACGGATGAAGAACGCGGGAAAATGACCGAGCTTCTCCATGCCGGATTTACCGACAGTTTCCGGTATCTCTACCCGGATGCGAAAGACCGGTATTCCTGGTGGTCCTACCGCTTTAAGGCCAGGGAAACGAATGCCGGGTGGCGGATTGATTATTTTATTGTATCGGATGCCATCAGAGAAAAGATCACCGGCGCCGCGATCCACAGTGACATTATGGGATCCGATCACTGTCCGGTAGAGATCACGCTTTCGATGGAAGAGGAGAAATAATTGAAAGAGATTTTATATATTGATGCCGCCGTAAGAAAAGATTCCCGAACGAGAGAACTCGCCGATTTTCTGGTGCAGAAACTGCCGGGAAATGTGACACGCCGCTGTCTTTATACGACAGAGAACCCACCGCTTGATGAAGAAAGGCTTTCGTGGCGAAACGAATGCTGCCAGAGGAGAGATTTCCGGGATCCGTATTTTGCACTGGCAAAAGAACTGGCAGCAGCAGACCTCATCGTTGTCGCCGCCCCGTACTGGGATCTGTCATTTCCGGCCGTCTTAAAACAGTATGTGGAGGCGGTCTCTGTCAACGGGATCACCTTTACCTATTCGGAGGAAGGAATTCCGATCGGGCTGTGCCGCGCGGAAAAACTGTACTATGTCACAACGGCCGGCGGTCCGATCATGAATGATGCATTTGGCTACGGCTATATCCGGAGCGTTTTCCGGGATCTCTTCGGCGTGAAAGAATCCTGCTGTATCAAAGCAGAAGGCCTGGATATCTACGGCGCGGATGTGGAAAAAATTCTTGACGATGCCCGGGAATCCATAAGGAAGTGAAATCGGATGTGCTGTCGTTTTTACACGGATGATACAACAAAAAAAGATATCATAAGCCTGGTGTCCGCCTATGACCGGAAGATCAACTGGCTCCGGGAGGGGGAGGTGCACCCGGGAGATCCTGCCACGGTGATCACCGCCGGAGGTGCGGCGCTCTATGCCATGGATATGCGGTGGAGCGAGATCTTTAACGCCCGTTCGGAAACCGTGCAGACAAAGAAAATGTTTGCGGAAAGCTATGAAAAAAGGCGCTGCGTCATCCCGGCCAGGCACTTTTATGAGTGGGACCGGGAGAAAAACCGGGTACAGTTTACGGTGGAAGGAGAGCGGTCGGTGTACCTCGCGGGAATCTATATGCCCGCTTCACATGGCAGCACCGCCCTCACTCCGCATGGCAGCACCTGCGGTGCTGCCATGAAAGAAGCGGATGACAGCGTCGCAGACGCTGCTCCCTCTCATCGCGATGCCGATGGCACTTCCCCCCAACATGACAGCGTCGCAGACGCTGTCATGGAATTCACCCTATTAACCGCATCGCCCGGCGAATCCATGAAACCGGTCCATGACCGGCAGCCCCTTGTACTCCGGGAAGACGAAGTCCGCGACTGGATCCTTGACAGCGGGAGAGCCGCAGAACTTCTCGAAAAACCGCCGGTGGAATTCTCCCTGTACCGGGAATACGAGCAGCTCAGTTTTCTGGATTTATTATAAACCGTTCGATCGCTTCCGCGCACCCGTCGTGCGCATTATCGGAAACAACGGCATCGGCTTCCTTTTTCACAGAATCCGGCGCATTGCCCATGGCCACGCCGATCCCCACGGCGCGGAACGAATCCACATCATTTTCCGCATCGCCGACGCTGACGGTGTCTTCCGGGCGGATCCCGAGATACCGGCACAGGGACAAAACCCCTGTGCCTTTTGTTATGCCAGGGGGAGAAAGCTCCAAAGAGGAAATCTCCGCGTCCCGCATCTCCACGGGAAGCCCTGCGGCGGCAATCGCTTCTCTGAGCGCTTTTCGGTGAGTGACGCTCCGGTTATAGAAATTCAGCTTCGGAAGAGGCCAGGGATCTGCGGCATAGAATGCTCGGAGATCCTCCACCATCGTCGCTTCCTTCCGGTACATATCCGTGTATCGGCCCATGTTGAAATCGGAAAGATGCTCCCAGTGGCTTTCCTGCATGAGAGAATCCACCGCCAGAAAATGGATCATCGGATCATACGTCTCGGCAATCTCCATGGCCCGGAGAGCTGTGTCCGGATCGATCGTTTCGCTGGAAATCGTTTCCCCGGCTGCGAGGTCATAAAGAAGAGCGCCGCTCACACAGACCGCAAACCGCACCCACGGCAGCAGGACCGGAAGATACGGGCGCAGTTCGGAAACCGAACGCCCCGTGCAGAGCGCAACATGTTTCCCGCACTCCGCAGCCCGGCGGATCGCGGAAAGTGAATTTTCGGAAATCGAGAGATCTGGACAGAGAAGCGTCCCGTCCATATCAAAAGTAATCAGGTTTGCCATCATTGTCATATTATTCCTGTTTTTATCATTCCTGATTGTTATACAGCTGGCATTGGCGTGTCGTCAGCAGTGTTACGGTCCCCCTCTGTTCAATGTTTGCTGTGGGGCTGCGTCTGTATCGTCGGACAAGGTTATGCTAAACATTTTCAGGATGTAAAGAGAACAATACCCAAAACCGGGGAAAAAATCAACCGGTATTTTCCGCCCACGTGATCTCCAACGTACAGCAGCAATCGAACCTATCATCCAACAGTGCGCGGTTGGCGTTCGGCCACCAACCATCTGTACGCTGTTTGGAGAATCGCGCTACGGGCGCATTGACGAAGGGGAGGGCTTTCATGCCAATTTTCGTCAAGTTTTCAGTCTCGTTGCCCCTCCTTAAAATGTTAATGATTTAACGAAACCACTTTTTCCACAAAACCAGTCAAAATTAATGGTTTTTGTGGAACTTTTTTTTATCTGCCGCGCGGCGGTTCCACAAAAGCATGAAAAAAAGGAAGAAATTGTGGAACTTTACGAACTGTGTCCGGATTGATTTCCACAATTTTGCTTCAAAATGAAAGCTTTTGTGGAATCATAGCCTGTCGATTTCGAAAAAGTTCCACAAAAGTGCTTCGAAAATGATAAAAATGTGGAAAAAGTGCTTTGGTGAAAAATTTAACATTCGATGCGCTCATGGATCTGAAAGGTGGGTTTCCATGTGGAATCGTGAAGCAGTGGAATCTGTGGGCAACGGAAATTTAGATTTTCCGGTTTCCCCAGTTCCCCAGTTTTCTGATTCCTGTGGTTGAGACATTTTTCACTTTGCACTATAATACATTAAAAAGTGGTGGTATCAAAACGTGTTTTCCCAAACGATGATGCGGCGTGTTTCCATCATCCTAAAACATTTGCAATCCGTAGGGCCTCGTCCACTTCTTGGCAGGCTCGACGCGGGAACGTGACTTTTGATGCTCGAATTATAATCTTTTTAAATTGATGTACGGCAGGTCGTAAGAACCGGAGTTAATGTGGCTGCGAGCGGTCGATGCATAACAGAGGACAAGGCGTTTTCTATGCTTTTTGATGTGATCCCCGATAATTTTTTTATTCCGCTTTCTTCACCCAATAAAAGGGTATACTGGGAGTGTTTATCCGAGGTGTTTTCCGTAACAGGGAAGCAGCTTTCCTTCGGCGTGGAAAGAGACGTCCTCACAGATCGGCTGGAATACTATTTCGACCGGAATCTGGCGGCAGATTTTGTAGCTGGAGAAGAGGAAAACGGTTTTTTGGAGGAGAAGAAAACAAGCCGTGACAAGGCGAATTTTATTATCCGGAGTTTTGAGCATTACGGATGGATCTATATCGACACAGATATGAATTATGTCCAGCGGGTAAATTTCCGGGACTGTGCCATTGCCATCATGAGAACACTTTTGGATATCGAAAATGAGAAAAAGGCAGAGTATCAGGGGTATATTTACACGATTTACAGTCTTTCACAGAATCTGACAAAAAACGGCGCAGAAGGGCAGTGTCTTCTTGAAATAGAAAAAAATACGGATTCGCTGGTTACAGGCTTAAAGAGCCTGAATGCAAATATCAAGCACTACCTGGATGATCTGACCAGGCATCAGACTGTGAAGGAGATTATGCAGGCTCTTTTGGACGATTACTATACGAATGTTGTCGATAAGGCATATCATCGTCTTCTCACCTCTGATAATGTGTCAAAATTCCGTCCTGCGATTATGGAAAAACTGGAATCAGCCGGACGTTATGTGCACTTTGTAAATGCCGCAGCAAAACAGATCGGGGAGATCCGGGAACTTCAGGAAAAAGAGGCCAGAGAGGAAGTCCTTGAAATCCTTCATAATGTTATGGAGGCCTTCCGCCAGATGGATGCGATTCTGGATGAAATCAATAAGAAAAACTCGCGTTATCAGCGGGCGGCAATCAATCGGGCAAAATTTCTGCTGACAGACAGCGAAGATCTGAGAGGACAGCTTCGGGATATTATCTGTATTCTCAATGAAAGAGTTCAGGAACTCGGAAGAGATTACAATGCGATTTACGAACTTGAGGAGACGGAAAAACTTGTCCGGATATTTTCCTGGGAATACCTGGATATGGATTCCCTTTATTCCCCGGTGGAAGGAAAAAAGGAGTTCAATCCGAAAGAACTTGAGGAGACGGAGCCGGATCTTTTCATGCGAAAGGAGAAATACCGGCAGATGCTCCTTCGGATGCAACAGATCCTGAGCCCGAAGCGGATCGACGAGTATGTAGGGGAAATCCTCAAAGAGAAAGAAAGTATTTGTGCGTCCGAACTTGATCTCGAAAAAGACGACACCTTTATCAGACTGATATATATACGGCTTTACGGCCAGCGAAAAGAAATGATGCACTATCGGATCCGGCTTCTTGACCGGGTCAGCATCAGCGGATACCGGTTCCGGGATTTTGTTATCGAGAGGAAATGAAATGGAACTATTTGAAGGAATGCTCCAGAAAGACAAGGACGAATTTAAGCGGGTCTGTAACCGGCTGATGAGTCGATGCTTTATCGTAAAGAAAAATCAGCAGACAAAAGGGGACTATTATTTCATCCAGAAACACAGGGAGGTTTTCGACCGCTATCTCTCGGTCTTAGGGTATGATCTGGAAGTCAACGAGCAGCTTGGCGTGATCCAGCTTGTGAACAGGGAAAACTTCAATCACGTCCGTCTGCGCATGGTGGATTCCATTCTCCTTCTGATCCTCCGGATTCTGTACGATGAACGGAAACGGGAGCTTTCGCTGACCGATGCGCTCATCACCACCGGAGATATTCAGGAAAAATATCTGACACTCAAAATCCGGGAAAAGCAGATCGATAAGACCACGCTGAACAATGCCCTCAGGCTTTTCAAACGATTTAATCTGATCGAACTTCTGGATAATGACCTCCTGGAGGAAGACGCGAGAATCATCATATACGATTCGATTGCCATGGCGGTGCGGGCAGAAGATATCAGAAAAGTCAGCGAAATGCTGGAAAAATACAGGAAGGGAGACGATACGGATGAAGACGCTTACGAGGCTTCGCCTGATCAACTGGCACCGGTTTCAGAATGAGACCATTGAATTTCAGGACGCGGTGCTTCTCTCCGGGGAAAACGGCGCCGGAAAATCAACGATCCTTGATGCGATCCAGTATGTGATCACCTGTTCCAAGGCAAATTTCAACAAAGCGGCGCATCAGGAAAAAGGCGAAAGAAATCTGACGGGCTATATCCGCTGCAAGACAGGACGGGAAGACCGGCCCTTTGAAAGAACAGGAGAGCTTTCGGCCCACATTGCACTGGAATTCTTTGATCAAGCCAGAAACGCCCCATTTATTCTCGGTGTTGTCATGGACTCCTCGACAGAGGATCAGGAACCGAAAGTCGCCTGGTATCTAATGGAAAAGCAGACCCTTTCAGACCGGTTCTTTTTCATGGGGAAAAAGGTCAAAAGTATCAGCACCTTCCGGCAGACCAATCAGAGAGAGATTAAACAGTTTGTTACCACGGTCGGAGAAGCAAAGAAACTTGTACTGCAGCGATTCGGACGGATCGAAGACAAGTTTTTTACGCTGATCCCGAAGGCTCTCGCATTTAAGCCGATTCATGAGATCCGGGATTTCGTCTATTCCTATGTACTGGACAAAAAAGAAGTCAATATCGATGCATTAAGAGAAAACGTCCGGAGTTATCAGGATCTTTTACGCCTGCTAAACGATGTACGGCAGCGAAGTGAGGAGCTTACCGGGATCCTTTCCTATGTCTCGGAAATCCGGAGGATTCGGAAAAATGATGCGTTTCAGGAGTATTATATCCGGGCGGCGGAAAAGGATCTTCTGACAGAGGAGATTCGCGGGGTGGAGTCGGAGCTCCGGCAGCTGGAACTCGGGATCAGAGCCCTCGAATCAAAGAAGGATGCACTTCGATCCGAAAAAGACGAAAAAGAAGGAATCATTCGCAATCTCCAGTCGGAGCTGGATCATGATGAAGAGTATAAGGCATTAAAGGAACTGGAGCGGCGGGAAAATGAACTGAAACTGCAGCTGGAGGCTGCGAAGCGGGATGTCAGCGAACTGAAAACAAAGGCGCGGGCAGCCCTTTCGGAGATCGGCGAGATCCTCCGCTTCTGCCCGGAAAAGATTTTTTCAGAGTACCAGGAGCGGCTTGGCGGCATGGAAAAGGAAGAGGATCTGACCTCCCTTCAGATGTGCCTTGATGAAGTGCTCCGGAAAAAGATGTCACTGAATAATGAGACGCAGCAGAAAATCGCCTCCGTCAATCAGGAATTGTTTATCAGGCAGAGGGAGTTGCAGGAGACAGAAGCGAAAATAGCTAGCCTTGAGAAGAAAAAACTGCTCTATCCCGAGGGCGTGGAACTTCTTAAAAGAAAGATTGAGTCACAGTTTTCCGCAGCCGGCCGGACCGGTGAGGTGCGGGTTCTCTGCGAGCTTCTTGAAATCAAGGACAGTTCCTGGCGGAATGCCGTGGAAGGATATCTCAATACCCAGCGTTTTTACCTGATCGTGGAACCGGATGACTTTGATCTGGCGCTCAGTGTCTATGAAAAACTGAGGGCGGAAAAGAAGGTTTACGGGGCCGGCCTTGTGAATACCGGAAAACTCGACGAATACGATACCTGTCCGGAGGGAAGCCTTGCGGAAGTAGTATCGGCAAAAAGCATCTGGGCCGGCCGGTACGTCAATATGGTCCTGGGGAAAGTACATCGCTGCGACAGTTATCAGGACCTGAAAAACTGGCCGGTATCCGTGACCCGGCAGTGTATGCGCTACCAGAATCATGTGGCAAGCGCCATCCGGCCGGAGATATACGAAATCCCGTATATCGGTGAGGAGGCTTATAAAAAGCAGCTGGAAAAAGCAAGGGAACAGAAGGCAGAGCTGGAAAAAGAAATCGCCGTAAAAAAAGAAGAGCTTTCCCGAAAGGAAAAACTTTCCGAACTTCTTTCCCGTCAGAGTGATATGGAGGTGAAATACCGTCTGGGCGCTCTCATGGAGCAGAGGAATATTAAGGAAGCGCTTACAAAATGCCGTGAGGATATGCGGGCCCTTCCGGCCGGGGATACGCTGATTCAGAAAAGGATGCGGCTGCAGGCCTTTGAAAATGAACGGAAAAAACTGGAAGACCGTATCGAAAACTGCCTCGTGGAGATCGGACAGAGCCGGAATCAGATTGTAATTGCTGAAAAACGCAAAGAAGAACTGCGTACGGAAGCAGAAGAGGCGGAGAGCGTTCTCCGTCTTCTGGAGGTCCGGCTCTCCGGAGATGCCGAATCCATTCTGGCAGAGTACCGGCGACTTCGGTCCCAGAAGAGTGCCGAAGAGATCCGGAATAATTATCAGAGAAGCCGAAAAGCCAATGAGACACTGGTCGAAACCGCGAAGGGGAAAATGAGCAGCGCCATGGCCGACTATAACGCGGCACACAATTTTGGCGCGCCGCCGACAGAGGCCGGGATTCCCCAATATGAAGCGGAATCTGACAAACTGAGAAATTCAGAGATCCTTTCTTACGAAGAAAAAGTCCGTACAGCAAGAGACAGTGCGGAAAGCGAGTTCCGGGAGCAGTTTCTGGCCAGGCTTCAGGAAAACATCCGGAAAGCGCAGACGGAGTTTAAGGAACTCAACAAGGCTCTTTCGGGGATTTCCTTCAGCGGAGAACATTATGAATTTACGCATGCTCCGGGAAAATCACTGAAAAAATACTATGATATGATCATGGATGACTTTAACCTGATGGGAGGAGAATCCATCTTTTCCGGTATTTTTTCGGAAACCCATAAAGAAGTAATCGAGGAACTGTTTGATAAGCTTGTCCTTGACGGAGAAGAAGCCGCGAAAACACTGGATCAGTATACCGATTACCGTACCTATATGGATTACGATCTTCGGATCACCGGACAGAACGGAAGTTCCATGCTGTATTCCAAAGTGAGCCGGGAAAAATCCGGTGGGGAAACACAGACCCCGTTCTATATTATCGTGGCGGCATCCTTTATGCAACTTTACAAAGGCAGTCTGAATAACGATTCCATCGGGCTTGTCATGCTGGATGAAGCGTTTAACAATATGGATGACGAACGAATCAAAGGCATACTGGAATTTATGACCGGAAAGGATCTGCAGCTGATCATTTCGGCCCCTCCGGAGAAAATTCAGTACATCGGGCCCTCCGTGGACAAGGTGCTACTGGTTCTTTCAGACGGAAAAGAAAGCTACGTGGAGGATTTCACCCGTGAAACGGTACGATGAATACATTCTTTCAAAGCTCCTTGATAAATATGAAAACTCTCTTCTGTACGAAGGAAAAAATCAGAAGAATATGACGATTTCTTTCCCTGTGACAAAGACCACGCTGCCGGATTATTATGATGAAACCTCCCTGAAGGCGGATGCTGTCCACGATCAGCTCTTACAGCTTTCCGAGGAGGGGCTTGTCACTCTCCGGTGGAATAAAAATCATCCGGGACATATTCTTACCAGCTGTGTTCTGACGGTGGAAAACGCAGAAAAAGCCTATGACTTTCTCGGGAGGACCGGAAAGCGGGAGAAGATCGCCCGGGCAGAAGCCCTGTGCAAAGAACTGCTGTCAGTGGAATCCTGTGCCGGCATCGGCGTGCTCCGGAATTTTATTTCATATCTGAAAGAACAGCTTTCAGCCGGTCGTTTTCCGAAGCAATACCTCGAACCCGAAAATACGGAACGGCTTCGTGATACGGTGGGGCTTGTTTATGCAATTCTCACGAACGAATCCTCCTGTTATCTCAGAGAATTTTCTGTGAAGGTTTTTCGTGATTCTAAGGTGTTTGAAAAGGAACTTTCCGGAGCCTGTGCCGTAATCCGCCGTTTCAGTGACACGGAGGAATTTAACGATTTGACCGATGAAGAACTTCTTTCCGAGTTTGGGATCATGAAAAACCCTTCTCATATCTTTATGAAAGGGAGCGGGGATTTCCGGATCGGAGAGAGCAGGATCTGTCTTTCCTCCTTTCCGGAGGGGATTGCTGTCTCCGGAAATGACGCGGAAAAAATGATGTGGGATAAGAATCCGCAGATTACGAAAATAGTAACCATTGAAAATCTGACCTCTTTTTACCGGTGGAACCCGGAGCAGGGAGAGGTAAGCATTTATCTGGGCGGGTATCATAACCGGAGCAAACGCGAATTCATTCAGAAACTTCATGCTGCGTTTCCCCAGGCGGAAACCTTTCATTTCGGCGATATCGACTGCGGTGGATTTCGGATCTGGAAGGATCTGTGTATAAAGACCGGAATCGGTTTTCAGACACTTCATATGGATCCGGCAACCTATACCGCGTATTCTTCTTTTGGAAAACCCCTTTCGGAAAATGACAGAAAAACGCTGAAGCTGATGGCAGAAGACCCGTATTTCAAAGAGCAGATCCCGCTCTTTCAGCAGATGCTTCTTACCGGCATCAAACTGGAACAGGAAGCCATTGTGAGATGAAATAAATATCCGTAATTCGTTCCGGTTGCCATCGGTCAGGCACCCGATGTGTATCATATCCTGCCGTAAGTGTCACGTTTTCCATCATCGGAACTTCGTTGAATAAAGATCCGCAGTTCACCAATTCAATAGCATATCGCCTGAATCATGGTTCGACATTTACCGCTCGTTCATTCACATGCGAGACTGTACCGAAACAGAAACGGACGCAAGGAGGTCTTTCCGGCCGATTTACGTCAATTGCTTTGTCCCGTTGCCGCCTTCCGAATATGTTAAAGAATTCACAAAACCACTTTTTCCACAAAACCGGTCAATATCAATGGTTTTTGTGGAACTTTTTTTATTCGCTGCGCGGCGGTTCCACAAAAGTATGAAAAAAAGAACGGAATTGTGGAACTTAACGAGCCCTGCGCGGATTGCTTTCCACATTTATGCTCCGAAATGAAAGCTTTTGTGGAATTGTTACCGTTCGGTTTCGATAAAGTTCCACAAAAGTTCTTCGAAAATGGTAAAAATGTGGGGAAAGTGCTTTCGTGAAACATTTAACGGACTTTTTTGTTGTGATGGACCGTCTGAATACGTTATAATAGAAAAGCGGATTACCCGGTGTGACCGGAAAGGAAAAAATGAATAAAATAAGAGAAAGCATTGATGAGGAGAAGGAGCATCTGCTGCAGATCAGGAAAAGAGCAGCGGCAATTCTTGGCAGGTCGCCGGAAGGCACATTGCATATCCGTCGAAAAACAGGCAGGGTGGAATTATACAGAACCCTGATCGATCAGAGGACCGGTGAACATACCGAACAGTATCTGAGCGGACAGGACGGGTTGTTGCCGTGCTATATTAAAAAGTATTGTGCGGCGCGGACGATGAAAATTGTGGAAGAAGGATTAAAAGTGCTGGAGAAAGACCCGTACCGTTATGATCCCGACGTCCTGCAGGACGAATACCGGAAGTTTGAAGAATTGTTCGGAAAAAACACACCAAACCAGTTTATTACGAAGCAGACGATCTTGAAAAGATGGCAGGAGGGCCCATACAGAAAAAGCCAGATGCCGGTTCCGGAAAACATCGGCCGGGTGACAGAACGAGGTGAGCTGGTGCGCTCCAAAAATGAAGAACTCTGCGCCAACTGCCTGAACAGGCTGGGCATCCCGTACCATTACGAGGAGATGTTCTGGTTTTCGGATGGTACGCAGGCAGCACCGGACTTTACAGTAAAGAGCCCTAAAGACAGCGAATTGTATTGGATGGAGATTCTGGGCATGATGTCGGACCCGGGGTATCTGGAGAATAACGCAAGAAAACTGGAGAAATATGCCAAAAACGGACTGATCCCCGGAGAAAGGCTTCTGCTCTTTTACGAGTTTTCGGATCAGAGCTTTGACACAAGACTTTTTGAGGAAACCGTCCGGAAGAAGTTTCTGGAGTAAAGAAACCTGATAAAATCAGCGAAAAAGAAAGGAAGGAAAGCGTATGGAATCATTTCTGGAATTAGCAAAGAGACGGTATTCCGTCAGAAAGTATAAAGACATCCCCGTCGAGCAGGAAAAGATCGACCGGATCCTCGAGGCGGGGCGCGTGGCACCGACCGCCTGCAACAATCAGCCGGAGAAGATCTATGTGATCAAATCTCCGGAAAAGCGGCGGGCTCTTTCCATGGTGTGCCCCTGCATCTTCGATGCGCCGCTCGTATTTGTCATCGCCTATGACATCCGGCGCTCCGCGAAAGGCCGTCTCTATGAGGGGTACCAGTTCGGCGAGACCGATGCCGCCATCGTGACGACCCATATGATGCTGGAGGCCACGGAGCTGGGGCTCGGAACCTGCTGGGTGGGCTGGTTTAATAACGAGGAAGTGAAGACGGTCCTCGGACTGCCGGAGCACATTTTCGTGCAGGCCCTGCTTCCCACCGGATATGCCGCGGACGGCGTAAAGCCCTCGCATCTGCATGAGGAGATCCGCCCGCTTTCCGACATCGCCGAGGAGCTCTGAGTGGAACAGGTCGATCTTTATCAGGATGAATTTGTCAGAACGGGTGAAACCCGTCCGCGCGGAAAACACCGCGAAGGAGACGGGAGCATGCTCGTGGTCTTTGCCTGCATCTTCAACACCAAAGGAGAGATGCTCATCCAGAAACGGGCGGACTGCAAAAAAGAGCGCCCGGGACTCTTTGATGTCTCCGCCGGCGGCGCCGTGCAGGCCGGAGAAAAGAGCCTTCCGGCGATGCAGCGGGAGATCCGGGAGGAAACCGGTCTCCGGATCCCGGAAGAAGACCTGGTGAAAGTTCTCTCCGTCTATTACGACGGCATGATCACGGATATCTACACCGCCGTGGCGGATCCGTCCCCGGAGGAGCTCGTTCCGGATCCCCTTGAAGTGTCGGAACTCCGGTTTGCGGCGGAAGAAGAGATCTATGAACTGATCCGGAACGGGGCATTCGTTCCGCTGCATAAAGAAATCATCGGACTTCTGTTCCGGATGAAGACAAAAAAGGGAATATTACTGCTGTAATACACAACAACAGGGAGGCATCAACGATGCCTCCCTGTTGTTGTGGCGGGAGATGCCGCGGCCTCTGCGTCACTAAGCGTCGGTACCGACGGGATCCCGCCGTATTTTTCCGTGGAAAGACCTGCTGCCGCCGAAGCAAACAAAGCGATCTCCCGCATCTCCGAAACAGAAAGGGCCTCCGGCGCTTTGTTCATGGAAAGAAACTCCCACATGGCGCTGCCGCCGAAGATATCCCCGGCTCCGGTGGTATCCACCGGGTGGATGCCGGAAAGTGCCGGGGCCCGCCCCGAGCCATTTTGGTTCCGGAAAATCGCGCCCTCCGGTCCGCAGGTCACAAAACAGAGTTTCACGTGAAACATATTCATGACAAGCTCCGCGCCCTCTTCGGGAGAAACGTCCTTTTCCAGAAGAAACCG
>JAZUHZ010000217.1:0-4215 GCA_045642005.1 Candidatus Avilachnospira sp.
TCTGTCGGAGATATCCATGACAAGATCCATATGATGCTCGATCAGAAGGATGGTCTTTCCGAGTTCCGTGCGGATGCGTCCGATAAAGGCAGTCAGCTCATCGGTCTCCTGCGGATTCATACCGGCCGCCGGCTCATCAAGCAGAAGAAGCTTCGGATTGGTAGCCAGCGCTCTTGCGATCTCAAGACGCCGCTGCTTTCCGTAGGGAAGGCTCGTCGCCAGCTCGTCCTTGACATCAAGAAGTCCGACGATGTCGAGCACCTTCTCGACTTCACGCCGCTGCTCCGTCTCTTCCTTTGCATTTCTCCGGAGGGTGGCGGAAATGAAGCTGGCCGTGGAATGCATGTGTTTTGCGATCAGAACGTTATTGAAAACGGTCTGTGTCTTCCAGAGACGGATATTCTGGAAGGTACGCGCCATTCCGAGTCCCGTGATCTGGTCAGGGGTCGGTGCCAGCACGGATTCCTTCGCGTAATACTCTCCGCACTCTCCCTTATATGCCTTTTTCATCTTTCCCTGGGGATGATTTCTGATGATCGGTTTCCCCAGGAAGGAAAGTTCTCCGTTGGTCGGCTCGTAAACGCCGGTGATCACGTTGAAGGCTGTCGTCTTTCCGGCTCCGTTCGGGGCGATCAGCGCGACGATCTCTCCTTCGTTCACTTCCATGGAAAGGTTGTCAACGGCAACAACGCCGCCGAACTGCATCGTAACGTTTTCGACTTTCAGTACGTTTTCCATTACTGCACCTCCTTTTCTTCAGGTGCCGCTGTTTTCAGCTTTCTCTTCTTTTTCAGGTTCCGGATCACATCCGGGAGCTCTTTATCACCCATGATTCCCTTCCGGAAGAAGAGAACCACCACCATGATGATCACAGAGAAAACCACAAGACGGAAGCCGTTCCGGAAAACTCCCGGCGCATTGATTCCGAGGAAAGTACCGGAATCAAGGCCTCTGAGCCACCACTCGGAAGCGGAAATGAAAAGAAGCGCTCCGATAATGGATCCCGTGATCGAACCGATACCGCCAAGTACGACCATGAGAAGGATCTCATAGGTCATGGCCACCTTGAAGTTCGAAGCCTGCGCGATGGAAAGCACCTGCGCCATCATGGCTCCCGCCACACCGGCAAAGAAACAGGAAACGCAGAACGAAAGCATCTTGGTCTTTGCCAGATTGATTCCCATGGCCTCCGCAGCCACCTCGTCGTCACGGACAGCAATAAAAGCACGTCCGTAGGTGGAATTGACAAGGAGTACGATCAGCGTGATGCAGATCACCGCCGTAAGCACGGGGACAAAGGTGGAAAGGCTGATCGTCGTCTGCCCGAGTTCCAGCTTAAAGGTACTGGTTCTCTCAAAAGACTTCAGAAGGTTGGAACCGTTGGTAACAGGTCCCAGCTTCTCCCACTGGAAAATGGCGCGGATAATCTCTGCAAATCCGAGGGTTGCGATGGCAAGATAGTCGGATTTCAGTTTCAGTACCGGAAGGCCGATCAGGTACGCAAAGAAGGCGGCCACAAGTCCTGCGAGCACCATGGCAAGGATGACGCCGAGCACGGTTCCGAACGGTCCGAGCACATTGGAGAGTGCCTCCGGGAACGAGAGGCGGACCGCTGCGTCAAAATACTGGTATACCGTATCTCGTGAAGTCGAAGGAATCGTAAAGATGGCATAGGTATACGCGCCAATGAGCATAAAGCCGGCATGGCCGAGGGAAAAGAGGCCGGTGAAGCCGTTCAGAAGGTTCATGGACACGGCTGCAAGGGCATACACGGATCCCTTCTGGAGCACGGTAAGGAGCATTCCGAGGGAGTCGGTGGGTTTAATGGTCTGATCCAGGACAAACACAAGGATCATAAAGGCAAGCACCGCGATGAACGCATTGAGACTCTTATTCTTTTTCATGCAGCACCTCCTTAAACTTTATCGGTCTGCTTCTCGCCGAAAAGACCGGTCGGCTTGAAGACAAGAATGATGATCAGGAGTACAAAGGTAAAGGCATCCGAGAAAGTCGCAAAGCCGACCTGGGAGGTAATTGCTCCCTGAGTGATCAGGATCGTGTCAAGTCCCTTGATGACGCTCTCCACGATACCGATGATAAAGGCACCGATCACAGCACCCGGGATGCTTCCGATCCCGCCGAAAACTGCCGCAACAAAGGCCTTAAGTCCCGGCATTCCTCCGGAGGTCGGGACGATTCCGGGATAGTTGGAGAAATAGAGCATCGATCCGACCGAAGCCAGGAAGGAACCGATCACGAAGGTCATGGAAATGACGTTATTGATCTTGATGCCCATGAGCTGTGATGTCTCGAAATCCTTGGAAACGGCACGCATGGCCATACCGATCTTGGTATGGTTAATGAGCCACACAAGCACCAGAACCAGCGCCACGGTAAGGAACGGGGTGATCAGCGTAACTCTTGTGGTGGTCGTGCCGAAAATCTCGATCTTGTCGGAGATCCAGGGAATCTCGGGATAATTCTTGTTCAGTCCTCCGGTAATATACAGCGCCAGATTCTGGATCAGGTAGGATACGCCGATCGCAGAGATCATAACGGACATTCTGGGAGCCGTACGGAGCGGCTTATAGGCAACGCGTTCGATGGTAAAGCCGAGAAGTACGGTGATCACAATCGTGAGCGGCAGCGCCAGCCATAGAGGCAGTGCCGTGCAGAGATAAAACATCACAAGGCCCGAAACCATGAAAACGTCACCATGGGCGAAGTTGATAAGACGCAAAATGCCATAGACCATTGTGTAGCCTATGGCAATCAGTGCGTACTGTCCGCCCACAGAGATTCCCGAAAGGATATATGGTAGTACAGTATTCGCAAAATTCATAAAAATGCTCCTTAAATTACTGAATCTTAGCCTCCGTTACGAAGTCCCACTTTCCTGTTTCGGTGTTGCAGGCCTTAACGAATGCAGAGTCTCTCTTGGCATCGCCGATCTCGTCAAGCGCGATATTGCCGGTCACGCCCTGATAGGTGGTGGTCGGAAGAGCCTTTAATACTGCTGCGGGGTCCTTGGATCCGGCTGCCTTGATTGCCTCAAGAGCGAAGTAGTAAGCATCATATCCCATGGCGGATACTGCTGCGATCTCGTCGTTGCCGCCGTTATTGGACTTTGCGGTAGAATCAGAATTGATCCATGCCTTGATTCCGGAGTCGAACTTGTCGTTAGCACCCTCGTTGTAGAAGGTGGTTACAGCAATGTCAAGGCTGGTGCCCTTTGCTGCGTCAAGGATAACGTTACTGTCCCAGGTATCGCCGGCCAGGATGGGCATTCCGAGGTTCTGCGCCTCAGCCTTTGCAATAATCTGTGCAGCCGCTTCTGTGGAAACGGGAGCCATGAATACGTTGCAGCCCTGATTCTGTGCGTTGGTGATATAGGTGGAGAAGTCTGAAGTTCCCTCGGGGAATACTTCGGATACGCAGTTCTCAGCGCCGAAAGCCTCGATGAAGTAGTTTACAAGTCCGCCTGAATAGTCATCGCCCTGCTTTGCGAGGCAGTAAGCCTTGGTAGCGCCGAGCTGGTTCTTGGCATAGTTGGCAAGAACGGTTCCCTGGAAGGGATCCAGGAAGCAGATACGGAAGTAAACATCACAGTCAGAAGTAACCTGGGGGTTGGTGCAGGTAACGCCGATGGCGGGAACGCCTGCTGACTTGAAGGTATCACCTGCTGCGATGGAAACGCCGGAACCGTAGGAACCGAGAACACAGGATACGCCGGCGGATACCAGTGTCTGAGCTGCAGAGGGAGCCTTATCGTTGGATGAAGCATTATCTGCATAAACAAGCTCAACCTTGTAATCCTTGCCGCCTACGTTAACGGTGGGTGTCTCCTGGTTGGCATACTGCATACCGAGGATCTCCTGCTTTCCGCCGGCACCGTTGTCACCGGACTGGGGCTCGAAAACACCGATCTTGATCGTATCATCACTGCCGGAAGCCTGAGAGGATGATCCGCAGGCAGCCAGTGAAATCACCATCATCGCTGCAAGTAAAAGTGCTAAAAACTTTTTCATAGAAAAAATTCCTCCTTTTTCCGCCTGAATACGAGACAGGCAGTATAATTTTTCTGCTTTTTGAGCATATTGACAAAATACTAACACAGATTGAAGAAAAAATCAATATTCCGCATGATAAAAATGACAAAATTGCATACAGTGCATACGCGCCGTGAAACATGCCCCTTCGTGAAACATCTCCGAT
>JAZUHZ010000218.1:0-4172 GCA_045642005.1 Candidatus Avilachnospira sp.
ACGGGACGGCCCTTCTCGCCGGCCTTAATGATGGCAAAGGCAAAGAGAATGGTAAACACAATAAGCGCCATCAGGTTGGACTTACTGAACAGGTCCTTGAAGTCGCCGACGGTGAACATGCCGAGGATATTCAGGCTTCCGGTCGCGTCGGACACGGTCTCGGTCATATCGATCACGGCACCCTTTGCCGGATCAAAGAGGATGACGGAAATGGCCTGGAACAGGGCGCTCACCACACCGGTTGCAAAGGTACCGATGAGGAACGTCACCAGGATCTTGCGGAGCTTCTTCATATCCTGCATCTTGGCGATGGCAGCGGACAGGGAACAGAAGATCAGCGGAACCACGCAGCAGTAGAGAAGGTGAAGGAACACGTCCGCCACCGGCTCAAGGACCGATGCGCCCTCGCCCCAGATCGCGCCGACAATGCCGCCGATGATCATGGAAGCAAGAAGAATTACAGATGATTTGTAGTTTTTCCAGAATGTACTCATATTTACCCCTTTCTTTGATGAATCACTGTCTCATGTTTTATAAGATTCCTCGTCGCTTGCGCTGATTTTACCACTTCTTGTGTGCGTCCATCGCCTCTTTCAGCTGAGTGAAGCACTGTTTTACCGTAGCCAGCGGGCAGGCGGCGTTGAACCGCTCAAACTGGGCGGTCTCCGGTCCGAAGATCTTTCCGGAATCAAGCCACAGCTTTGCCTCCTCCAGCATGAGATGCTCGAGCTCCTCGTCTGAGAATCCGTATCCCGAGAAATCGATCCAGACAAGATAGGTTCCCTCCGGCTTCACGAAGGCAGCCTTCGGGAAATTCTCCTTCACAAACTCTTCGATCCAGGCGATGTTCTTCTCGATATAGGCGACAAGCTCCTCCACCCACTCGTCTCCGAGCGTGTAGCAGACCTTGGTCGCGAGCATGCCGAAGATCGGCGCATTGCTGTAGCCGGCCTGATCATTGGCTTTCCGGTATTTTGCGCGAAGCTCCTCGTTCGGGATGATGATGTTGGACGGCTGCAGGCCGGCCACGTTGAACGTCTTTCCGGGAGAAACGAAGAAGCATACATTCTGCAGGTATTTCTCCGGAAGCGTCATATACGATGTGAGCTTATGGCCGGTGTAAACGAAATCGGCATGGATCTCATCGCACATCACGATCACGTTGTGGGAAAGACAGATGTCCGCCACGCGGGTGATCTCCTCTTTCGTCCACACACGTCCCACGGGGTTGTGCGGATTGCAGAGAATGTAGACCTTTACGTCATTTTCCACGATTTTCTTCTCAAAATCGTCGAAATCAAAGGAATATCTGCCGTTCTCAAAATGCAGCTGATTGTTCACGAGCTTCCGGTCATTGGTCACGATGGAATCGCAGAAAGGATAATACACCGGCTGCGAGATCATCACGGCATCCCCGGGATTCGTGTAGGCGTGGATCGCGGTAAAGATCCCGTACACAATGCCGGCGCCGAGAGTCACCCACTCCGGCCTGACCGTATATCCGAAATGGCCGGAGAACCAGCGGTTCAGCGCCTCGTAGTAGCTGTCCAGCGGATCGGAATATCCGAAAATACCGTGGTCGATCCTCTTGTGGAACTCCGCGAGGATCTCGTCCGGGAGCTTAAAGTCCATATCGGCAACCCATAACGGCAGAAGGTCATCACGGCCCTTTCTCTTCATGCCGAAATCATATTTCAGGCAGTCGGTACCGCGCCGGTCAATGATCTCGTCAAAATTATACTTCCCCATAAACACCTCCCTTACGTAATTCTTCCCGGATCGTTCCTGTTTTCTCCCGCAGAGCGGACAAATGCCTTTTTTTCGGCCTTCGTCCACTACTGCGCCAACAAAACGAATCGGGAAGAACGCTGTGTATATTCTTTGCTGTTAATTTAACATATCAATGCGGAAAAATCCACAGGCTCCTGCATAATTTCCGTGAAACATCAAAGAAATTATTTCATGTCACACCTAAACCCATCTGAATGAACGGGCTGCCGACACACCGTGATCCTGGTAAGGATGTGGAACTGCTCGAAATGTTTGCTTTCACATCCCTCCCAAAAATACGAAGGATGGGAAAACCTCTCCATTGGTCAATTCCCCCTCCTTTTTGGGAGCTGCAGAGGTCTGAAAAGGATGTGAAAGTGCCGAAAAACAGGGCTTTCACATCCTTTTAAGCCAAAAAATTGCGAAATAAGGAGGGGAAACCATCGTTTTTTCAGTATTTCACATCCCTCCCCCAAAAGCGAAGGATGGGAAACTTCCCGAAATGCCTGCTTTCACATCCCTCTCCGAACATAAGGGATGTGAAACTGTCATTTTTCCCTTATTTCACATCCCTCAAGGAGTATTTCCAGGACAATGTCTCTGATGCCGGTTCGAATTTGCAAATATGGCCAGAGACGGTTGTTCAATGGAAAACCAAAATGAAACAGGATGTGCATGAAAACTATGATTCTGCTGCGGCCCGCAGATTATGAAGACTAGAAGATCGTCAGGATCATCACGGCGGCGAAACCGAGAATGAGCCCGGCGAACTGTTTTTTATGAAGCTTTTCCTGAAAGAGGAAATACCCGATCAGCGCATTGCAGATGAGGCACAGCCCGTCCTTCACCGGATAGAACACGGTGGAATCCATAAGAAGAAGGATCTTCATAGTGCAGATGTGGGAGATCCCGCCGAAGATGCCGACCACGAGTCCGTTCAGATTTTCCCTGGAAAAAAGCCTGATGGTCATGCGGGCCTCCGGTTTCCGCTGGCAGTACACGAGATACACGCACATCCAGAGCGTGGCAAACGTAAATCCCCAGAACAGGAACATGGCCGATTCGCCGGAGCCGAAGGTCTTGGTCTCCAGAAGCTGGAAAAGCGCCATGAGGCCGCTTGTCAGGGAATACAGCAGCGTAAACACGATCCACGTTCTCGAAACCTTCACATTCACATCGGGATTGGTGATGAAATAGATGGAGACAAACATGAGGAGAATGCCCCCTGCCTTCAAAGCGGAGACCGGCTCATGCCAGAACAGAAATCCGAAAAGAATCGGGATCACGGCGGAAAAATTTCCGAAGAGGGCCGTCAGCGACATGGGACCGCTCCGGAGGGCTTTGATCGTGGAAATGGCCACGCCGGCCATGGAAAGACCGAAGAAAAAGGCGATGAGAAGCGTGCCGCCGGACACCGGGGCAAAACGGTGCCCGATCAGGGAAAGCGGTGCGCCGATCCCGCAGGCAATGACATTGTAGATGGCGTTGTCTCCGTCGGTACACACATTCCCCTTGGCGAAAAGGTTCTTGAAAACGTTGTTCCCCATCGCGCAGAGGAGGATGATACATAGAAATACTGCTGCCATATGGACTCCTTATCATCGCGGGGGCAATCGGGTTGTCGCTGGGGAGGTTGTCGGCGACAACCTCGTGTACTCCGCGGGAATACGATTTTACCACAAACCGGGGCAGATTGCATCAGAAGATTGTTTGTTTTGTCTGCGGGAATGTGCTATACTGCGGCTTATCGGACAGGTGGAAATTTTTCATTCTGATCTGAAGAAAGGAGACAGCGTCCCGTCCCGGGCGGCGCTTTGAATTTATGAACATTATCCTTCACGAACCGGGCATTGCCCTGAATACCGGAAATATCGGCCGCACCTGCGTGGCCAGCGGCACTGCCCTGCATCTGATCCGCCCCTACGGCTTCCGCCTCAACGAAAAAGAGATCAAACGGGCCGGCATGGACTACTGGGAGCGGCTCTCGGTGACCGAATATATTGATTATGAAGACTTCTTAGAAAAGCATCCCGACGCGAAGATCTGGTACGCCACCACGAAAGCACAGCATGTCTATACGGAGGTCTCCTACGCCGAATCGGATTTCATCATGTTCGGCAACGAATCCCGCGGGATTCCCGAGGAGATTCTCGTGCAGCATCCGGAATCCTGCATCCGCATTCCCATGGCGGAGGGCGAACGGTCCCTGAATCTGGCGAATTCCGTGGCGATCGTCCTTTATGAGGCGCTCCGGCAGCAGGATTTCCGGGGGCTGGAAAAAGAAGGGAATCTGCATAGGCTGAAGTGGGAACGCGCATGAGCTGCGCGCATGAGCCGAGTGAAACATCTGCGTGCGGGGAAAAAGGAATTGGCACGCTTCACGGACGCCGAAGTTTCAAACA
>JAZUHZ010000219.1:0-6357 GCA_045642005.1 Candidatus Avilachnospira sp.
CTGCTCGTACCCGTCTTAGTACGCCTCCCGACCGCCCCCGAAGCCCCCCAAAGCCCCGCCGAAAAGACCGGAGAAAATATCCGTGAAATCCATTCCGCCGAAGTCAAATCCACCGAATCCGGATGCCTGTCCCGCTGCGGAATTGGCATCAAAAGCGGCATGACCGTAGCGGTCATAGGCAGCACGTTTGTCCTTATCGGAAAGAACGGCATAGGCCTCTCCCGCCTCTTTGAATTTCTCTTCTGCGGTCTTGTCACCGGGATTGGAGTCCGGATGATATTTTTTTGCGAGCTGCCGGTAGGCTTTCTTGATGGCGGCGTCATCCGCATCTTTCGGCACGCCGAGCACCTCATAGTAATCTCTTTTTTCTGCCATTTTATATCCTGTATTTTACATGCATTTGGCGGGGAAGATCCCCGCCTTTAGTTTCTTATTTTCCGGGCGGGCAGCGGTCTGCTCTGATAAAACATGCATCCCGCTGTCCGCCTTTATTCTTTTATCAGACTTCTCTGAAGTCGCCGTCTACCACGTTGTCGTCATGAGAACCGGTCTGAGCTTCTCTGTAGTCACCGTTCGGTGCGCCCTGCGGGCCGGGGCCTGCCTGTGCGCCGCCGTTTGCGGCCTGTGCCTGCTCATACATCTTGGTGAATACGCCCTGAGCGTTATTCATGAGCTTTTCCTTGAGCTCGTTGATCTTTTTGATCTGGTCTTCGGTAGCGTTTCCGTCGGCCGGGGTCTGGTTGATGGCATCCCTAAGGGCATCCACATCCGCCTGAACCGAAGCTCTCTCACTCTCGGAAACCTTGTCTCCGACTTCCTTTAAGGCCTTCTCGGTCTGGAAGCAGAAGGAATCCGCCTCATTTCTTGCATCGATGGCCTCTTTCTTCTTCTTGTCTTCCGCTTCGAACTGAGCAGCTTCTCTGACAGCCTTGTCGATATCATCCTGAGACATGTTGGAACCGGAGGTGATGGTGATATGTGCATCCTTTCCGGTGCCGAGATCCTTTGCGGATACGTTTACGATACCGTTGGCATCGATGTCAAACTTCACCTCGATCTGCGGGATTCCGCGGGGAGCGGGAGCAATGCCGTCCAGACGGAACTGTCCGAGGGTCTTGTTGTCTCTTGCGAACTCTCTCTCGCCCTGTACGATGTGAATATCTACTGCAGTCTGGTTGTCCGCTGCGGTGGAGAAGATCTGCTGTGCCGTGGTCGGGATGGTGGTATTTCTCTTGATGAGAGGAGTTGCCACGCCGCCGAGGGTCTCGATGGAAAGGGTAAGCGGTGTTACGTCCAGAAGAAGCACATCGCCGGCACCGGCATCACCGGCCAGCTTTCCGCCCTGGATGGCAGCGCCGATCGCTACGCACTCATCGGGATTCAGGCTCTTACTGGGCTCCATCCCGGTGATCTTCTTTACTTCATCCTGTGCGCAGATCATACGGGTGGATCCGCCGACAAGGAGTACCTTTCCAAGGTCTGCGTTGGTTACGTCCGCGTCTCTCATGGCATTTCTTACCGGTACATCGGTACGTGCGGTAAGGGCAGCGGTAAGCTCCTCAAATTTTGCTCTGGTGAGGTTCATGTCGAGGTGCTTCGGTCCTTCCGCGGTAGCGGTAATGAAGGGAAGGTTCACATTGGTTGTGGTTGCGGCGGAAAGCTCCTTCTTGGCCTTCTCGGCTGCTTCCTTCAGTCTCTGCATTGCCATCTTGTCGCCGGAAAGGTCAACGCCCTCCTGAACTCTGAACTCGGATACGAGCCAGCTCATGACTGCATTGTCATAGTCGTCACCGCCGAGGTGGGTATCACCGTTGGTGGCCAGTACTTCCACGACACCGTCACCGATATCAATGATGGAAACATCGAAGGTGCCGCCGCCGAGGTCGTATACCATGACCTTCTGCTCTTTCTCGTCCTCAAGACCATAAGCAAGAGCGGCTGCGGTGGGTTCGTTGATGATACGCTTTACATCAAGGCCGGCAATCTTTCCGGCATCCTTGGTTGCCTGACGCTGGGCATCGTTAAAGTAGGCGGGAACCGTGATCACGGCTTCGGTTACCTTCTCGCCGAGGTAGCTCTCGGCATCATTCTTCAGTTTCTGAAGGATCATGGCGGAGATTTCCTGGGGAGTATAGCTCTTGCCGTCGATGGTTACCTTATAATCGGATCCCATTTCTCTCTTGATGGATGAAATGGTTCTGTCGGGATTGGTGATAGCCTGACGCTTGGCGGGATCACCGACAAGGCGCTCGCCGGTCTTGGTGAATGCCACGACAGAAGGAGTGGTTCTCTGTCCTTCCGCATTCGGGATAACGGTGGGCTTTCCACCTTCCATAACTGCCACGCAGCTGTTTGTTGTACCTAAGTCAATACCGATAATCTTACTCATTGTCATTTCCTCCTGTATATCAATTCGCAACTTTTACCATGCTGTAGCGGAGAACTTTGTCTCCGATCATATATCCCTTCTGGAACTCGTCACATACGGTGTTCTCCGGAAGGTTCTCATCCTCCACATGCATCACTGCATTGTGCAGGTTGGCATCAAACGTCTGTCCCTTTGCTTCGATGGGCTTTACGCCGAAGCCTTCGAGCATGCTCATGAGCTGTTTGTAGATCATCCGCACACCTTCTGCAAAGGCCTCCGCCTCTTTATCGTCCGGGACGTTATCCAGTGCTCTTTCAAAGTTATCCACGATATCGAGGATCTTTGCGAGCACGGCCTTTTCGCCGTCCGCAAAGCGCGTGGATTTCTCCGCTTCGGAACGTTTTCTGAAATTGTCAAACTCTGCGAAAAGTCTTTTGAATTTGTCTTCCCACTCGGCGATCTTTACGTCTTTCGGATCCGGTCCGGGAGTTTCCTCTTCTTCCGGCTCCTCGTCGTCTTCTGATTCAGCCTCCGCAGTCTCTTCCGCAGGGTTCTCTTCTGCTGTTTCAGCGGTTTCCTCTTCCGTCTCTTCCGGAGCAGCCGCCTCTTCTTTCAGTTCCTCTTCCGTAATCTCGACATCTTTTACTTCTTCTGCCATTCTTCACCTCTATCAATACAGATCGCGGAACGCTCTGTCCAGCTGATCT
Source organism: Candidatus Avilachnospira sp. (assembly GCA_045642005.1). Classification (GTDB taxonomy): domain Bacteria; phylum Bacillota; class Clostridia; order Lachnospirales; family Lachnospiraceae; genus Avilachnospira. The sequence continues at coordinate 3,076 of JAZUHZ010000219.1, forward strand.
TTCATGTTCTGCATCTTGTGCATGACCTTTTCGTAGTCCATGCGCTTCGGGCCGATCACGCCGATCACGCCCTTCATACCGTCCTTCATCTCATAACTTGCCGTTACAAGGGAGCAGTTCGTCATGTTCTTTACGGGGCCTTCACCGCCGAAATACACCTTTACCTCATGGATGGGGCCTTCCTCCGCGGTTCCCTCGAGGCTCGTGACCTCTTTCACCAGCTCGTTGAGCTGTTCTTTTTCTTCAAAAGCTGTGATCAGCTCCGTTGCTCTCTCCACTTCGGCAAGCTCCGGATACTTGAAAATGTTCTTGGCGCCCGAAGTAAATACCTCGCCGTTCATGGAATCGTGTTCGATGAGCTCCACCACGGTATCGATGATGATCTTCACGGTCTCCGAATGGCTGCCCGCCTGCACCATCATATCCGTCACCAGCTTGGTACTGATCTCTGAAAGCGTAAGCCCGGCGATATGATTGTTGAGCATGATATCGAGATTCCGCACGGTTTCAAAATCAAGATTCTCGGGGATACTGATCAGTTCGTTCCGGATCACATTGCCGTCCAGCACCAGAATCAGAAGAACTTTTCCCTCCGTCGGTACGGAAAGCTGCAGGTATTTGATCTTCGTCTGTCCGATGGACGGGCCGCTTATAAGGGCGGCATAGTCCGTATCTGCGGCCAGCATCTTGACGAGGCGCTTTAAGAGCTGCTCCAGATGATCGACCCGCTGGATCATGAGATCCTCGGTCGCATGGATCCGCTCCTCCGAGGAACGCTCGATGCTGTCCACATAGAACCGGTATCCGAGATCCGTGGGAACACGACCGGCCGAGGTATGCGGCTGTTCGATATATCCCATCTCCTCGAGATCGCTCATCTCGTTCCGGATGGTGGCAGAGCTCAGGTTCAGTCCGGAAAACCTGGAGATCGTCCGGGAGCCCACAGGCTCGCCGGTCTCAAGGTAGTTCCTGATAATCGTATTCAGTATGACTGTCTTTCTCTCATCAAGCTCCATGGCTCCGCCCCCTGATTTGTTTGTTAGCACTCTCATTCTTCGATTGCTAACATGTGTATAATATAATACCGCCTGACATTTGTCAAGCGGTATTTCCATTCAGATACCCGGCATCTGTCAGTTAACTGTACTTTGCCGTTCGAAGGGTATGAATGAGTTTTTCAAAATCCTTCTTCTGCCAGATCACGGGAACCGGATACAGCGGATTCGCCTCTTTCTCAGCCCAGGCGATGATCTGCGGGATATCCTCGTCCTTTATCATGTCAAGACCTGCAGGCAGATTCATTTCCTTCTTGAGTTCATCCATCCAGTCGATGAACTTAAGGGCTTTTTCCCTGTTGTCCTGACCGTCCATGCCGCAGACTTCGGCCAGATCCGCAAGTTTGTCATAAACTGCAGGACCGAACTGACGCATCACATGGGGAAGGATGACGGACATGGCGAGTCCGTGTGCGACACCGTAGAGACCTCCGAGTGTGTGGCCAACCGCATGAACATATCCGACACAGCCTCTTGTGAAGGACCTCCCCGCATAGAACGAGGCAAACTGCATGTTCTGCCGGGCCGTAAGGTCGGAACCGCCATGATAGGCTTTTAAGAGATTATCGTAGATCAGCTTCACAGCCTTTCTGGAAAGATCCTTTTCAAGTTCCGTACAGTATGTCCAGTTCGTGTAACTTTCTACCGCATGACAGAGGGCATCCATTCCGGTCGTGGCGGTAATGAACGGGGGAAGTCCGACCGTCAGTTCGGGATCCAGCACCGCATACTTCGGAAGGATGGAGGGATCGTTAATGGAAGCCTTGTGGTGCGTTGCCGAGTCGGTGATTACGGCGGCAACGGTTGTCTCGGAACCTGTTCCGCTTGTCGTGGGGATTGCCCAGAAAGGAACGATTTTTTTGTGGACTTTTAAAATGCCCTGAAGCTCGGCAATCGTCCTGCCGGGATGTGCGATCTTGGCGGCAACGCCTTTGGCGCAGTCCATCGGAGATCCGCCGCCCATGGCGATGATGCCTTCACACTGATTGTCACAATAGATCCGGTAGCCTGCCTCCACATTATCTGACGTCGGATTCGGCTGAACCTCCGTATACATCGCAGCTTCCACCCCGGCTTCCGAAAGAGCCTCAAGGAGCCGTCCGGGAAGTCCGATCTTCATAAGGCCGGGATCGGAAACAAACAGAACTTTTTTCAGGCCTTTTTCCCTGATCCTTTCGGGAAGCTTCACCACGCAGCCGGCTCCCTCGATATATTCCGGCATACGATACCCCATAAAATAGTTGCCGATCTTCATGACACCCTGAAATACTCTGCAATAGATCCTGTTCATATCGTCTCCTTTTCCTCCTGCAATACCATTGTGATAGCCTCGATCGGACAGACCTTTGCACAGATACCGCAACCTGCGCAATTCTCTGCCTGCCTGAGCTCCGCTGCCGTATGGGTATCTCCGTGAAACCGCGGTTTGGAAAGCGACAGACAGTCCTTCGGGCAGTTTTCAATGCATACCGAACAGCCGGCACATTCTTCGAAATCAATACGGGGTATTTTCTTTTCTTTTAAAGCCATGGCTGCCTCCTGCTTAAATGATCTGAAGTTTTTTCAGTGTCTCTTCGGTCGGGATCCCGTTTTCATCCCAGCCTCTTGCCCTGTAATAGGCCTTTTTCATTTCAGCAAGCGGGACCTTCGTGCGGGGATCCTTCGGATCCTGCGGCACTTCGGTAAGGCGCTTCGGGAGCGCGTCGTCTTTTCCGCTCACCCCGAACCGGGAATTCACATAGCGCTCCAGATTGTATCCTCTTTCTCCGGTCCGAAGGTACTGCCCGAAGTTCATGGGCATACCGAGCGCATATCCCATCATTTTTGTGTGATGGAAGACGGGAAGATGGAACCAGGCGATGCCCGGATGCTTATTGATAAACCGGATCGCCCATCCGAGCCTGGGGATCAGCTGATTGCACAGCGTGGCGGCAACGCCTTTCGGTTTTGTGATCAGAAACCCCGGGAAAAACGCGTAAGAGGTAAACAGACACTGACCGGTAGCAGAGATCATTTCCATCAGATTCTGAAACATCATCGTATAGTCGGCTTTGGCTTTCGGTGTCTGGGGATCGGTATGCAGTCCGAGTGCTTCCAGTATCACCCGATACCCTCCGTTCAGATGGCATCCGCCCCGGTTGGATACCGGGTAACCGAGGCCCTGCCCCACGGCGCGCCTCGGCTCGTAGGCCGCCAGTTCCAGTCCTTTGGAATGGATGGCAAATTC
>JAZUHZ010000220.1:0-4615 GCA_045642005.1 Candidatus Avilachnospira sp.
AACACACGATACTCGTTTTTCCCATACCCATATCAAGTAATATGGCTGCAACCGGATGTTCCTTTATAAACTCGATTGCGTATTTCTGATAATTATGTGGACTGTATTTCATCTAAAATTCCTCCGATTTGCTCTACCCCATCAAGAATGTATGTGGGGAATCCTAATTGTCTCAATAATCTATGTCTTGACTCCTGAAGAGGCCTCGGCTTTTCTCCCGGTGCCTTAACCTCCACCAGACCGAATTTCCGTCCTGGCAGAAAAACAATTCGATCGGGCATTCCATCAAATCCGGGCGACACCCACTTAGGACAGATGCCGCCGCGCTTTTTTACCGCTTCAACAAGTTTCTGTTCTATGAATTTTTCCCGCATCGTATCCTCCGTCAAAATGTTTGGTTAGTGACGGTCGGTGACGCTTGCCACATAACTTTTCCTATATAAAGATTTATTCAAAAAACTCCATATGGAACTTTTTATATATGACTGTCACCGACTGTCACTTTTCCTTAGACTCTCTGGCTAAACACTTTACGAAATGTCCGTCACCGAGCTTCACTTCAGATAAAGTCCTGACCTTCCCGAAGTTTCAAACCATAAATGACCGTACCTTTATTGGTCTTCTTCTTTTGAAAACCGGCCTTGTCAATCAGACCGTAGAAATCAACGGTACTCCTGGTAAACTCACCATTATTCATGCAGTATGCTCTATAGGCCTGATAAAGCTCACCGGATTTCTCTGTTGCGGTCTTATCGATTTCACAGCAATCCTCCAGAAAATGTCCAAGCCAGTCGTTATCATCCCGGTAAGCTTCAATGGCATTCTCAACCACTTTAGGAAGCTTCGTTTTAAAATCAAGTTCAATTGCCTTCTTCGCCCCCTCGATAATCCACTTCATAATGAAACCACCGGCATGCTCATAAAGGTAATCCGCATAATTCTTGATATCGCCTGCGCCGGTAATCTTCGCATTGAAAGGAATTACAATAAGCCGCCTCCAGATTCCGTCATCATTTGCTCCGACCTTTGGCAAATGATTCGTATACAGTACGAGTGTATGAGAAGGAATGAAATGGAATGGAGCCTTGTATTTCTTTTCTGCCTGAATCTCATCCGTAGAACACAGCTGCTTAACGATTGCCGTATTGAGTCTCATGCCTTCTTCCATCTCAGAGGAAATAATGAGCCTTCTTCCTTTAAGTTCAGCCATCTCTGGCTTTACATTACGCTTGCAGTTCATGGTCAGTGCCTCTGCTGAAAGCTTCCCAGCATAATCACCCATGACCCTGAAAATCGTATTCCAGAATGTGGACTTTCCATTTGCTCCACCTCCATAAGCGATAATCATATGCTCCTGATAAACCTTACCTATCGCAGCCATTCCGACAACAAGCTGGACATTATTGACATTGCTTCCTTCTTCAAAACCAAGTTCCTTCAGCCACATTCCCTTCAACATGACCGTCGGCGTTGACTGATACTGATAACCGCTCTGCCCATAAACCTTCATGTTCCTATATTCCTTTGATTTTGCCATTGTAATTTCCTCCTTTGATTTACTCTGATTTTCGAATTAATGAAATTTCTGAATTATCTGTTCATACCACTCTCATACGCATCACCTTCTTTCATGCCCCGGCAAAAAAGAAAAGAGCCACCAATGCTTTTCACGCATCAGCAGCTCTCACTGTTGGTTCCATATGATATTATGATGGTTATTCTTCAGTCTTCTTTTGTTCCTTCTCCGCGTCCTTGATTCTGTAATAATCTTCCATATTCAGACTCAATTTCACGTAGGAATCAGGCTTCTGTTTTCGGTTGCTCAAGAGGCATACAGTCTCTACATGTTTTGTTCGCGGGAACTGATTGACGGCGCAGGCTTTCAGGAGTCTGTAGCCGGAGAATTTGAGCGGCAGAATATCTCTTGCCAGGGATTCCGGTTTACAGGAAATATAAAGGAGGGTATCCACCCCGTAATCAATGATCTTCTTTAAGGCCTTCGGATTGACGCCGTCTCTCGGGGGATCGAGGATGATCACATCCGGCTTTTCGCTGATGTGGTCAAGTTCCCGAAGAACATCGCCGGCGATAAACTCGCAGTTTGTAAGGCCGTTTTTTGCGGCATTTTCCCGGGCAGCTTCCACCGCCTCCTCTACGATCTCGACACCGACCACTTTCTTCGCTTTCGGAGCCACCATCTGGGCGATGGTCCCGGTTCCGGTGTAAAGATCATAGACGGTGGCATCCGGCCGGATATACGAGGTGATATACTCCCTCGCCTTTTCATAGAGAAGCTCGGCGCTTTTGGAGTTGGTCTGAAAGAAAGAGAACGGGCTGATCCGGAAAGTAAGCCCAAGGAGTTCCTCATTGATAAAGGCTTCTCCGTAAAGCACCTTCGTCCCGTCGTCCCGGACAGCATCGGAAAGCGTGTCATTGACCGTGTGCAGGATTCCCTTCAGCTGGCCGGCAAGCTTTCCTTCCTCTGAAAGAGAAAGAATCCGGTCCCGGAAACCGGAAAGCACGTTCTCCTCCTCATAGATGACCGGTTCCTCTCCGGCCGGGGCTTTCTTCCTCAGTTCCTGCGAAGAAGTAACCAGGTCAACAAGAATATCCCCCGTATTCACTGCACGCCGGATGATCAGGTACCGGAGATACCCGATATGGGATTTTTTGTTTACATAAGTCAGCCCGAGTTCCCGGAAATAGCCCACGGTTTCTTCCACGATCCGGTTGAAATCCTCATGGACGAGAGAGCATTCCGTGCAGTTCACCACGTTGAAAAAGCTCTTCCGCTGATGAAAACCAAGGGTCAGCGGGCCGTCTTTCCGATCATCGCCGAAGCTGTATTCCATCTTGTTGCGGTATCCTTTTACGAGCGGACTCTGCAGGATTCCCTCAAATTCAAACGGCTCACCATACGCTTCTGTCAGAAGCTTTTTTACATTTTCCTCTTTCAGGCGGAGTTCTTCTTCTACGCTTTCTTTTGTGTAGAAGCAGCCGCCGCAGATGCCTGATAATTTACAGTATTCTTCCATATTTTCCCTTGGGCATGAGCTGCGTGAACGCGGTACCATGAGGTGCGTGAAACACCTGCGTGCGTGAAACACGGCAAGCCGCGTTTCACGTACTCGGCGTTTCACGCACCTCATGTAATTCGAAGTTTCACGCACCTCATGTAATCATATCTTTTCTAACTTTGCGAAGCCGGCAAGGAGTTTTTTGGTTCCGAAGGCGTCGAATTCCACCGTTACCTGATAATCCCGCTCCCCGTCTTCGATGGCCGCAACCGTCCCGGCTCCGAATTTCACGCTCTTCACCCGGTCGCCGGTCACGTAGTCCGGGAGTTTTTTCACCATTTCCGACCCTTTCACAAAAGAGTTCATGGATGCACCCTTTTTCTTTCCTGAAGGAGTCTTATCCAGGCTTCCGAATCCCCGTCCGTTCTCCTTATCATTTCCCTTCCAGAGATCATTGTCAAAGCGGTAGTTGGTATTCCCGAATCCGCCGAATTCGGCCGCAAAATCGTTGGATTTCCGGAATCCTCGCTTCGGGAAGGGATTGTCGTAATCGTCATCTTCATCTTCCCAGGAGGCAGCTTTCCGACGGATCCTGTGGATCTCCACACCGTCGGCGGGAAGCTCGTCCACAAACCGGGAAGGCGTCGCGCTGTGCGTCTCTCCGTTCGTCATGCGCTCCCGGGCCGAACTCATGAAGAGTTCCTTTTTTGCCCGGGTCATTCCCACATAGCAGAGACGCCTCTCCTCCTCGATCTCCTCTTCCGGATCTTCCGCATTGATCGAAGCAAAGGACGGGAACAGCCCCTCTTCCATGCCGCAGAGATAGATTTTATTGAATTCCAGGCCTTTTGCACCGTGCAGGGTCATCATGGTCAGCACATCATCCGTCTCGTTCGTACGGTCAATATCCGCGACCAGGGAAACATCCTCGAGGAAACGGCCGAGCATCGCGATGCCGTCCGTGCGGTCTGCACCGGTATCCTCCGTTTCGTCATAGCTTTCTTCAAAATCCACGGCTTTGGAGATCAGTTCCTCAATGTTTTCCAGCCTTGTCTGGCATTCAACAGAACCCTCTTTGGCCAGTTCCTCCGCGTATCCGGTATCATCCCGGACCGTTTCAATCAGTGCTTTCAGGGAACGGGAAGGGTCCTTTGCTACAGAACGAAGCTCTTCGATTTTATCCGTAAAGGCATCGATTTTCGAGCATGCTCCACCGTTCAGCCCCGGAATCTCCCGGCATATACAGAGGGCGTCATAAAATGACATCCCGTTCTGAGCCGCATAGGACGCCACCCGGCCGGCGGTCGTATCTCCGATTCCTCGTTTCGGAACATTGAGGATTCTCTCCGCCGCGAGATCATCCACACCGTTGGCAATCACCTTGAGGTACGCAAGGATATCCTTGATTTCTTTCCGCTGATAGAAATTCACACCGCCGACAATGACATACGGGACATCATTGGCAATACATTTTTCTTCAAAAAGACGGGACTGGGCATTGGACCGGTAAAGGGCCGCCTGCTCCCTCAGCGGAAACAGGGAACTCTTTGCCTCACTGATGACCTTCTCCGCCTCTTCTCCCGCAGTATAGAACTCCC
>JAZUHZ010000221.1:0-5918 GCA_045642005.1 Candidatus Avilachnospira sp.
GCTGTCCTGTACAAGGTCGTTGGTAACCATGTAACCATCTTCGCCAAGATAGTAATAGTTAGCTCCGTCCTTCTCCCACTTAAGGTATTCCATCATACCGTAGGAGTCCTCGTAATACCAACCGTAGTCATCCTGCTTCCAACCCTTAGCAAATACTGTAAGGGAAGCAAGGAGAACGATTGCTGCTACGAGCATTGCAATCTTTGTTGACTTTCTCATAATAAGTGCACTCTCCTTTTTAAGAATATTTTCCGCGTTATGAGATCGCGGACATTTTGTTACGGTGAGAGTCTACCACTTTCCACAAAAGAAATCAATCACTTTTTTAATAGATTCATAAAAATCTTAAAAAAGTCCTAATAATCTCATGGATAGAGAACCTCTCTCCTCCGTACATGCGGAGTATAACGCAAGAGGAAATGGATTGCAATTACTGAAAGATGACAAATTATTAAGGAATTCTTACGTGGGAGATTAAGAAGTTTATGAAGAGGATTTACAGCCCATGTGGATTAAATCGATTTCTCGCAGATCATGTCCCGTATTCTTCGATATAGTCGCCGAAATATGGCAGTGCGAGCGTAATATAGCCCTGTCGTGCTGTTATGATGCCTCTTTTGAGAAGTCTGTCCCGGTAGACGGAATAATTCCCTGATGCTGTACCCATCTGTCCGATGATTTCTTCCCGCTTGTGTTCTTTTCCGTCTGCAATCAGACGGCAGAGACGGCGGTCACCTTCTGTCAGTTCCTCCCATATCTTTTCATACGAATATGCAAAAAGATCTGACTTTAGTCGGGCCACGACCTCATCAATTCCTTCATCGTCATTTTTCTTAAAATAGATGGTTCCCAGTTCCTGGAAAGCATACGCATACCCTCCGGTAATTCCCGAGAGTATTTTTGCCGTTTCAAGGCTTACTTTCAGCTTGTCCCTGTACATTTCCGTCATACGAATATAGTTGAGCGGGCCTGTTTTAACAGTTGTTGCCCTTCGGAAAAACGTGAGATTTTTCACATTGCTCAGTTCCTGAATATTTCCGTATAATCCTGTACAGACAAGATACACCGGATATCCGGCTCTGAGCCAGTTGCCGAATTCCCCTGCAAAACGGATCATATCACTTGTTTTTGACACTTCGTCCACACTGATCAGGACCTTCTTTGAATGTCTTGCTGCTGCCTTAAGCATCTCATCAATCTCGACTCCGATGTCAAAAAATTCGCCGGACTTTTCTGTTGAAATCCCGAGACCTCCTCCGGTGCCGAAGATGCTTGCAGATATACTGATACTCCCTGACTGCAGTTTTTCTTTTATGAACGGTTCTTTATATAGAAACGCCGCAAACTGTGCAAGCATATCACGTGAAGCGTTTAATCTGTAGACGAGCCAGCCCTTATCCCGGTTTTTGTCATTTGTAAATTCCTCTTCAACCTTTGCAAGGGAAACAGTCTTTCCGGAACCTCTCACGCCGGTAATCTTATAGACCGATTCCGCCGGTGTTTCATAGCTGAAGTTATCGATAATTTCTGCCGGCTCATCGGTGGAGATATAGGTATGCTCAGGGGCTTTGCTGAAAGTTGTTGTAAACGGATTCTGCATACGGATGTTTCCTTTTATGCTTTTTATTTTCTTTTATACTTTTTAGACTATTTTATACTTTTTTATACTTTTTTTGCAAGCAGTATTTACAAAACCCCCGTGAACCATCGATGATGATGCACGGGGGTATGTTGTATTATGCAGTGCTGTTTAGTTTGCGCCGGGGCCGTCGGTGCGTCCGGGAGCGATACTCACTCCGCTGTTGAGGCCGGAAGCTGATCCGGAGCCGGGGATCACGCCGGAAGCTGTTCCTGATGCATTGCCGCCGGGAGCCGAGGTGGATACTCCGCCGTTGGAAATCTGGCCGCTGGGGCCTGTGCCGCTCTGAGTATTAGTATTACTGTTACTGATGGTGCCGGGACCGCCGGTCTGTCCGGGAGCAAGTCCCTGTGTTCCGGCGGACTGTCCGCTTCCGGGTACGGCCGTATTCATCTGCTGCGTGCTCTGGCCGCCGCCGGGACCTGCGGTTGTCTGTCCGCCGGGGCCTGCGGTTCCCTGGGTGCCTGTCGTCTGTCCTGTGTATGCGCCGTTTGATCCGAAGGTGTAGTTCTGACCGCCGATATTTAGGGTGGTGCCTGCTGCCATCCTGCCGTCATCCTGGAGATAGTAATAGGTACCGTTTAAATTGAGCCAGCCTTTGGCCATGGTGCCGTTGGACTGGAAATAATACCATGCACCCTCAATCTGTTTCCAGGTATTCTGACAGAGAATGCCGGTCTGCGGATCGCAGTAGTACTGGGTGCCGGTGGATGCGTCTTTCAGCCAGCCGGTCATCAGCTCCCCGGAAGATGCGGTATAGTAGTATTTGCCGTCCTGCTGTACCCAGCCGGTCGCCATTTTTCCGTCGGTGCCGAGATAATACCACTTGCCGTTGATCTGTGCCCATTTGCCAAGCACGCAGGCGCCTTCATCGGAGCCTTCGGTGAGCATGTAATACCATGCACCGTCGATCTGACGCCAGCCGGTCGCCATGGCGCCGTAGCTCTTCAGATAATAGTATTTGCCGTTTAAGTTCAGCCAGCCGGTATGCATTTTGCCGGAGGTCGGATCGAGGTAGTACCAGAGACCGTCCACCTGACGCCAGCCGGTGGCCATAGCGCCGGAGCTCTTGAAGTAGTACCAGCTGCCGCCGATCTCTTTCCATCCGGTTGCCATGTAGCCGTCCGAGCCCATGTAGTAGTAGGTGAATGCGCCGTCATTGCCGGTGACTCTGACCCAGTCATTTACGACGGTGTTGCCGTTATAAATGTAGTAGTATCCTTTGTCGTTCTGCATCCAGTCGGCGTTTGCGGTCATGACTGCCATGAGGCCGAGAAGGAGACTCAGGGAAAGGATGAGGGTGATTTTTTTCTTCATATGTTTCCTCCGGGTTGGTAATTCAGAAGATAGTCTGTCTATTGTGTACTACTATACCACAGTTGCACAAAATGTTGTAGTGGATTTTTTGACTTTTTTCTGTCGAAACCGAAAAAATTGGTGAAAAATTGTTTACGACGGAAGCATGATCTGTGTGAAACAGCGAGATGTTTCACGGAACCTGTTCTTTTGCGCAGTTCATATGGAAGTTATTCTCCCGTTAACTCCTTGATTTTCACAAGCAGTCCTTCTGAAAAATATATGCCCTTATTTTTTCTATAGCCGGGACGACTTCCTTAATCAGATTAAGCCTTTTGGCTTTAATCAGCACTCCTATCGTCCCCGTCAGGGTCAGACCCTGTTTGAACATAAACCGGCCCGTAATGCCATAGATACGGCATTATGGGGCAATGAATTCCCATGCCCTTCCTGCCGGGGAGACCGCCTCTCGAAGCGATACCCCCGGCCGGCGCCAGGCCGCGGAGCGGCTTTGTGAGATTCATACCCTCGAAACCGGCACCTACAGCCGAGTGACAAGAACCTGATTGTTTCCCTGTCATATCCGAGGATGTGAAATCCTGCAAAACAGACTGTCTCACATCCCTCGGGATTCATGAAGGATGTGAAATCCTGCAAAACTGGCAGATCCACATCCCTCGGATTTTCGGGAAGGATGGGAAAACGGCCGGATGAGGCGATTCCCCCTCCTTTTTCGCGCTGATTTTCACGGAAAAGGAGGGGAGAATCTTGTTTTTGAGCCATTTCCCCTCCTTTTTTCGGAAAATTCGTCGGAAAAAGGAGGGGAAAACGGCCAGTTGAGAGGTTTTCACATCCCTCATGATTTTTTCATGGATATGAAAGGACGAGAGTACGATGGTTTCCAAAAATGGCGGGACCGAGTGCATTGAACAAAGTGCGCCGTGACACGCTAAAATTCGATATTTTCCTTATATACTTAGATATTCTCGAGATTTTTTTGTATTACAATTTGTAACATATACTTTCACCTCCGAACGTGCTATGGTTTTCGAAGCGATTGCCTGCTGCCACGTGGCGGCAATCCAAAATCTACTTTATCGGAGGTAAAAAATGGCTGATTTACTCAAAAATCTTATGTTGGAAAGAGATCAACTCAGGGGAAAACTCGGTCAGCTGAACCAGTTTCTGGAACAGGCACCCGACGGACGTCTCGAATGGAACCAAAGAGGCGATCAGCAGCGGTATTATTATGTGAAAGAAGCGGCAGACGGCAGCCCTTCGCAAAGAACCTATCTGAAGAAGAAAGATCTCCGACTGGCAACGGCACTGGCTTCCAAATCCTATTACCGTAAACTGATCCCGTCTCTTATCGAAGAACTGGAAAAAGTCGAATCGCTGATTGATTTCTTAAGCCGGCAGAATAAGGAACGCACTTTTGACAACCTGTCACCGGGTTACCGGAAACTGGTGAAACCGCTCTACTATTCGGATCAGACCGTGCTGAAAAAATGGAACGAACTCCCTTATATCAAAACCAAAGAGGATGCGGAACATATCCACAAAACCGAAAACGGCGAATACACCCGGTCGAAGTCTGAGCAGATCATTGCCAACAAGCTGTTTTACATGGGGATTCCGTACAGATATGAGCAGGACCTCCTGCTGAAAGGCTATGACAAACCGATTCGTCCGGATTTTACGGTCCTGAATGTCCGTGAGCGCAAAGTCATCTATATGGAACACGCCGGCATGCTGTCCGACAGCAACTACGTAGGGTCGCTTCCCTGGAAACTCAATCTGTACGGCAAGAACGATATCCTGCTGGGTGACAAGCTGGTCCTCACCTGGGAGAATGACCGGATTCCTCTGAACCAGGACGTTCTTGACAAACTGATCCGGGAATTTTTCCTGTGAAAACCGGCCTTGGAAAGATATTCCCTGCTGCCATCCTGCCGGGGAGCCCGTATATGAAGGTGGTGATTGCGGTGAAAAGCGAAGCCCATGATACTGATTATAAAGAATATATCGTTGAAAACGCACAGTGAAAATGCTATTATAAAATAGAAAGGATATCAATGAGTGTAATTGATAAGGGTCTGCAAAACAGTGAAGTGACCGGGTTCGATACGGATACGATTATTGACGGGCTCACACTGTTTGACGATGCTCTGATGGGTCTTGTCTTTGACCGGAACATTGCCGCTGCCGAGCTGATTCTCCGGATTATTTTGGATAGAAACATCCGGGTGGAGAGTGTTCGCGGTCAGGAGGAACTGAGAAATCCTCTCGTAGGCGGCCGGAATATCCGTCTTGATGTTCACGCCATTGATGAGAACGGGGAACACATCGACATCGAAGTCCAGAACGGTTCTGACGGTGCACATGTCAGACGGGCAAGATTTCACAGCAGCGCCCTGGATGTACGAATGCTGAAGGAAAAGCAGCCGTTTCAGAAGCTAAGAGATTCGTATGTCGTATTTATCTATAACGGTGACAAGTTCAGAAAAGGACTGCCATCCTATCACATAGACAGAAGAATCCGGGAAACCGGCAAGCCATTTGAAGACGGTTCTCATATCATCTATGTAAATGGGAAGTACAGAGGAAATGATGAACTTGGTCAGTTGATGAGAGATTTCAGCTGCACGGATTCTGCTGACATACACTACCGGGAACTGGCAGACGGAGTGAGTCATTTTAAGGATACCGAGGAGGGGCGACAGGACATGAGTGATGCATTAAATAAGTTAGTAAACCTTACAAAAGCAGACGATGTAAAGAAAATTATGGAAAACATGAGAGTATCCATGGAAGAGGCATTGGATGCCCTGTGTATTCAGGGAAAAGAGCGCAAAATCATTGCCACAATGGTTACCAGTCAGCAAAGAGCTGCCGCTGAAAGATCATAATTTCAGCCAACAGTACTAAGCATATTAAAACGGAGAGGGGCGGGGAAAAACTGGATGTTTCACGGGCCTCGCCC
>JAZUHZ010000222.1:0-4573 GCA_045642005.1 Candidatus Avilachnospira sp.
CGAGAACTCCGGAAATCAGAAGATCTTCCGGAGTTTCTCCGTTTTCTTCCTGAAGAAAGCCGGCAGCCGGTGTCTGCAGGATCACCGTAAAAAGAAGTGTCCCGTCTTTTCCGGGTTTCACTTCGCCAATCACAAGGTCTCTGGGACGAAAGTCTTTTAGTCTTACCATTCAAGGTCCTCCAGGTTTCCAGGGGAAATATCTTTTCTACAGTATATCGGAAACCGGACGGAGATACAATCATCTTTCTTTTATGATATTTGCATAATTTTTTTCTTTTTTGCAGGGCAACTTTCTACTTGACGAACGGGTAAAAATTTTGTTTAATATCGTGGAAGTAAACAGACAGAGGAGGGGACCGATGAACGCAAAGACTCGTTATCTGAAAGACTATGTGTCGCCGGATGTTTTTGTTTCCATTTGTGACCGCCTCAGGGAAAGTGATTTTTCCGTTTCTGATCATTCCGAATATTTTGTTTTTCCCGGCTTCTGCGATGTGCATGTTCATCTCAGAGAGCCGGGTTTTTCATATAAGGAGACCATAAAGAACGGAAGCCTTTCCTGTGCGGCGGGCGGGTACACGTCAGTTTGTGCGATGCCGAATTTAATTCCGGTGCCGGACAGTATCGAACATCTGAAAAAAGAACTCGGGTTCATTCAAAATGATTCCTGTATTCATACATATCCCTACGGAGCAATTACCATTGGTGAAAAAGGGCAAGAACTTTCGGATCTTCCCGGTATGGCACCTTCGGTAATTGCTTTTTCAGATGACGGAAAAGGTGTCCAGGATCCGGAGATGATGCGGAAAGCGATGCATACCGCAAAGGATCTCGGGAAAATGATCGTCGCTCACTGTGAGGACAACAGTCTTCTTCATGGCGGGTATATCCATGACGGCGCATATGCAAAAGCGCACGGTCATGCGGGAATCTGTTCCGAAAGTGAATGGGGACCGATCCTTCGGGATGTGGAACTTGCGAAGGAAACGGGAGTTTCCTACCATGTATGCCATGTTTCCACAAAGGAAAGTGTGGAGATCATCCGGCGGGCCAAAGCGAACGGCGCGGATGTGACCTGTGAGACAGCGCCGCATTATCTTCTCATGGATGAGACCTTCCTGGAGGAGGACGGAAGATTCAAGATGAATCCGCCGCTTCGGAGCGCAGAGGACCGGGAAGCGCTGATCGAAGGGCTTCGGGACGGGACGATCGATATGATCGCCACGGATCACGCGCCGCATTCGGCGGAGGAGAAGGCAAAAGGCCTTTCGGGAAGTGCGTTCGGGATCGTGGGGATCGAGACAGCGTTCCCGCTCCTTTATACCTATCTTGTAAAACCCGGAGTCATTTCCATGGAACATCTTCTCCGGCTTCTTGTGACCAATCCGCGAAAGCGGTTCGGACTTCCGGAAGGAGTGGATTTTTCCGTCTGGGATCTCGGAAAGACATATGAGATTGATCCGTCGGCATTTTTCTCTGCGGGAAAGAGCACACCCTTTGCCGGCTGGGAGGTAACGGGAAAGTGCATGGCCACCGTTTGCGGAGGAAAGTTAGTGTATCAGGCATAAGGCATTCAAAACATGTTTTACGCACCTCATGAAAGGAAAAAGAAAGAGGGACAATATGGCTAAGCGTACAGACTTAAAGAAGATCATGATCATCGGTTCTGGCCCGATCGTCATCGGACAGGCGGCCGAGTTTGACTATGCAGGGACGCAGGCGTGCCTGGCATTAAAGGAAGAGGGTTACGAGGTGGTGCTCGCCAACTCCAATCCCGCCACAATTATGACGGACACGCAGATCGCGGATAAAGTATATATGGAACCCTTAACGCTTGAGTATGTGGCGAAGATCCTCCGGTATGAGCGGCCGGATGCCATCATTCCCGGCATCGGCGGTCAGACAGGTCTCAATCTTGCCATGCAGCTCGAGAAGAAGGGAGTTCTCCGGGAATGCGGTGTGGAACTTCTCGGAACCAGCTCGGAGTCCATCGAAAGAGCGGAAGACAGGGAACTCTTTAAGGAAATGTGCCAGTCCATCGGGGAGCCGGTCATCCCGTCGGAGATCACCTATGATCTGGAGGAGGCAAAGGCTGCGGCCCTTCGGATCGGTTATCCCGTGGTTCTCCGTCCGGCATTCACCCTCGGAGGAACCGGAGGCGGTTTTGCGGATAACGAGGAGGAACTCATCGAGATCGGCATCAATGCCTTCCGGCTTTCCCCGGTCCATCAGGTACTGATCGAGAAGAGCGTCAAGGGATATAAGGAAATCGAGTTTGAAGTCATGCGGGACTCCGGGGATCACGCCATCACGATCTGCGGGATGGAAAATGTGGATCCTGTCGGAGTGCATACCGGTGACTCCATCGTTGTGGCACCGATTCTGTCCCTCAATGATCATGATCTTACGATGCTCAACGACAGTGCTCTTAAGATCATCCGGGAGTTAAAGATCTCCGGCGGCTGCAATGTTCAGTATGCCCTGAATCCTGAAACCAGTGAATATTACCTGATTGAAGTAAATCCCCGGGTTTCAAGATCCTCGGCACTTGCCTCCAAGGCATCCGGTTATCCGATCGCCAGGGTTACCGCCAAGATCGCCGTAGGCATGAACCTCGAGGAGATTCCCGTGGCCGGCGGAACGGCAGCCATCGAGCCGAAGCTCGATTATATCGTGGCCAAGTTCCCGCGGTTCCCGTTTGATAAATTTGCCACCGCCCCGAATGTCCTCGGCACCCAGATGAAAGCAACCGGAGAGGTGATGGGCATCGGTTCCACGCTCACGGAGTGTATGTTAAAGAGCGTGCGTTCCCTGGAAACCGGCGTGTGCCATTTCCATCTGGCAAAGTTTGACGAAAAGACCGATGACGAGATTTTCACTTATCTCCGTACCTTCCGCGATGACAATATCTACGGGATTTTCGAACTTTTACGGCGCGGTGTTTCCGTTGAAAAGATCCATGAAGTGACCATGGTGACGGAGCTCTTCCTCAGGACTTTCCTGGAAATCGTGGAGATGGAGAAAAAGCTCCGCGAAAATGTGAATTCGATCCGGGTTCTCCGGGAGGCCAAGGTCATGGGATTCTCCGATCAGTTTATCGGAAGGCTCTGGAACCTGAAGGAGATCGAAGTCTACGAAAAAAGAAAGAGAAACGGGATCACACCGGTATTCCGGATGGTGGATACGCTGCATACCGGAAAATATATCGCCTATCTGTACTCCTCCTATACCGGAGAGAATGAGTCAAGGCTTACGGAGAAAAAGAAGATCGTGGTGCTTGGCGCCGGTCCCATCCGGATCGGACAGGGGGTTGAATTTGACTATTCCACGGTTCATGCGGTCCAGACCATCAAGCGGGCCGGTTATGAAGCCATCATCATCAATAATAACCCGGAGACGGTTTCCACAGACTATACCACGGCAGACAAGCTCTATTTTGAGCCCCTGACGCCGGAAGATGTCATGGCAATCCTTGACTTTGAGAAGCCACTCGGCGTGATCGCCTCCCTCGGCGGGCAGACAGCCATCAACCTGGCCGATCCTTTACGGGAGCGCGGGGTGAAAATCATCGGAACGGACTGCGAGGCCATTGACCGCGCGGAGAACCGGGACAGCTTTGAGAAGGTCTTAAAAGAACTGAACATCCCCCAGCCGAAGGGACAGGCGGTGACAAAGATCGAGGACGGTGTAAAGGCAGCCGCGGAGATTGGGTATCCGGTTCTGGTGCGCCCGTCCTTCGTGCTTGGGGGCCGCGCCATGGAAATCGTCGGAAATGAGGAACAGCTCCGGCGGTACTTAAAGACGGCTGTTGAGATCGATGAGGACAAGCCGGTCCTCGTGGACAAGTACATTCAGGGAAAAGAAGTGGAGGTCGATGCCATCTGCGACGGCAGAAATGTGTTTGTACCGGGCATCATGGAACTCGTGGAGCGGACAGGAATCCATTCCGGAGACTCGATCAGTGTGTATCCGTCCTTCTCCATTTCCGACAGGGTGAAGGGAATCATCCTTCAGTATGCCAAAAAGCTCGGACTCGGGATCGGGATCGTGGGTCTTTACAATATTCAGTTTATTGTGGATAAGAACGATGATGTGTATATCATCGAGGTGAACCCGCGTTCCTCAAGAACGGTTCCCTTCCTTTCCAAGTCCACCGGGTATTCCCTTGCGGATATCGCCACCGAGGTCATCCTCGGAAAGAGCCTGAAGGAGCAGGGGATTTTTGACCTCTATCCGGAAGAAAAGAACCGTTACTACTGTAAGGTGCCGGTATTCTCCTTTAATAAGATCAAGGGGCTGGATTCCTATCTGTCCCCCGAAATGAAATCGACCGGTGAGGCCATCGGCTATGACAACAAGCTGAACCGGGCGCTCTTCAAGGCGCTTCAGGCTTCCGGAATGAAGCTCCAGAATTACGGGACCGTATTTGCCACGATCGCGTCAGAGGACCAGGAGGAGGCGCTGCCTCTCGTTCGCCGGTTCTATACCCTCGGCTCCAATACCCAGGCTACCGAGGGAACGGCCATGTTCTTAAAAGAACATGGCATCCGGACTCATATCCTCCGGAAGATCA
>JAZUHZ010000223.1:0-21403 GCA_045642005.1 Candidatus Avilachnospira sp.
CACGCGGTCGCAGACTCCGGGAAGCACGGATTTCCGGCCGCCGGAAAAACCGGCAAAGAAATGCGGCTCGATAAACCCTTCGGAAACAAGAAGCGAGGCCTCTGCCGCCTGCCGGTCGATCACGAGCGGCGCTCCCGAAGGAAGAATGCCGATCTCCACGTTCCTGTCCCGGTTACCGCTGTCATGCACGACGATCTTTTCCGATGACGCGATCTCCGGACCGAGCTTATGGACCAGTTCGTCCATTGTCGTAAGCCTGTGAAATCCTGTTGCCACCAGAAGCGTGATCTCAATGTCGGGATTTCCCTCACGAAGCTCTGTTAGCATGGCGGGAAGGATGTCACGGCTCGGAACCGGTCTTGTATGATCCGAAATGATAATGGTGCAGTCCGGTTTTCCCTTGGCAAGTTCCTTAAGCGTCACACCGCCGTAAGGGTGTGCCATGGCCTCTTTTACGGTCTCCTCCCCGCTCTTTTCCGCTTTCAGAAGGGAAAGCGAGGACCTGAGCACCGCGGCGCCGTTCTCCTCTGCCGTAAAGTACGTTTTTCCGTATGGTAATCTAAGCATAATCTCCTCCCGTCATATCCTTTTCCGATTTTTCCTTATTATATCTGATTCCCTTCCGTCCTGCAATGAAGAATCCCTGCAATGCCTTCCCGGCACTGCAGGGATCTGTGTTCCTTCCGGGCCGTCAGCCGCCTGCGACAAGCGGCATCACGGTCAGGACGTCTCCGTCCTTAAGGACGTAATCTTTCTGTTTTCTGACGCGGTTTACAAGGATCGTCATGCCCACCTTCTTTTCGGAAGCTCCGGTTTTCTCCAGGAGTTCCTCGACGGTAAGGCCTTCCTCCACTGCAAAATATCCCTCGTCATCTGTTTCCGGCATATATGCCTTTAATACTCCGTAAAACTTTGCTTTACTCATGGCAGATACTTCACGAATTCAGAAAGGGAAAGCTCTTCGAGTTTTTCCGCTGTGGGGATACCGTTCTTGTCCCATCCGCGCATCTCGTAATAGTCGTCCATCATCTTATTAAACTCTTCCATGGTGGGAGCTTTGAAAGCGCGTCCGCCGACTGCTGCGGGAATCAGGAGCTTCGGAGAGACACTGTCGTCCTTTCTGGACATGCCGTCGCGGACATTTAAGAGTCTCTGGAGGTTGAGCGAACGCTCACCGACCTTGAAGAGCTCCACGGGATCCACCGGCTTTCCGAGAACAAGCTCCAGCTCGTGGCAGAGCTCGGAGATGGTCATGCCGGCAAACTTCACCATGAACTTGCAGATGGTAAGGCAGTTGTACATGAGAGCGCCGTCCTGTGCAACCTTGGCAACGTATGCCGCCTGGTCCACGGAGAAGCGGTCGGGAGTCTCCTCAAGACCCACCTCGGGATACACAAGTCCGGTCGCGATGGCCTGTGGGTCGCCCCTCTCGTGGCATGCTCCACGAGGCGAAGTTGCGTAGTTGACGAAGTTCGCATAGACTGCTCTGGGATCGTGCGCGGGAAGGTCGAGGTTCTTGACCTCAACGGTAAGAAGCGGCGCATCTCCGCCGATCTTTTCTGCGGCTCCGCGGATACCCTTTACAAAGTATGCGCCGATGCCTTCGTTCTTTAAGATCTTTTCCTCGAGGAAAAGAAGCGTCTCTCTGTCGCCGAACTTCGGAACCATGCCGATCTCTTCCGCGGAGAGAAGCGAGCTCTCATAGCACTCGATAATGAAACCGATGTAAGCGCCGAGGGATACGGTATCCACGGCGGCACGGTTGGCTCTGTCGTTCGCGATGGCGATTGCCTCCAGATCATCCACACAGAGTCCGGAACCCATCATGCCGAGAGTCTCGTATTCGGGTCCGTTTCCGGTAAGTCTTCCGCTGCCGTCAGAAAGCTCGATATCGATATGACGGTGGCAGCCGATGGGGCAGTTCTGGCAGGGAAGCGGCTTTACATTCAGGAACTGTGTATATCTGGGGGTTCCGATCGTAGCTGCACCCTTGTGCCATACATCACCCCTCCAGTAACGGATGGGTGAATCACCGATCTCCTCCATGCTCGTCATAACGGAGGGAGTTCCCTCTCCGCCGTCGGTAGCGGCATGAAGCTCCATGAATACTTCCTTGGCAAATGCCTTGGCTTCCTCGGGTTTTGCAATCTCGCACTCTTTGGTTCCCCAGGCAGTGATTGCCTTCAGGTTCTTGGAACCCATCACGGCGCCTGCGCCGCCGCGGCCTGCGAAGGAATGTCCGTCACAGGTGATGTTTGCGATCGGATTCATGATCTCACCGGCAGGGCCGATGTTCAGTGCGTTGATTCTCTTGTCCCCGAGGATCTCCTTGATCTTGGCGGATGTCTCCACACTGTCAAGTCCCCAGAGTTCTTCTGCATCCTTAAACTCAACGCAGTCATCTGTTACATGAAGCCATACAGGTTTTTCTGAAGCGCCTTCAATTACCAGAGCATCAAAGCCGCATCTCTTAAATGCGGGAGCCCAGTGACCGGTTCCGGCACTGTCCATCACAGATCCGCTTAAGGGACCCTTTGTGATCACGCTCCACTTTGCGTTGCCCGGGAATGTGGGTGCTGCCTGAAGACAGCCCACGCCAAATATGATCTTATTCTCAGGAGAGAGCGGATCGACACCGGCAGGGGTCTCCTCCAGGAGGATCTTTGCTCCGAGAGCGGTTCCTCCCATCAGCAGTGTCAGTGTCTCTTCTGCGATATCCTCAATTGAAAAGGTCTTCTCTGTCAGATTGACACGGCACAGCTTTTTCCAATACCCGTACATTGATTCACCTCCTTGTTTCCAATTTCTATGTATTGCAAAACATACAACACACGTGTATTTTAATCCATCGCCTTTCCGCGATAAAGTCCAAAACGGAAAATGCTTATTCCTTTTTAGACAAAGGGCGTCCTGAAGGCCCTTCGGCACGCGCGGTATAACAGTGCCCGGTGCCGTTAAATGATTTTTTCAGGATTCAGGATGTTATTGGGATCGAAGGCCAGCTTTACTCTCCTCATGAGCATGAGAAGATCCTCGCTGTACACCTCTTTCATATACTGCTTCTTCGCATAACCGATGCCGTGCTCGCCGCTCACAAGACCGCCAAGCTCCCGGGCCTTCTGATACATCCGGTCAAATATTTCGGAAAGCTTTTTCTTCCACGCTTCGTCCGAGAGGGCATCGCGGCAGATATAGACATGCAGGTTTCCATCGCCGGCATGACCGAAGGAGGGGATGCGGATGTCAAACTCTTTTGCCAGCTCGTGGGTATACAGAATAAACTCCGCCACGCGGTTTCTCGGAACCACCACATCGCACTCGTCCATTTCCGTGGTAGAGGCCTTGATCGCCTCAAGGAAGGCGCTTCTCGCGCTCCACACCGACGTCTTTCTTTCTTCGGTATCCACAATGAACACATCTTTCGCGCCCTGGGAAAGGCAGAGCTCCGACACGCTGTCAAACTCCCGGTCCACGGCCGCCCGGTCGTTTCCGTCAATCGTCAGGAGAAGATAGGCCTCCGAAGAGGAATCGGGGAATTTCTTTCCGAGGTATTCCTCGGAGAAGAGGATGGTCCCGCGCTCCATAAACTCAATGGCCACAAGGGAAGCCTTGGAACGCACGAGCACAGGCACCGTTTCAATGGCAGCCTCCATCGTTTCAAACGGGATCAGCAGGGAAACGGAGATCTTCGGGAGCGGCACCAGCTTCATGATCGCCTCCGTCACGATCCCGAGCGTTCCCTCAGAACCTACGATCAGATCCTTGATGGAGTACCCGGTGGAATTCTTCACGGTCTTACCGCCGAGCTTTATGATCTCGCCCGTCGGGAGCACGACCGTGAGCCCGCGGACATAGTCTCTGGTCACGCCGTACTTCACGGCTCTCATGCCGCCCGCATTGGTGGAGATATTGCCGCCTACCGTGGCGCTCTTTTCTCCGGGATCCGGGGGATACAGGAAATCGTGCTGCTCGCAGAACGCCGCGAGCTCCATCAGGAGCACGCCCGGCTGGATGGTCACGGTGAGATTCTCCTCGTCAAGCTCCAGGATCTTATTCATTTCGGACAGAAGGATCATGATTCCGCCGCATACCGGCACGCCTGCTCCCACCAGGCCTGTCCCGCTGCCGCGGGCCACGACCGGGATCCGGTTTTCGTTCGCGTACTTCATGATGGCGGAAACCTCTTCCGTGCTCGCCGCCTTTACGAGCACGTCCGGGTAATGGGATACGCCGCCCAGCTCATCATGACTGTAGTCTTCTGATATATTCTCTTTTGTAATAACGCGGTCCGGCGCTGTGAAGCCGATCAGCGCATTGATATCTTCAGGGCCGACTTTTTTATACATGTCTTCCCTCCTTTATTTTTTCAATCAGGCCGGGCACCACCTCATAGAGGTCGCCGACAATGCCGATGTGCGCGATGTCAAAGATGCCCGCCTGGGGATCTTTATTGACCGCGATGATAAAATCACTGTTCTTCATTCCGGCGGCAAACTGTACGGAACCGGAAACGCCGAGGGTGATAATCAGTTTCGGCTTTACGGTACGCCCGGAAAGCCCGATCTGGCGTTTGGGAGGAAGCCATCCCGCCTCGATCATGGGCCTTGTTCCCGCAAGCTGCGCGCCTAAGAGATCACAAAGCTCCCTTGCCATCTGAAGGTCCGCCTCTTTGGTAAAGCCTCTGCCGCAGGCAACCACCACCTCGGCTTCGGAGATATCGATCTCCTTCGGCTTTTCGAGAATGCCGACGACCTCGGTGCCGGACGCTTTCATCTCCTCCGTCACCGCCATACGGATGATCTCTCCGGGCGCATCCGCCGTCCGCACGGGAGCGGAGAAGATCTTATACCGCACGGTGCAGAACTGGGGCCGGGTATTCGGGGTGACGATCTGCGCCATGATATTTCCGCCAAAGGCGGGACGGATCTGCACCAGATCCGTGTTCTCTTTCATTTTCAGCACGGTGCAGTCGGCCGTAAGGCCTGCACCCACTCTGGCCGCCACTCTCGGTGCCAGGGATCTTCCGAGGTTTGTGGCGCCCACAAGGATGGAGGACGGCTTTACCCTTTCAATGAAATCCGTAAAGGCTGCCGCATAGGGACTGATCCGGAACTCCCGGAAAGCCTCGTCATCGTAAACAAAGACCTTATCGGCTCCGTAATGAAGAAGCTCCTCTGCCATGTCTCCGACCGAGCTACCGACGAGGAGCGCATAGACGGGATGCGAGATCACGGAGGCAAGCTCTCTTGCCTTTCCGAGAAGCTCTAAGGTAACGGGATGGATCCCGCCGTCCCGGGTGTCGGCGTACACCGCGATCCCCTTCCAGAGGGATTTATCGACAGCTGTTTCTTCTTTTTTCTCTTCCTCCCAGGTCACGGCGCCCTCCGGGCCCTTTTTGATGCACAGTTTGCAGCCTTTGCAGCCGGCATTTAAGGACAGTTTCCCGTTTTCGCAGGTAAGACCGCCAAACGGACAGATGTCAAGAAGCATCCGGGCGGTTTCGTCATTTATTTTTTCCTGATGTATTGTAATTCCCATGCCGCCACCTCAGATGAATTTTTTCTGCGCAAGGATCTCATAAAGGCTTCCGGAAAGCTCTTCGCCGGTTCCCCGGAGTATCTTTTTATCCGTATTCTTTTCCGGCGGGAAGATCCGTTCCACCTGAGTGGGAGATCCCTTCAGGCCGAGTTTCGCGGGATCGGCATCCTTTAGATCATCCACGGTGAGAACGCGGATATTCTCCCGTCCCTCGATCTCCTTCTTTTTCCGGTAGCTCGGAAGTCTCGGGGTACAGGTATCCTTGTCCATCGTAAGGAGGCAGGGAAGTTTTATCTTTAGAGTCTGGAAGGAACTGTCCATGTCCATCACGCAGGTGATGAACCCGTCCCCGACTTCTTTAATTTCGGTAATATTGGCGGCATGTTCGATGTGAAGCCGTTCGGCAAGTTCCGGTCCCACCTGGGCGGTATCGCCGTCCGTGGTCTGCTTTCCGCAGATCACGAGATCATACGCCCCGGCTTCCTTTACGCCAAGCGAAAGCGCCGTGCTGGTGGCGGCCACATCGGCCCCGCCGAATTTTCTGTCGGAAAGGAGGATCCCGGCGGACGCTCCCATCCATAAGGTCTCTTTTAACGCATCGGCTGCCTGCGGCGGGCCCATGCTGAGGGTCGTTACGCTTCCGTCTGTCTTTTCCGCCAGCTTCAGTGCGGTTTCCAGAGCAAACAGATCGTAGGGGTTGAGTTTTCCCGCCACGCCGTCCCTTTTCAGAACGCCGGTTGCAGGGTCGATTTCAACCTGTGTGGTTCCCGGAACCTGTTTTACACACACAATGATATTCATAAATCTCTCCCGTAGGAACGGTACGGGCTGAAAGCCCGTACCGAAAATTGAATCAGCAGAATGCTGTGAAGGAAAGCATCAGTCCGCCGATGGTATTATTGCTGTCAGAGGCAAAACCGTACTCGCCGAAGGTGAACTCCATAATAAACGGGATATCGCCGGCCTTTGCCTTCACGATCTCCGCTACCTCGCCGATCCTGTCACCGATGCCGGCCCGGCGTCCGCCGCAGTGTACCAGATGAAGGGCCGCGGGCTTTTCGGGAAGCTTCTCCAGAAGCTCCGTAAGAGTCTTGTCCACTGCGCTGATGAGTTCATCCACCGTGGCTTCCATCCGGATGACACAGGTCTTCTCGGAAAGGTTGGCGCCTACGTTGAAGGAACCGTCCTCATTTCCGTTCATGGGATGACGGATGGCGATCAGATCGCCCAGGCGGTCTTTAATGCCAAGCGGTGACGTGATGGTGGTTACGAGAAGGTTGCCGCCGGTAACCGCTTCTCTGTCTACACCTCTCCACTCCATGTACTTATCGGCCGCCGGAACGCCGTCGATCTCCGCGAGGCAGCGGATGCCGGCAAGTTTTGTGATCACACCGAAGTTCTCCGTCTCCCGGTAGGCGCCGGTAAATACGTTTGTGATGTCGAGTCCCCAGAAAAGGGCCGCGATACAGCCGTCTCCGAATACCTTGTCATCGCCGTAAAGCTTCCACTCACCGGCGATGGAGTTATCGGCAGCGCTGCCGCCGAAGAACGGAACACGTCCGGTCACCTTGCTGATTCCCTTCAGCCAGAACTCTTCTTCTGCCGGGGATGCCGCCATATACAGAGCGTCGGGCTTTTCTGTCCTGCCTGCGGCTTCCATTGCCATCTTTGCAAGTTTCTCTCCGCCGCATACGGCGCAGCCGTCCTTTTCCATCGCTGCAATGCCGACCGAAAGCTCATCTCCGCCAAGGAGCATAACTCCCGCAAAGGGCTCGTCTCCGCCAATGTAACCGTCCGGAACGATCACTCCTGTAAAGGAAGTGTTTCCCAGTACCGGGATGCCGGGCACTGCGGCATTTACTCCCTCAACAACACTCTTTACATCATAAGCACAGCTGCAGTATAAAAACGCAAGCTTTGCGCCACTGAACCCGGCCTTTTCCGCTGCTTCCTTACCTGCTGTGAAAGCGTCAGCTGCAGAACTCTGGCCTACTCCTGCTTTAATCATATAAGTTGCTCCTTTCAAATCTTTTTTTCGGGGTACAATCCCCCATTTGTAATAGTAAAACTTTTGCCCGGAGAATCCTACAGAAAATGCCGGCTTTATTATTCTAAAATCGAATAAGCGTTCTTTCTTTTCGCCACCCGGTATGGTATAAGTAAAGAAGGAAAAATAATCCGCGAAGGAAGCGGCAGATCACTGGGAGGCTTTCGTATGAAACCTGCAAAAGAAGAGATTATTGAAAAAATTCAGAAGCTTTATCAGGAACTTCCGGGAAACATTCTCCCGGATCAGGAGGAGGTCGATCCGCTGTGCCGGAATCTCCGTATGTTTGACGCGCCGGTCCCGGGATTTGCGGATGCTCATGATCCGATTTTTGAAAAATTTAAGACGCCCGGGATTGTCGGGCCATGGTATTTGACTCCTTCCGAGTGGCTTCCTTCGGCGGGAACTGTCATCTCGCTTTTCTTCCCGATTTCGGAAGAGGTGCGGCGCTCAAACGGGGAAGCCACTCTCGGCGCGTCCGTGCAGTGGATGTACACCCGTTATGAAGGGCAGCAGTATATCGACCGTTTCATGGAAGCATTTTCCGCGTGGCTTTCTGCCTCGGGAAGCGACTCCCTGGTGCCGTCTTCTTCACAGAGATTCGGCACTATCAAGGCCGGGCAGGGGTCCCTCCTTGCCCCCGGCGAAACCATGCCCGCCGATACGTTTTCCAGCAACTGGTCGGAGCGGCATGCCGCCTACGCCTGCGGCCTCGGGACCTTTTCCCTGACACGGGCCGTCATTACGGAAAAAGGAGCCGCCGGGAGATTTGCGAGTGTGATCACGGAAGCAAAACTCCCCGCGGACAAAAGAAACTATTCCGGCGTCTATGACTACTGCGTCCGCTGCGGAGCCTGCATCGAACGATGCCCCGTAAGCGCGATTGACCTCCTCCACGGGAAGGATCAGCTGAAATGCGCCGGATTCAACCGGCAATCCCTTCTGGAACACAGTCCCCGCTACGGCTGCGGTCTGTGCCAGACCAATGTCCCGTGCGAAGGCCGCATTCCGCTTGCCTGAAGGGTGCTGCATCCGGGGTATCAGACAGGAGAATAGTCCCCCTGTCTCACCATCTGAAGAAATTCCTGAAAAATCCGGAGACCGTCCGCGGTCCGGTCATTGGCAAAGAAAAGACACATCCGCTCCGGATGGAACTGGATCCCGAGGATCGGGAGGGTTTCATGGCAAAGCGCTTCGATCACGCCGTCATCCGACCGGGCCATCACCCGGAGTCCTTCCCCGATCTTCCCCGCTGCCTGATGATGGGAACTGTTGGAAGTGAATTCCTCTCCGTAGAGCTTTGCAAGCAGGGTCCCGGGTTCCGTATGGTTCAGGTGGATCTTATCCTCCGCCTGTCCCGCATCTCTTGCATGACGGCCGGCTGACGGAAGATTCTGGATCATTGTCCCGCCGAAAAAGACATTGATTACCTGATGTCCGCTCCCCCGGGAAGCAGGAGTCCGTCAAACGAGTCTGCGGAAACCGGTTCCGTAACCTGAACCGGCTCCGCCCCCAATGCTGCCAGGGCAGCCATGTAATTGTCCGGCCGACAGCCGGTCACGGGAATCGCAATCTTCATGATTTTCGTTTTTCCTCATTTCTTATCAATCAAATACTGCAATTTTCACGACCAATTTCCAAACATCCTTGCAATAGCGTACACCATACAGAACCATTTTGCAATGACCGACGCGATTAATCTCGTTTCTTGCGATTAAGAAATAGTTAAGATAATATTCATATAAAAGAATGCAAAGTTGCGGCTCAGGCAACCATTTTTGTTTCGTAGAACGTAGAATATACTTGGGCGAAAGCCCGGGAGCTGCTTAAAACGGTAAGCGGTTAGCCCTCCGAAAGGAGGTGATGTAGATGGTAAGCTATGGAGACCTTTTTCAGTTTCTGAATCTGCTACTGACAATAGCAATTGCTGTTTATACATTTACAAATAAAAAACACTAACCGCCCTGGAAAGTGAGTTAGTGTTTTTTACACAAAACATTTATTCGGGCTAACCGTGAATCGGCAGCTCCTTTATGTTGTTATGGTAGCATTTTTTGTCCCGGCTGTCAAACGGTTTTCCCTTATGGATGAATCCTGTACGCGATAACGTTACTTGTCACACATTGACCAGCCGCCGACTGCACCTGCGAATCAGAAACAGGACGGCAGCAGAGGCATTGACTCACTGAGCACATCTGATGAAAACATTCCCATGTTTGACTGTTTTGAATGATGTAAGTTACTTCGAATATTTTTACTCCCCGATATAGTCCGGGGTAAACGCCGCATTGCATTCGGAAATTTCTTTTTTCCCGTTGATATAGTCGGCGTACATATCCCAGAGGTCGATGTCACATTCCTCCATAGCCTCGTCTTCCGGGATCCACGACCGGATAAGGGCGATCCGCTCCTCTTTTGTTGTATTTGCAATCAGATATTTCTCTGTATCCATTTCCTTCCTCCCATCTGATGGTGCGGACTGCTTTGGCCGGCACTGCCGATTTCCCCGCTGAAAGATTTTCTGTTTCCGCCGACATTGTATTGTAGGAAGGCGTCAGACAGGAGAAACGGTTCCATGTCTGTTCCCGTGTCTGTTGACCGGAAAATCTTCACGAGGGATGTGAAATCAGGGAAATCCGACGTTTTCACATCCTTCACATATTAGGCAGGGATGTGAAATTGGTCAAACGAGGCCATTCCCCCTCCTTATTTTGCGTTTTTTCTCGGAAAAGGATGGGAAACCACTGTTTACGGACAAATTCCCATCCTTTTTGCCCCCTCCAGGCCCCAAAAAAGGATGGGAAATCCCGTTTTTCAGACACTTTCACATCCCTCGCTTTTTCAGGAGGGATGTGAAATCAGGAAAATTGAACTATTTCACATCCTCCTGGCCAGGGGCACGAAGGATGACAGGCAGGAGAGGGATGTGAAAACCGTGAATTCGGGCAGGTTCACACCCCTCCCTCATTCAGACTGGTTATGGTGTGACTGGCAACAACGGGGTTGTTGATCGCGGGTATAGGTTATGAATTCAGTCGTCCTCGTCCTCTTCTTCGCTGAAATATTCCGGGTCATCCATGACTCTTCTGGCATAGTCGAACAGATCCTTCACGGTGATCCCGGCTGCCTTCCACAGGGAACGGTATTCGTGAAGATATTTCTGCGCCCACTCGTCCTGAGAATATTTCCCCTGATAATGCCGGACAGAAACTGAGTTCAGACGGTCAATCGTCTGAGAGACCGTAATATCCTCCGTAATCATATAGGCGGATAACAGCCTTTCGATTTCACTGATCACCACAGATGACAGGAAATACACCAGGAGCATCCCGTTCCGGTCAAAAGCGCTGAACAGGTCGGCTCCTTCGTAATAGTTCATGACGCGGTTCATGCGTATGTCGTTGTCACCCTGATAATAGTACCACGTAACCGCCTCTTCTTCGGTCATGGCCGGATCATTGGTAAAGAGCACAAAGTACCCGGCTTCATAGGCGAAGCGTTTTTTGCCGCCCCGGATCAGATGGAATTTTACAGTAAAACCCTCTTTGTCAACTTCTGACTCGAATAGATGCTCATACTGCTCTCCGCCGCGCTCTCCTTCTGTTAACAGCCTTTTCCCGTACGCGAGCCGTTCGTCGGTTTCGCTGATGATCCATTCCCGGTCTTCTTTTCTGCATCCGACAAATCCCCAGCCGGAGATGCCATCGAGCGTCATTTCAAATTTCTTACAGCGGGCCCTGTTGGCGGTTATCACGCCTTCTTTCCACAGCGTTTCATGATATTTTGTGATGGCCTCCTGCGCCCCCGGTTCGCCCGGCATCAGGATCACGGCAAATTTCTGCTTATTTTCTCCGCACTCTTTATATTCTTCCGGCAGATTTTTGAGATCATTGACCACTGAAAGAAACTTTTTTCCCGGCTCCTTTTCCGCATTGGCAAAGACTTTCCCGGATGCACGGTCCCGTATATCCATGTTTTTGACAAAGGTCACCGGGATTCCGGTTTGCCGGTCCAGGATCACAGTCATCGGCTGAAAGAGGCATGTTCCTGCTTCCAACGGATTAAAGCCGTCCATCCAGAACATGCTCTGCTGATACGGATTCCGTTTCGGTATATAGATTTCCAGCCGGCATACCGTCTGGAAGGCGACCCATTCATTTTCGGCATTTTCCTTCCTGCAGGCTTCAAAGAATTCTTCATACTTTTCTCCGGCCTGATCAAGCACGCTGACAGCCTGCCCTGCTCTCAGATACGGGAAAGCTTCCGGCGGATAACAGGTGCCGTACATTCCCGTCTGATCAAGGAATGCCCTGGTTCCGTGATAAGTATAATTGACCGCCATCTGTTTGAGAGACGCCACGGTAAAATCATCATATAAAGCATGAAGAACCGAATTGATCCCGATACGGTCAAAAACGCGTTCCACGAGAATACTGCAGCCCGAACTTACGTGATACTCCGTATTATAAATCCGAAGCTGTCTTTCTTCCTCTTGTCTCCTTTTCCGTTCTTCTTCCCAGGCCCTGCGGTTTTCCTCCCAGCGCCGTTCTCTTTCGGCCTTATAGGCTTCCACCTCCTCATTTCGCTCACACCAGTGAAAGAACGGCTCCTCCGTCAGCATCTTTCCGTCTTCCGTCACATGCCCGACGTAAATAATGCCCCTTGCGGAAGGATTTTCGTTGAACGGGCTGTCCAGATAGCGAAGATATACTTTTCCGGTTTTGGCGACCCTGCAGAACGGCGGGATGTCGCGTACCTGTTCAAAAATATTTTCTGCCATGAATCTGTTCCTCCGAATTGTTTTCCTGCGGTCACCCGCAAATTGCTTCCATTTAACGCTCATCTTGTCTGATAACTATCCCTCTGCCGGTTCTCCGTTGAAAGTACAGATATTCTTCTTATCCAACAAAATCAGATCGTCTATGTCATTGTTTGAGTCTGGCTTATATTCATAGTATAATTCCGTTGAAACTGCCTCGGAATCTTTTTAAACAACGGAGTGCGGTAATCCACGGTGATCACAACCACATCACCCAATCCATACTGATCCCCTGAATAGCAGTCTATATTTTCAACATTCCGGATATTTCCCAGGATGCTTTTCCTGTTTTTGAACCTTCCCTTGAAATTATCAGAAAGAAACAGTTTGTCCCAGCCAGCATGCTTTTCAAGCGCATATCTGATCTCATCCGCTGCATCCTGAGAGTCCATTTTGTCCTTTCCCTGAAAAACCATCATATTTCTCAGACGATCTTCCCTATCCGGCACGCTGTTTCTGTACCCGATTATGAATACAAATATAACTGCTGCGATTGTAATTATTTTTACATATTTTAGTTACTAATTTGTTGAATATTCGGTTATGACGTCTCTGTTTCAGCTACTATAATAAGACAATTCTGTCAAAAGCAAAAAGCAGCCCCAACGGTTACTGCCGCAGGATAAAGGCGATGTCTTCCAGGGTGGCGGCGGTGACGGCGCTGTCATCTCCTGAAATCATGCGGTCGGAGACACCTTTTTTCAGCTGCTGCAGTTCGATCACCCGCTGCTCGATGGAGTTGTCCGCGATCAGACGGATCACTTCCACGTTCCGTTGCTGCCCGATGCGGTGGGTCCGGTCTGTCGCCTGGTTTTCGGCAGCCAGGTTCCACCAGGGATCGAGATGGATGACGGTGTCGGCGCCGGTCAGATTCAGTCCGGTTCCGCCGGCTTTCAGGGAGATGAGGAACACGTCGGCCTCTCCGCCGTTATTGAAATCGTCCGCCATGGCCACCCGTTCTTTTGCCGGCGTGGCGCCGGTCAGCAGGTAATAGGGAATGCCGGCGGATTTTAAGATCTCCTCCACGCTCTCCAGGGCTTTGACAAACTGGGAGAACAGGAGGATCCGGTGTCCCGCGGCGATATACTCCGGGATCATCTCCCGCAGGTAATCCATCTTTCCGCTCCCGCCCTTGTAATCCGACACGAACATGGAGGGATCCACGCAGACCTGACGCAGCCTTGTCAGATACGGAAGGATCTCGAAGACCTGGCCGCTTTCCGCAATCTTCTGCGCGGCATCCATCCGCATGGCGTCGTACAGTTTCCGCTGGGAAGAGCTCATCTCGGCAGAGATAATGCGCTCGAATTTCGGCGGAAGATCCGAGAGAACATCCGCTTTCGACCGTTTCAGGATGAACGGCCCCACCTTCTTCGCGATGGCATCCGCATAGGAGGCATCTTTCGTGTAGGCACCCTTAAAGGCCGAGAGTTCCTCAAAATAGCCCGGCATCACATAGTCAAAAATGCTCCAGAGATCGATCACGCTGTTTTCAATGGGCGTACCGGTGACGGCGAAGCGGTGCTGCGCCCGGAGTTCCTTCACGGAAAGCGTCTTCTGCGCTTTCACGTTTTTGATGTACTGCGCCTCGTCCAGGATCCCGTACAGAAATTCGACCGTATAGAGCCCGATATCATTCCGCAGGGAATCGTAGGAGGTGATGTACACGGCCTTTTCACAAGCATTGATCCGGGAAATGATCTCCGCCCGCTGAGGCGCCGTGCCGCAGATCTTTACGACCTTTGTCTCCCCGTCAAATTTCCCGAACTCGCTCTCCCAGTTGAAGAGAAGGCTCTTCGGGCAGACCACGAGGCTCGGCCGCTCTGCGGGATCGTTTTTCAGAAGGGCAATCATCTGCAGTGTCTTTCCGAGACCCATATCGTCCGCGAGGATGCCGCCGATGTTATACTTCGAAAGGATGGACAGCCAGCGGTAGCCTTCCACCTGATAATTCTTCAGTTCCTCCCTGAGAGCCGGAACCGGCACGTCCGCCTCTTTATAATGCCGGATCTCTTCGATCATGCTGCGCAGATAGTGGTCGGGGCGGCAGTTTCTCTCATGAGCAAAGGCCTTGATGGCGTTCACCATGCCGATTTCTTTTTTACGGTACAGCGCCTTTTCATCAAGCCCCAGATCCGACACGGCTTCCGCAAATTCCGCGGCCTCCCCGGTATCGAGATCCACGATCCGGTCCCCGGAAAGGATGAGGAATTTTTTCTTTTTGCGGAGCGCTTTGAGGATCTCCCGGAGTTCCTCCTCGGTGTACTCCGACGGCTCGAGGAAGGCTTCCATGATGCCGCTTTTCCCGTACTGGATGCGGATCGTCTGGGTCTTTACGGAAAGAAGCTGCTTATTGGTCAGATTTTCCGACAGATAGACATTGCAGAGCTTTTTCATGGCGCTGAAATCCATCTTGAAGAAGGAAAGGATCGCCGCCTCGTCCGAAAGCACTCCTCCCGCAAAGCCGAGGGAGGAAAGATACTCCTTATAAGAGCGCACGCGGGCGAGATCCGAGAGGTCCGCGATCTCCTCTTCCCTCAGTTCCGCGTCATTTTTCTGGTATTTCGTCGCCAGCGTGATCACACCGCTCTCATAGTCGAAATAGGCGTTGATCCGGATGTCGCCGAGACGGAAGGTACGGGCCAGTTCGACCGGCACGTCGATCAGTTCAAAGAAACGCGAATAGAGATTCCGCTTGAAATCCCCGAGAATAGGCTTGATACAGGTCCCTTTCTGCCGGTCCGCGAAGGAAAGAAGCCCGGTCTCCTCCGGAGAAAGCGCCACGATATCCAGATATTTCCGTCCGTTTTCCTCCCGAAGAACGTATCCGTGCCCGGAAAAATCATAGAGTTTTTCCTTTTCCGGATCGAGGGTGGTGCCGAGAATAAATTTCTCATCGATTTGCACCCTCAAGGCCCGCTCCGCAAGGCGCACCGTGACCGGTTCCTCATCGATATAGACCGCGCAGTCCTTAAGAAGCGGGAAAAGATTCGGGAGACTGGCATCGGACAGATAAATATACCTCTTCATTTTCTGATCGTAAGAGGTTGACACCGAATAGCGCGCGGACATGAGAAATCTGACTGCCGCCGCATCTTCTTCCCTGAGGTTTTCCGTGCTGTGGGTCAGAATGAGATCTTTTCCGTATTCCACCGTGCTCCCTTCCCGGAAGGCGCGGAGGAACTCGCTGCCGTTTTTCACGACATAGAATTTCGGATTGCCCACGCGGAAGCTGAGCATGTTGTAGCGGCCGAAACTGAAATGATATTCGATCTTTGCCTTCTGATCTTCGGCGAGCACAATGCGGTCTTTACTTAAAGACGAGCACAGATCCAGATATTCCCGGGTGAATGCCTCATTCCTTTTGTTGAATTCCGCCAGCGCATCGGCCTCCCGGGCCCGTTCCACCTCGTATTCATACTCGTGCTCGCGTCCTTTGATGCAGAGAGCGCGGAGTTCTTCCGGAGCATACACCGAAAGCTCCTTATCGGGCGTATAGTCCCACCAGAACTGATCTTTCTGTGCTTTGAGCGCAAGGTACTCCGTTTCTGTATCTGCATTGAAAATGCTGAAGGTGACGATAAAACCGCCGTCGTCCGGCTCAATCTCATAATCCGCCTCGAAATAATCGGCGAGATCATTGATCGAAGGCGCCGGGAGACTGTCACGGATCTCTTCTACCTTCTCAAATTCACTCGCGACTAAAAGAAGAAGGAAACGGCAATGTTTCATCCCGGTCACTGTTTCCCGGAGGATCTTCCAGTACGCCTCCCGGTCTTTCCATTCCATTTCGGGCAGTTTTCCCAGAATAAAATGTCCCTTTTCCTCATCGGGAGCATCGGAAAGCAGTTCGGTAAGCGCGTAGGCAAAAGACGCGGGATCGATCTTCATGCAGTTTAAGAGATTTTTTCCGTTTTCCGGTCCCAGACTCCGGATCTCTTTAGGACTCAGTTTCAGATTTTTCAGCCGGCCGCAGACGGTAAGCACCTCCTCCCGGGAAAGCGCCCCGAGAAGCTTTGCAAAGATGACGGGCTGCCATTCCGTATATCCGGTAAATTTTTCATCAAGTTTATCAATGACGGCCGGAATACGCCCGTTATCGGGCACCTTCTGCGTGATGATCCGCACGAGGTACGGGACATCGGTTTCCGCAAGTTCCTCTTTGGAATACGCATAATAGGACAGAAGCCCCGTCAGATCCTCCCGGTATTTCAGAAGGAACTCCTTCATATCGGACGGTCCGGAGTCTTTCTTTTTCCCGTAGAGTTCATTCCAGGCTTTATCATACTCTTTGACCGCCCGTTTCAGAACCATGCGGTTTGATTTCTGCTGCCGGTCCTCAACTCCGTTTCCCTCAATAATGTTGGCGACTTCCAGAGCGTTCCGGATCCTTTCGTGCCCGGCGAAGGCAGCAAAGAGATACCGGTAGCCTGACAGCAGTCCGGCATCATAATAGTACGCGTCCCGCTCCAGAATAAGGCGGCAGACGGCGCCCGCAATATAGATATCACTGTCCGGCCGGAGAAGCTCGTCAATGATCTCCCGGATTTTCTCATATACGGTCTTTTGTTCCTCTTTTTTGTCCCAAAGGCCCGGGACCCGGTTAAAGTCTTCGAGCAGCCGGTAAAGTTTTCCGGAGGTCAGATAGCTTTTCATGACCGGTTCGCTGCTCAGAATATAAGCCTCCTGAAGCGCCGCAATCCTTACCCGGAAAGCGTATTTTACAATATCGCGGTGAATACATCCTCTTTTTCCGCAGGTGCAGCCTTTCTGCCGGTAGTCCGGGGCCAGGCAGACGTCAAAGTCTTTTCCTTCCAGTCGTACGGTGGCCGTGAGGGCGCTGTGAAACGTAACGAGAGCCCCCTGCTCCGATGCTTCTTTCAGCTTTCCGGTCAGAACAGGGCTGCTGCTGACTTCCGTTTCTTTTTTGATCATGGAACTCAGCTGACTGTACGGATCAAACGTGTTCCGGTCTGACGGTCTCACTTTTCCGTCTTCATAAAAGCAGAAGAACCCCTCGTCTCCCGCCGTATAAACAATCCCGAAGCCGTATTCTTCAGAATATGTGTAGCCTATGGTGTTATAAAAATTGATTCTGGCAAGCTGCATACTGTCCCCTTCGCGACTGAAAGATTTTGTGTTTCCACCGACATTGTACTGTAGGAATGCGCAGATTACAACAGAAACAGCAGGAAAAGCATGCGTATGCATGCGTATGCGCCGTGTAATGCCCGTATCCGTTTTTCGGAATGCTTCGTATAAAAAATATGGAAACAAAAAGTTCTGACAGAAGTTCCGTATTTCCGGCGCGTATGGTATAATAAAAATAATGGTATCATCCACCGAAACGGAAAAGGCAATGCCCGGACAGGGTTTTATTCAAAAGGAGAGGAAGATATGATGAATTTTACAGATGAGATGATCGCGAAGGCAAAACAAACGGCCTCGGCAGAAGAGCTTCAGAAGCTCGCAGAAGAGGAAGGAATCGTAATGACAGCAGAAGAGGCGGAAAAGTTTTATTCCTTCCTTTCTGCTGACGGGGAGCTCCCCGATGAGGCGCTCGAAGCCGTAGCCGGCGGCAAGGGATACACCGCCAAATACTATCTCGGCGATACGGTACAGTTCTGGTATGCGCCGAAATCAACAACATTAGTCGGAAAGATCACCAAAATGTACACCTGCGAAGCCCAGGGATGGTGGTTATATGATGTCAAGCAGTCCATCGGAGTTTCCAAAGGCACGATCTACGGGAAGCTGCCGCTGGAAGACCCCAGCTACCAGACACAGAAGCTCTCATAACACCGCGGTCACGGTGCAGTAGAGAAGGGAAAGACCCATCAGGATCCCGAAAGGTTTTCTGTATCTGGTGATGAGGTTTTTCATGGCGCTGCCGAAGGCGCCCCAGATCAGAGAGGAAATCAGCATGATCAGCGTATTGAGCGCAGACGCGCCCGGTACGCTGATTTTCATTTCCGGGTAAGGGATCACATATACGGCAAAAAGCGTCACCGCCGCGATCCAGGACTTGACGTTGAGGATCTGGAGCAGAATGCCGGACCGGTAGGTGGATTCCCGCTGCTGACCGCCAAGGCCTGTCTCCTCCGCCCAGCCGCTTTTTGCCATGACAACGGCCAGATAGAGCATGTAGGCGGCTCCCAGCCATTTGAGCGCGTTCATGATCTGCGGAATCGCCTCCGAAAGCGCCTGATTCAGGGCGCCGCACAGCACCATCTTTAAGAAAAAACAGATCCCGCTGGCGGTGAGGAACTTTCGGGTGCCTTTGAGCCCGTACCGGGAACCGAGATAGAGCATGGTCAGATTGTTGGGGCCCGGCGTGATGTCCATCACGATCATATACAGAAGCATGGCAGGAAACATGGGGATCCTCCTTACGGTCTTTTCTGAAATAATACCACAGCCTGCAGAAGGAAGCAATTCCGGGTTCTTCCTGGATGATTCCTTTTCTCTCCCGCTGTCCGCAGAAAATCCGTAGACAAAAATAACGGTTCTGCTGTATGATGTTGCTGTCAAAATGACAGTTTTGTAAACAGGAGGCCGCTATGCGCAGAAGAGACAGAGAAGTTACGGAAATGAATGAGATCAGGCACATCCTGGATACGGGCATGGTGCTGCACCTTGGACTCGTGGATCAGGGAAAACCCTATGTGGTTCCGATGAATTACGGGTATGCCTTTGAAGATGACAAACTGGTGTTTTACGTGCACGGGGCACTGGAGGGCCGAAAGCTCGATGTCATCCGGGCGAATCCGGACTGCTGCGTGCAGATCGAATGCGACGTGCAGCCTTTTGCCGGCAATATCGCCTGCCAGTACGGATGCAGCTATTACTCGCTGGACGGCTTCGGGACGGCCAGGGTCCTGGAGATTCCCGGGGAAAAAATGCGGGCGCTTAGTATCCTGATGAAGACACAGACAGAAAAGGATTTTGAGTTCAACGAACGGCTTGTCTCGATCGTCAGCGTGATCCGGATCGAGTGCGATTCCTACACGGCAAAGCACCGGCCGCTGCCACCGGCCAAACGCGCAGAATAAACCTGGTTGTCAATGGGTTGTCACCCGGTGACAACCTGTCTTTTTTTGTGGATATAAATGAAGTAGACCGTGCCGAGAATACACTGCACAAAGGTGGCGCAGGGCGTCGCAAGTCCGATATGGAATACGCTGACGGGGACCTGCCGCGACATGAGAAATGACACCGGGATCCGGATGCAGAAAGCGCTCAGGATACCCTGGAACATGACAAATTTCGTGTGCCCGATCCCGTTGAAATATCCGTTATAGCAGAACATGAAACTGGTCAGCATGCTGTCGATGGCATAGGCTTTCAGATATTCGGAAGCCTCCCGGATGACGTCCGGATCATTGGCAAAGAGGTGCGCGAGGAGATTGCCGTGGAAGAAGGAAAGCCAGAAGACAAAAAGGCTGATCCCGAAGGAGACGCCCTGGGCATACCGGAGCCCTCTGACCGAGCGGTCGTCCCGGCCCGCTCCGTAATTCTGCGCCGTAAAAGTGCAGATGGATGCGGCCAGCGAAGTGGGAATGAGCATGACAAAGCCGCAGATCTTTTCGGCAACGCCCACGCCGGCGCTCACGATAACGCCGAGGGAGTTCACCAGTGCTAAGATCACAAGGAAAGAAACACACACCAGGAATTCCTCCAGCGCCAGAGGCACCCCGAGCTTCACGATGCCGCCGATCACGTCTTTCTCAAACCGGATGTCTTTTCCCGAAAAAGGAAACGGAAGGCCGCGTTTTCTGATCACGAAAAGGCAGATGACCACGCTGACCGCCTGCGCCGCCACTGTGGCAATGGCCGCGCCAGCGCTTCCCAGGCCGCACCTGGCCACGAGAAGGTAGTCGCCCGCGATATTTAAGACACAGGCAATAGCCACGGACAAAAGAGGCGTTTTGGAGTCCCCCATGCCGCGCATAATGCTCCCGAGCAGGTTGTAGGCCACAATGAAAACGGTACCGTACATGCAGATCCGCACATAGGACACGGTCCGGTCAAAAGCTTCCGGCGGTGCGTTGAATACGCCGGAAAGCCAGGGCGCAAGAATCGGGATCAGCACGGTAAGCGCCGCGGCGATCCCTCCAAAGAGGGCGATTCCGCCGCCGATGACCCGGCCGCATTCCTCTTTTCTCCCCTCTCCCAGGTACTGCCCCAGTAAAACCGTGGTTCCCATGGCGAGGCAGAAGAGCACATTGGTGATCGTGGAGGTCAGCTGGCTTCCCGTGGACACGGCGGACACATCGGCCGTGAGGCCGAATTTCCCCACAATGATGAGGTCCACGGCGCCGTACATGACCTGCAGGAGATTGGCCAGAAAAACGGGACCCGCAAACTTAAAAAGCGGGCCGAAAATTTTACCTTTAGTGAAGTCTGTTGTCTGCTGTTTTGCCATCATTCCCTCCGGGGACTGCCCTTTCTGCAGAAGCGGGCTCCCGTCCCCCTTTATTTTTCATTATAACCGATGTGCCCGGAAAATCATACGGAAAGTTTCGGCAGGGGAGGGAGAGAATGCAGTGAGAATGCAGCGTTGGCTGCCTTGTTTTGGCACCGGCATCATGCTATGATAGGACCAGAAGGTTTTATGAAAAAAAGGAGATCAACGGATATGATAGCCACCACAGAAAAATTCGGTGAAATGATGACAATGCCCGGCATTGCGCCGTTTAAGGATTACATCCTGCGGGGACATTACTGGAAAAACGATATCCTGCCGCTCGTGACGCCGGAGTTCTTTCCCGGAAAAGCAGAGGATATCGTATACGGTCTTAAGCGTCTTAACGAGCTTGGCGAAAACGGCATCCGGCCGGTGTATCTCTATGAGCCGCCCTACGCAGACAAGCGGATGGCGGACGTGACGCTGATCCCCTTCCCTGCAGAGGGCGGGGAGACAAAGCCCTACGCTATCGTGATCCCCGGGGGCAGTTTCATCACCACCTTTGCGGTGACGGAAGGATTCCCCATCGCGG
>JAZUHZ010000224.1:0-7031 GCA_045642005.1 Candidatus Avilachnospira sp.
TAGGAGGTCCTTCTCACGTTATGAAAATTGCTCCATCCAATGAACAGATAAACAGCCGAAAGAAGGACGGTGCAGAGAGCCACGGCATACGGATTTCCCGGCCGGGAAAAAACCTTTGCTCCAAGATGAAAAAAAAGGTCACAGAAGAGGTAAAACACCGTGAAATGAATCAGAACGATCACGGCATTCACAAATCCTGACGCGAAGGTAAGAACCGCAAAAAGCACCGCCACGATAAGAAAACCCATCAGGATCCGTAAGTGTTTCCTTTCTCCCGAAAGAGCACCGACAAAACCGAGACCGGAAATTTTTGAAACAAGATAACACACTCCCGCGCCTGAAAGGAGGAGTGCCGTAAGTAAAATACCCGCCCACATGAAAACCACCGGTTTTTCCATAAACATTTCCGCGGTCAGTCGCCTCCCGGCGGAATCACCGAACTGTACGGATCCTTCCCGGTGCTTCCCGACGGCAAAGCATCATAGATCCCCGGATCATCCGTTTCACTGCTTTCTCTGGTATAGGCGTCTGTCTGCGTTCCGAAGATCGTGATCAGCTGCCCGGCTCCGGGGTCTGTCCACAGATAATAAGTGATATCCTTCGGCATATCAAAGCCCGCACACTCGGGATCTGTGAGCAGCAGAAGACGCTCTGTATCTGCAATCTGCATCTCAGTGCCGCGCACTTTCACCTTCGAACCCTTCGGCATCTCGGAATAATCAAAATAAATCCAGTCGTCGATACCGCCGTAGTTTCGGATTCCCAGGCGTCCGTCTGCGGCTTTTTTTACGTCCAGTTCACTGTCGACCCAGGTATCGTACCAGAGTCCCTCAAAATCGGATATATCCGTATCTTCCTTCTCCGGCTCCTCGAGAATGATCCTGACATAATTGTCCTCATCGATGGTAAAGGGAACCGCGAGCACCGGTTCGTCCTTCTTAAGATCGGCGTCAGGCTTATATACCGCCAGAACCCCAGGACTTCCCGCCGTGATATGCCCGATCAGGGTAAAAGTGCCGCGAAGCCCCACATTCTTTTCCGGAAGGGTCGAAGACCAGTTCTCCACATCGGCCTCACCTGAAAGCGGCACAAAGCAGCACCGGTATCCGCCGTACACGGCGTCTGCCTTCTCATTTTTGTTTCCTTTTGCGTCCGTCCTGTCAGGTTCGAAAACGTCAAAAGTAATCTCCTGATTATAATACTTTTTGGCCGCTGCGATCGACTTCTGCGCCGCAAGGATCATCTTTTTGCTGTAATACTCTCTGACAGACGGCATCACAGCTCTGTTCAGGAGATCATAGAGTCTCTTTTTATAAGCCTCGGTGAGCTTTTCCCGGATCCGCTGATCATCATTCGTAATTCTTTTGATGGTCTTCGGCATCTGCATCACGACATCGGAAATATCATCCGACCCGAGCGTCCAGAACTCATTACAGAATTTGTCGACCTCGTCTTCAAGAAGCTCTGCGGAATCGGCTCCGGGGTTCTCGTCTATGAGCTCGATGATTCGTTTTCTCCAGTCATTCGCTTTTCTTCCGGGTCTCGTATACGTGGGCGCACCGGATCCGCGATATTCCTCATTGAACCAGATATACATCTCCTCGATCTGGCTTTCCTTGATAGCCATGCTCTCGGTGAACATATAGTTGATAAAGGTATCCGCCAGCATGACAGGTCCCATCAATGCCGAAAGCGTGGCACTGCCGCTTAAGCTGACGGCCATGGATGCGGCCTCCTTATACAGATCAAAAATTTCCGAATTCTCCGCTTTGCCCATGGCTGCCTTTCCTGCAAGGTAGGCAATTTTGCATCCGGAAATTGCGGTTCCGACCTTAGAGAGGACTTCACCTGATTTTTTAGCCAGATCCTTGTTATAGATATTATAGGACCTGTTGGAATATGTCGCCGAAGTGTCCGCGTACGGCCCCGGGACATAGTCAAGATAATTCGTGTCCCCGTGATAATGGAAATAATTGCCGGTCATCGCATTATCCGAAAGATCGAGGTAATACGCCAGGCTGAACGCGGTTCCTGAAACATTGACTGCGTCCGCTGCCGAACCGCCGAGCGCCATCGCCGCCTGCATCACCTGATTGCCGGCAAGTTTCGCCGCCGGCGTCTCAGCGGTCATTTCCGCGCAGACCGACTGCATGACAGATATCGCCTGGCCCCGGTTCAGATATCCGAGATCTTCGTCACCGACAATCTCACCGGAGCTTCCTCCCGCAAGGATGGCATCTCTTCTTCCCTTATTCCTTACAGTCATTGCCCCGAAATCGGAGAAATGATCTGTCTCGATGACAATCTCGCCGGCTTCCGCATCGATCGAATAAAGTGTTTCCTCCCAGCCGCCTGACTCGGGATTAAAATACACACCGCCGACACATTCCGCAGGGTCTTCACCCGCATCACAGAAAGACGTGTCATACGGGATCCGGAGCGTCACAAAGTCTGTTAGCTCATGGAATTCTCCGAGATCGACGTGATACGGCTTGATCACATAATCTCCGTTTTTCGCATATACCGGGTCCATGCTCTCAATCCTGAGGGTCTCCTCCTGTCCGTCCTCCAGGATAAACTCCGTTAGGGCCAGGCTCAGGCCGCTTTCAGGAAATACCGCGGTCAGCTGATCCCGGGACATCGTCTCCGTCTCAAGCGTCTTTTTTACCTGGATCTTTTTCGTGTCCTTCTTCCCGGAAACATGGTTTTCCGAAATGACGGTTTCCTTTCCGCCGCCTTCCTTCTTTCTGAAAAAGCCGGGTTTCACAAAACCGGTGAAAAGGAGTACAGCAACCAGGAAAAAGGCGACCGCCTTCTTCCCGGCTCTTTTTTTCCTCTTCGGTACTCTGGCCTTTTGGGGCGATGGCTTTGGGCCTTCCTCATTGCGGCTGATCTCGTGTGCCTGGGTGTACTGATAACCGCAATATCTGCAGAATTTGGATGTCTTTGGTATGATTTTGCCGCACGAACGGCAGTATTTCAGATCTGCGTCCATCATTTCTCCATTCCCGATTAAAGATACTTATTATTCTACACGAAAATGACGGCCAGGAAAAGAAAGAGCAGCAAATTTTTCCATTGACGTCCTGCACGAAGAATCCACCATGAATTTGTGCAAATTATCCATGTCGTTTTGATATGCCAGAGTCCTCCGGAGATGTTATCCTCCCGCCGAAAGAAATCGAAGGCAAAAGGCTCTCTCGAGTTCCTCATTGGCTGTTCCCTCCCAGAGCACCTTCGTCTGCGGCAGCAAAAGAGGACCGGCCTTTTTCTCCGGCATACGGAAAACCGAGATTTTCGTATCCCCGAATTCATACCGGCCGCTTCCCGTTTTTTTGATTCCCGGCAGTTCTTCAAAGAATCCGCAGATTTTTTCAAGCGGGACCGCCCACAGTTCGCCCTGTATCATCCTATAGCTCCTATCAAGCTTCCTCACAGCCATTTTACGCGAAGCTTTGACCAGAATATGAAGCACTGGAAAAAGAAATGAGCCAGCCCGATGGTCTCCTTTTGTCCTGATTCCCGTACAAAAAAACACTTAGAACCCTCCCTGTGTTCCCCGAATACACGCCGAACCGTCCCCGTGCTTCACGCCGTGTTCCACGAAGGGAACTCGTCGTTATTTCAGATTATAACTCCCGTTGAAAGCTTCTACAATAAAGTCTTTTGATGTGATGGATTTTTCGCTTTTCGCATCACT
This sequence comes from Candidatus Avilachnospira sp., assembly GCA_045642005.1. GTDB lineage: Bacteria > Bacillota > Clostridia > Lachnospirales > Lachnospiraceae > Avilachnospira. Next base: position 3,701 of record JAZUHZ010000224.1, read on the forward strand.
AATTGTTACGGTTACACTGAATTCCTCGGTTTCCGGCTCCCAGACTGCAGAGGTGAGTTTTGCCTTCACCCCACGATATAATGTTTCTCCCGCCAGTTCATATTGTTCCGCACCCTTGGATACTACAATATGCCCGTCCCCGGTTGTTAATAAGATACATTCCTTGGATCGCTTTCATCCGTAGCCAGATAGTAAAGGTTTTCATCTCCTACGGTCATCTTCTTCATAGTTGTTACATCGTCAAATGCCTTTTCCCCATACGCGGCATACAGTTCTGAAAGTCGGTTCTGTGCGGCCTCCAAAATAATCTCAGCATTTGAATCATAAGCCAGCTGTCTGAGCTTCTTCCTGTATTGGATGACGTTAACGGCTACAACACCAAACAAAATGCAGATGATCGTCACCACGACCATCAGTTCTCCCAGGGAAAAGCCTTTTCTATTTTTAAATATTTTTCTCATATGATTTTAAACTCCTACGCCTAGTATGATACATTACTCACGTGAACACTTCATGAATTTAAAATTCAATTTCTTTAATAGTAATGTTAACGCCTATTGATACAGAAGCCTATCCCGGAAGAATCTAAAAAAAGCGGACAGGCGCATGCATCTGCACCTGTCCACTCTTTTTTGTACTTTTATTGTTCTCTGTCCGAGGCGTTTTATCCCTTTCCGCCTTTCACCAGGGACAGAGCGATTCTCTGTTTTTTTAAGTCAACCGACAGCACCCTGACATCCACCACATCCCCGACGTTCACGACTTCAAGCGGGTGACGGATAAATTTATCCGACATATGGGAGATGTGCACAAGGCCGTCCTGATGCACGCCGATGTCTACGAAGGCGCCGAAATCGGTGATGTTGCGGACCGTGCCTTTCAGTTCCATTCCCTCTTTCAGATCCTCCATGGAGAGAATATCGGATTTTAAGACGGGCTTCGGCATATCCTCACGCGGGTCACGCCCGGGCTTTTCCAGTTCCTTAAGGATATCTGAAAGTGTCTCCATGCCGATCGAGAGTTCCGCTGCCGTCTTTGGGAGATCCTTTACTTTCGCAGAGATGCCCCGAAGGCCCCCTTTTCTGATCTCCTCTTCCGTATAGGCAAGGCTTTCGATCAGTTTTTTGGCTGCGCCATAGGATTCCGGATGCACACCGGTCATATCAAGCGGCTCGGTGGAATTCCGAAGCCGGAGGAATCCCGCACACTGCTCATAGGCTTTGGGGCCCAGTTTCGGGACCTTCAGAAGCTCTTTCCGGTTCTTGAAGCTCCCGTTCTCCTCGCGGTAAGCGACAATATTCCTGGCGATTGTTTTATTGATGCCCGAAACGTACTGAAGAAGCGAGGCCGATGCGGTATTTAAGTCCACGCCGACCCGGTTCACGCAGTCCTCCACCACGCCGCCGAGCGATTCCTCCAGCTTTTTCTGGTCACAGTCATGCTGATACTGTCCCACACCGATGGCTTTGGGATCAATCTTTACAAGTTCCGACAGCGGATCCTGCAGCCTTCTGGCCATTGAGGCCGCCGAACGCTGCCCCACATCAAACTCCGGGAATTCCTCCGTCGCGAGTTTCGAAGCGGAATAGACCGAGGCTCCCGCCTCGTTGACAATGATATATTTCACGGGAAGACCGGTCTCCCGGAGGAAGTCACAGATCACCTGTTCGGATTCCCGGGATGCCGTGCCGTTTCCGAGGGAGATGATGTCCACACCGTACTTTCGGATGATGTCTCTGAGAACCCGCTTTGACTCCTCCACCCGCATCTGCGGTGCCGTCGGATAGATCACGTTGGTGTAAAGCACCCGGCCTGTCGGGTCGACCACGCAGAGCTTGCACCCCGTCCGGAAGGCAGGGTCCCATCCGAGCACGGTATGGCCGGCAATCGGAGCTGCCATGAGAAGCTGCCGGAGGTTTTCGCCAAACACTTTGATAGCGCCGTCCTCCGCCTTTTCGGAAAGACTGCTGCGGATGTCCCGCTCGATGGACGGGCGGATGAGCCTTTCGTAGCTGTCACGCACCGTATCCTCCAGGGCTTTTTTCGTGAAGGGATTGCCCTTCCGGATTGTCTGGCGGCTTAAGGCGCTGATGATCTGCTCATCAGGGCCGGTTACCTTCACGGAAAGGATCTTTTCATTCTCCCCGCGGTTTAACGCCAGGATCCGGTGTCCCGGAATCTTTTTCACAGGCTCCGCGTACTGATAATAACCTTCATAGACTTTCTTGGCATCGGCCGCCTCATCCTTTGCGGCAGACTCGATGTCACCGTGCTCGAGCACGGCCTTCCGGATCACAGCACGGAAGTCCGCGCGATCCGCGATCTCTTCTGCAAGGATGTCGCATGCTCCGGCAACGGCCTCTTCCGGGGTCCTTACCTCTGCCCCTTCCCTGTCACTAAGATATGCGGCGGCAATCTCCGGAAGCGGCGCTGTGGCCATTTCCTCCCGGATGATCGCAGCCAGCGGCTCGAGTCCTTTCTCCCGGGCAATCATGGCCCTTGTGCGGCGTTTCGGGCGGAACGGACGGTAGAGGTCTTCCACCGCCACGAGGGTCTCGGCTTCTTCAATCTGTTTTTGGAGTTCCTCCGTAAGTTTTCCCTGCTCTTCGATGGAAGAGATGGCCTGGGTCTTTTTTTCCTCGAGGTTCCGAAGGTATCGGAGCCGTTCGTCCAGAGTGCGGAGCTGCTCGTCATTTAAAGAGCCCGTTGCCTCTTTGCGGTAACGCGAAATAAAGGGAATGGTGTTCCCCTCATCAATAAGTTTTACCGCCGCCTCAACCTGCAGCGGTTTTACGGACAGTTCCTGTGCAATTTTTTTTATGATATCCATTCGTGATTCTGTTTTTGATGCTCAAAATTTCTCCCGGTGTATCTTCTCTGCAGGAAGGCTTTCCGGATCATACGCTTCGGGATGGTTCTCCGGGATGCCGAGACTGAGTATCGCCTCCAGTGCAAACTTCTCCGGGATGGCGAGCAGATCCTTCACGATCCGGTCGGCCGGTGTACCGTCCGCTTTCCGGCGGAGTCTGCCCTGTACCCAGCAGCTGCCTGCGCCAAGCGCGTCAGCCATCAGATGCATCTGGGCCATGGCGATGGCACAATCCTCCGTCCAGACATCCGTGATCTCCGTGTCACCGACTACGACGATTGCCGCGTCAGCCTCCGCAAGGATACCGGCGCCGGCTGCCCTGCATTCGGACAGTTTCCGGAGCATCTCCCTGTCCCTTACGAGGATAAACTCCCAGGGCTTTCTGTTCCGGCCGGAGGGGGCCAGAAGTCCTGCTTTGAGAATCATCTCCAGTTTTTCCTCCGGGATATGCTCCCCGGTATA
>JAZUHZ010000225.1:0-24636 GCA_045642005.1 Candidatus Avilachnospira sp.
CCGGTTCTTCCTCATTATAGCACTTTTTTCTTGAAATAAACAGAAGGCTGTGCTATGATAGTTCGGCTAATGTGTTAATACAAATTTTCTAGGAAGGCACTTTATCATGGAAACAAACAGCAAGGCAAAATCGATCATAACGCTTCTTATCCTTGTGATCGCGACAGCAGCATTCATGTTCCTGGGTGTCCAGAACATGGAAAACATCACCCTCGGGCTTGACCTGAACGGCGGTGTTTCAATCACCTATCAGACATCGGAAGAGAATCCTTCCGCACAGGATATGTCCGATACCATCTACAAGCTCCAGAAGAGAGCCGAAGGCTACTCCACGGAAGCGCAGGTATATCAGGAAGGATCCGACCGGATCAACATCGATATCCCCGGCGTTTCGGATGCCAATGAGATCCTTGCGGAACTCGGAAAACCCGGCTCCTTACAGTTCATCGAGGGAACCTATGACGAGGACGGCAACATCACCGGACTCGACTCCGTGGTTCTTACCGGATCCGACGTCAAGGACGCAGGCGTTTACAGAAACGAAGGAAAGAACGGCGAAGCCGATTCCTACGAAGTCTCCCTTGTCCTGAACGACGAAGGCGCAAAGAAATTTGCGGAAGCCACCGAGAGAAACCTCGGCAAGCCCATCTACATTGTGTACGACGATGAGATCGTTTCCTACCCCATCGTAAACGATGTCATCACCGGCGGCCAGGCTTCCATCACCGGCAACTTCGACGTGGACACCGCGCAGAACCTGGCATCGACCATCCGTCTCGGCGCTCTGAAATTAGAGCTTACCGAGCTCCGCAGTAACACCGTCGGCGCCCGTCTCGGACAGTCCGCCATCTCCACCTCCATCAAGGCAGCCATCGTGGGACTCATCATCATCTTCATCCTGATGATCGTTCTGTACCGGATGGCCGGTGTGGCCGCTTCCGTGGCACTGACCATGTATACCGGACTCATCCTCATCCTGCTCGATGCGTTTGATATCACTCTGACCCTTTCCGGTATTGCCGGTATCATCCTTTCCATCGGTATGGCAGTGGATGCCAACGTGATCATCTTCACCCGTATCAAAGAGGAGCTCGGCCTCCAGCGTTCCGTCAAGGAAGCCATTGAAGCCGGATTCCACAAGGCTCTTTCCGCCATCCTCGACGGCAATATCACCACCCTGATCGCAGCCGCGGTCCTTTACTTAAAGGGTTCGGGAACCGTCAGAGGCTTCGCGCAGACCCTGGCACTCGGTATCATCCTTTCCATGGTAACCGCGATCTTCATCACCAGATGGCTCTTAAATGCGCTCTATAATATCGGCTGCGACCAGGCGAAGTTCTTCGGAACCAAGGCCCCCGTGGACGCAGAGAACGCAAAAGACATCACCGGCAGAAAGAAAATTTTCTATATTATTTCCGGCGCCGTAATCGGCCTCGGCATCATCTTCATGGTGATCAACTCGACCTCCACCGGTACTCCGTTCAACTACGGCCTTGACTTCGCAGGCGGTACCACCACCAATGTGACCTTCAACGAGGATCTCTCCATTGATGAGCTTCAGGCAAAGGTGGTTCCGGTCGTTACCGAAGCAACCGGCGACATGTCACCTGAGGTATCCAAGGTATCCGGAACCAATGAGGTGCTGATCCGCACCCGTTCTCTCGATGCCGCGCAGCGTGAGACGCTCGGCAATGCCCTGACCGACACCTTCGGTGTGGACCAGGAACTCATCACCGCCGAGAACATCTCCGCTTCCATCTCCTCCGAGATGAGAAATGATGCGTTCGTGGCCATGGCCATCGCCATCGTGCTCATGCTTCTCTATATCTGGTTCCGTTTCAAGAACCTGAGCTTCGCAGGATCCGCTGTGCTCGCACTGTGCCACGACGTGCTCGTCATGCTCGCAGCCTATGCGCTCTTCAAGTGGTCCGTAGGCTCCACCTTCATCGCCTGCATCCTGACCATCGTCGGATACTCGATCAACGCAACGATCGTTATCTTCGACCGGATCCGTGAGAACCAGGCTCTGAAGGATAAGCGCGACAAGGCAAAGCTTGTGAACCTTTCCGTGACCGAGACCCTTACCCGTTCGATCTTCACCTCCGTGACCACCTTCGTCATGGTAGCGGTGCTTTACATCCTCGGCGTAAGCTCCGTGCGTGAATTCGCACTTCCCCTGATGATCGGTATCGTAGCAGGCTGCTACTCCTCCGTATGCATCACCGGCAACCTCTGGAAGGATTTCTCAGATAAGAAAAAGAATCACAGCGAGAAGTGATTCAGCCATAACTTGCGTGAAACATCTCTGCAGGTGTTTCACCACCACCCCACATGAACTGCGTGCAGCCGGCACGGCTGCACGCAGTTCATGAAGGAGAACTATGAACTACAAAATCGTCGCCACAGAAGGACGTGCAAAATCAGCCCATATGGAAACCGTTCACGGCGTGATCGAGACTCCGGTCTTCATGAACGTCGGAACGGTGGGCGCCATCAAAGGCGCCGTATCCACCAGAGACCTCCGGGAGATCGGAACCCAGGTGGAGCTTTCCAATACCTATCATCTGCATGTGCGTACCGGCGATCAGCTGATCCGGGAATTCGGCGGACTCCACAAATTCATGAACTGGGACCGTCCCATCCTCACCGACTCCGGCGGATTTCAGGTATTTTCCCTGACCTCCCTCCGGAAGATCAAAGAAGAGGGCGTGTACTTTGCCTCCCATATTGACGGTCACAAGATCTTCATGGGACCCGAAGAGAGCATGCAGATCCAGTCCAATGTCGGCTCCACCATTGCCATGGCCTTTGACGAGTGCCCGCCGGCGCTGGCGGACCGGAAGTACATCGAACCTTCCGTTGCCCGCACCACCCGGTGGCTCGCCCGCTCCAAAGCGGAGATCGAGCGGTTAAACTCCCTTCCGGATACCGTGAACCGGGAGCAGCTCCTCTTCGGCATCAACCAGGGCGGCATCCTGCATGACGTGCGGATCGCCCATGCGGAAGAGATCAGCGCCATGGACCTTCCGGGCTATGCCGTCGGCGGCCTTGCCGTCGGGGAAAGCCATGAGGAAATGTATTCGGTACTGGACGACGTGGTGCCGCATCTTCCGAAAGAAAAGCCCACCTACCTTATGGGCGTGGGGACCCCCTTAAACATCATCGAGGGCGTGGCCCGCGGCGTCGACTTCTTCGACTGTGTCTATCCGTCAAGAAACGGCCGGCACGGACATGTCTACACCCATAACGGCAAGCTCAATCTCTTAAACAAGCGCTTCGAACTGGACGCGCGTCCCATCGAAGAGGGCTGTCAGTGCCCCGCCTGCCGTGAGTACTCAAGAGCCTACATCCGGCATCTCCTGAAAGCAGGAGAAATGCTCGGACTCCGTCTCTGCGTGCTCCATAACCTGTACTTCTACAATCACCTCATGGAGGAGATCAGGACCGCCATCCGCACCGGCACCTTCGAAGCGTACCGGAAGCGCATGAACGAGAGCCTCACCGACCCGGATCCGGACTGAAACTGTCTCGAAAAGTGTAAGCCTCACGGGCCGGATATTCGCGATTTTGTCATCAGCGGCAGCAGGGATCTGTCGTGGATGATGAACAGGGATTTCTCCCGGATCACGTAGCGGGAGAACTTCGAGTTTTTCATGATTTTGAAGCTCGATTGCGCGCAAAATCATAGAAAAACCGAAGGGCGGAGCGTGTGATCCGGGAGAAATCCCTGCCCGCCATAACCAGAAAGAAACTTGCAGGACTCCGGTCCTGAACAATAAAAAGGAGAACAACATGAACATAGCGACAATCATCATCTACATCTTATTCCTCGGCGGAATGTTCTACTTCATGCTCATCAAGCCCCAGAAGAAAGAAAGAAAACGTCAGGAAGAAATGTATGCAAGCATGGCCATCGGTGATTACATTGTCACCACCTCCGGATTCTACGGACAGATCATCGATATTACCAATGAAATGGTGATCGTTGAGTTCGGCAACAAGAACTGCCGGATCCCCATGGTAAGAAGCGCCATTGCCAGAATCGAGAAGGCGGATGCCTTAAAGAACGGCATGTCCGGAACCGAGACCGGTGACGCAGAGGCCGTTGCCAAGAGCGTTCAGAAAGATATCGAGGCATAATGGAAGAAATCAGAACAATCGCCGTGATCTTCGGCGGGGAATCGTCAGAACACGAAGTATCCTGCAAATCCGTCCTCAATGTGGCAAAAAACATTGACGAGGACCGGTTTGACATCCTCTACATCGGCATCACCAAAGACGGGCGCTGGCTCTATGTGGACGACATTTCGCAGATCGAAGACGGAACCTGGACGGAATCCGATGTCTCCGCGGAGCTGAGTCCCGATGCCGGAAAACAGTGCGTCATCGTGACGACTCCGGACGGGGATGTGGAAGATATTGCCGTGGATGTGGCATGGCCCTGCCTTCACGGAAAATACGGTGAGGACGGTACCATTCAGGGACTCCTGGAGATGGCTCATATCCCGTACGTCGGCTGCGGCGTGCTGGCAAGCGCCGTTGGCATGGACAAATTCTTCACGAAGGTGATTGCTGACAGTATCGGCATCGGCCAGGCAGCCTTTGCCGGGGTGAGAGCCAAAGAACTCGATACGGAGGAAGGGCTTCGGGAAGCCGTCGCCCGCGTGGAAGAAAAGATCGCCTATCCGGTATTTGTAAAACCCTCCCGGGCAGGTTCCTCCTGCGGCGCCTCGAAGGCAGCCGACCGGGAAGCTCTGATCGAAGCCATGAAAAACGCCGCGTCTTTTGATGACAAGATCCTCTGCGAGGAATACATCAAAGGCCGTGAGGTGGAGTGCGCCGTGCTCGGCGGCGGACGCCATGAGACCGTGGCCACCGGGATCGGCGAGATCCTGGCAGCAGCCGATTTCTACGACTACGATGCCAAATACAATAACCCCGATTCCCAGACCGTGACCGATCCCGATGTGGATCCCGCCATCGTGGAGGAAATCCGGGACAAAGCGGTAAGGATCTTCAATGCCCTCGACGGTTACGGCCTTTCACGCGTGGACTTCTTCATCCGGGAAGACGGCACCGTGGTCTTCAACGAGATTAACACCATGCCCGGCTTCACCGCCATCAGCATGTATCCCATGCTCTGGGAAGCCCGGGGCATGTCCAAAAAAGAACTCGTCGCCAGACAGATCGAGCTGGCATTCGAGCGGTAACAAAGACCTCTTGCTTTTTTGAAAGAAGTTGTGTAGAATATAAAAAGAATATATGTGAATCGTTGTCGGTTACCGCAGAGAGCGGCGGCGGAATGGGGTGAGAGTCCCCGCGAACAGGTCACTGTGATGCTTCCCGGGAGAAGCTAAGTCAGATACGTTGGGAATCGACAACCGGCGGACTGCCTGTATCGGTGCGCTGTACTCCCGGTTTTTCGCCCGTACAGCCTGGCTGTCCGGGCATTTATTATTATGGGAGGATTCATGAAAAACGCAGAACCCGCGGAAAAAAAGGACGAGATAACCTTCGTCTGCACTCCGTCGGAAAAAGAAATCATCCAGTTGCTTCGCAGCCTGTCCTTCGGCGAGCTGACCGTATCCGTTCGAAACGGGGAGCCCGTTCGCGTGGAAGAAGTCAGGCGGAGCATCATGATCAAATAAGTTCAACTGTCTTTCGCATCCCTCAAAAAAAGAATACAGGAACGGCTGTGAGGCCGGGCTTACGGAAAAACCGACGCCCAGAAAGCAACTCCTGTCCATTACGGGCAGGGTGCGCTTTTTGGGCGTTTCTTTTTTTGATCGGGGGATGCGAATGAAGAAAGGATCATGGAAAATGAAACGGTTCGGATATTATCTGTTCTTACTTCTATTTCTGTTTGTCATAGCCTGCCCCCCGGCCTGCGCCGAAGGAGACGCAGGCGGGTTTTCGTTTGTCCTCAGTTCAGACGGTGAAAGTGTCCGTCATGCCGAGACAGGAGATATCATTACCGTTTCCTTTACCCTTTTGCGGACGGACAAAGACGAAAGCTATCTGATGCACGCCATGCAGAACGAGATCCGTTATGACGGAGACTTTTTCCGCCTGGTGGAAGGCAGCCAGCTGCTCACCGGCGGCATCGAATGGCGTGACCTTAAGCTTCGGGACGGGGACCGGGACATATATATGAACTACCTGAATCTGGGAAACGGGGCCGAATGGCAGCCAAAGACCGTGATTGGAAGCTTCCAGCTCGAAGTGACCGGAACCCGGGGCGAGAGTGAGATCCGCTGCGAGGAGTATCTGGTGTCGGGGCGGGACGGGCTCACAAACTGTCCTGCGACCTGCTCCAATCTGACCGTGGTCGTCAGCAGCGAGTGCATGGTGAGCTTCGTGACCAGCTGCGGGGAGAGCATGGACAGCATCCTCGTGGAGCGCGGTTCCCTCCTTGGCAAACTCTCTGTACCGAAGCGCAGGGGATATAAGTTCGCGGGATGGTATCTGGAGGAAGACCTGCAGAACCCCTGGGACCTGGAGAAAGACCGGGTCGAGAACAACATGACCCTGTATGCAAAGTGGGAAAAAAGCAGCATCGGCATCCTCATGTGGATGATCCCTCTCGCCCTTTTGCTGATCGCCGCGGCAGTATATTTCAGTCTTCGGAAAACCGTACAGTTTGAAACCTTCGGCGGAACAGAAGTCCCGGCGCAGCATCCGCTGAAGGGCCGGCCCCTGGGGAGCGTCGTGGACCCCGTAAAAGAAGGCTGCACATTCGCCGGCTGGTTCCGGGACCGGAATTATACGACGCCCTGGAACCGGGAGACGGACAGGGTAAAACGAAACATGACACTCTATGCCCGCTGGCGGTGAGAGTGCCGGGAAAGGAGAACAACAGAATGAAAAGAAAGAGAGTATGGCTTCTCTCTGCATTGCTGGCAGCCAATCTGCTTCTCCCGGCGCTGGCGGCGGATCCGACGGTACGTGTGAGCGCCGAAAAAAAGGAGCTCATGTCAGGCGAAGAGATCGAGGTCACCTTAGCCCTTGATCAGGAGATGGAAAACGCGGGAGCACTGGAGTACCGTCTGCAGTACGATACGGAGGTACTGGAGTATGTGGGCGGCAGTCCTGCGGAAGATACCAATCCCGCCATGCACGTCATAAAACCGGCAGCGGGACGGATGTACGCAGGCGCGTTATTCAGCTGCGATTACACACGCACGGAAGGCTCCGTCGAGGAAAAAGACGCCACGCGCATCCCGGCAGGCAATCTCGTGAACCTCCGGTTTCAGGCAAAAAATGTGAGCCACAGTACGACAGCGGATTTTACCCTGGAAAAAAAGGCGGCGGAGTCAGTTGACTTCACGCCGGTATCCATAAAAACATCCGGTCCTCTCTCGGTGACGGTAAATCCCCGCCCCGGTTACAGTGCCGGCATCCGGGTCAGTCAAGAGGAAGCCGCCGTAAACGAGAAGCTGACCGTATATCTTGACGTATCTGCCAATGGCTACGATGATTTCAACGCCTCGCAGATTATGATCTATTATGACAGCACCCGCTTTCACTATGAGGGAAAAAGCGATAACATCTACTCCTGTGAACCGGTCCGTGACGGCGTTTTACGGATTGCAGACTTCGGAAATACCGAAAAGCTTACGGACGGCGTATATGCCATTGACTTTACAGCGATTGCTTCCGGAGAAGCGGAGCTTCATCTGAAGGAAGGAGAATGCGGCTTCTCTCCGCAGAAATCCGCGGCAGCAGAAGACCTTCTCCAGGCAGCACTGATAAAATCTTCGGCGAAAGTATCCATCTCCGCGGCGCAGTATCCTGTGACGCTTCCGGACGGCTTCTCCGGCGACAAGTGGGTCTCCCATGGAAAAGACTATACCTTTACCCGCAGCAGCAGTGATGAGGTCTGCTATGAGTACGGCCCCGTGACCGCTTCGGCAGGCGGAGAGAACGTGCCCGTGAAAGAGAACGGAGACGGCAGCTATACCGTGGAGAATGTCACAGGCACACTGGAGATCCGCGGTACACGCACCCCGAAGACCTTCGCGGTTCATATCACCGGTTCCGGCGAAAAAGAGACCGTGGCAGAGGAAAGCGCGGTTTACAAAAACGGTTATTCCTTTACCGTGAACAAAAAGGCGGGATATGGCTATACCGTGACCGTAACCATCGGAGGAAAGGCGTATACGGGGTTCACCAATGACGGAAACCTGTACACGATCCCCGGCAATGATATCCGCGGCGATATTTCAATCACTGTTGAGAGGAAATCCACCGGAGAAGACGACGGGTTAAAAACCGTGAGCGTCACCGTCACGGGCAACGCGAAGAAGGACGTGGACGCAAAAGCTACGGCCACCACCGGCATAAGCTATACCTTTACCCTGTCAAAGCAGGAAAACTATACCTATTCGCTCAACATTACCATCGACGGCGCGCCGTATACAGGCTACAGCTTTTCCGGCACGAAGTATACCATTCCCGGAAAAGACGTAAAGGGAAATATTACGATCCGCGTGGAGAGAACGAAGCAGGAAGAAGAGACGTATAAGGTCACCGTATCCGGAAACGCCTCCGGGAATATCAGCGCGGATACCGGTACGGGCGCGGCCGCCTACGGCGAGGATTACAGCTTCACGCTGCGGAAAACCACAGGCTATACCTACACCGTAAAGGTAACGATCGACGGGAAAACGTACAGCGGCTATGACCGGACAAAAAATTCATCGAAAGATACCTATACGATTCCCGGAGAAGACATCACCGGCGATATCCGGATCACGGCCACGCGCAAACAGACCGGCGCAGACATCTACGACGATGAGCCGGACGAAGAAATCACTGCCGGCGGCCCCGCTTCCGGAAGCAGTAAAACCACCTCCGGCAGCAGTAACAGCAAAACCGCCGGCAGCCAGAGCGCTTCCGTCGGCAGCAGCTATAGCGGCGGCAGTACTTCCGGCAGCAGCACGGTCACGGTTTCCGTGGAAGGAAACGCAGCCGGCGCCGTGACCGCCGCGGCTACCACAGCGCTCAGAAAAGACTTCGGCTTCACCGTGAAAACAGAAGAGGGCTATCGCTATGACGTCACGGCCTATGTGAACGGAAAAGAAGTGGAAGTCACCGGGCGGGAGAACGGCAGCTACCGGATCAGCGCGGAGAACGTGACCGGAAGCATCCGTCTGCAGGTGGAGAAGACACCCGAGGGGGACACACTGACCATTACCCATTACCTGTCTCTCAATGATACGGAGCTCTATCTTCTCCGCTACTCCCCCAAGAGGGAGCAGGGCAGTGTCCCCTGTCTGGACGGTGTAAAAATGTTTGAATCGCCGGCCTACGGTACCTTCGCTCTGCTGATCACGGAAAGTGAAGAGCCTGAAAAGGAGGAACTGCTGAAACGGATCACCTTTGAAAAGACAGATGCCATTACGCCTGATACCGGCGGTGACCTCAACATGAGCGGTCACCCGGATGCCGCGGATGCGGAAATGATCCTGGATATGTATAACCTGGTATACGCTTCCCCGTCCGCACTGCCGGGCGGCATGGAGCTCTATCTGCGCGCCGATCTGAATCATGACGGCGTCCTCAACTGCATGGACGCGCTGGCAGCCATGAAACCGGCAGATCAGTAAGGAGGAAAAGGGAATGGGAAAAAGAAAAAGGATCGTTCCTCTGCTCGGGATACTGCTCTCTGCGCTATGTCTGCTGCCCGCCCGGGCGGCGGGAAAACCCGAATTTCTTTTTGAACTCTCGGTCAACGGAAAAAGTGAAGAGACCGTTCACACGGGAGAGGTGGTTACGGTACTGCTGACGCTCCGCCGCACGGACGAAAAGAGCGCTTATACCATGTACAGCATGCAGGACGAGCTGCACTATGATACCGGTTTCTTCCGCCTTCTCGAGGGCGGAGAGCTGGTCTCCGAGGGCGTCCGCACGGCGGATGTCTCCCGCGGCACGGGCCAGCGCGAGTATTATATGAATTATACAGACCTGCACGGCGGAAAGAGCTGGGCCGCGGATACCATTGTGGGCAGCGTCCAGCTGGAGGTGATTGCCGAAGAAGGAAGCAGCACCATTTCCAGTGAGGATTACCTCGTGTCTCTGCCGGACGGCTCGGGAACCTACGTGAGCAGCTGCCAGGACGTGACCGTCACCGTCGGCAATCTCTGTACGGTAACTCTTTTGCACGAGGACGGGCAGGAAGAACGCATCACCGTCCCGCAGGGAAACCGGCTCGCACGGCCGGAGGATCCGGTGCGGGAAGGCTTCCGCTTTACCGGCTGGTTCCGGGATGACGCGTGTACGGACCCCTGGAACTTTGAAACGGACAGCGTAACCGATCGCAATATGACCCTGTATCCCGGCTGGGAAAAGAACGGGGGAGCGGGTTTCTGCTGGTGGTGGCTTCTGCTGCTGCTTCTCCTTTTGCTCCTTCTTCTTCTGCTCCTCGTTTTCGTACTCAGGAAAAAAGTCGAATTCGAGACCTACTGCGAGGCCGAGGTGAAAACCGTCCGCTGCTGGCGGGGCAGAAAGACAGAACGTCCCGGACAGATCGTCCGGCCGGGCTATATGTTCGGAGGGTGGTATAAGGACGATTCCTTCACCGAACCCTTTGATTTTGAAAACGAACCGGTTACAGAAAACATGATCCTGTACGCACGCTGGATCTGATGGAAGAAAGGAGGAGCGCGGCGTGAAGAAAAGAATCCGGAAAATTCTGGGGCCGCTGCTTCTTGCTGCGCTCTGTCTGACGCTTTTTTTCGCGTTGCGCTCCTCCGAAAAAATAGAGCCGAAAAGCCCTATTCATTCGCCGGAGCCGCTGCTTTTACAGTCCATGTCGGAACTGTCCAATGCAAAAGAACTGAACGAATACCGTGAGGAGCAGCAGCCGGAAACCTCCGAGGCGCCGGAAGAGGAAACGGATCCGGAGGACGAGGAGGCGGAGACGGATCCGGAAGATCCGGAGGAACCCGCCGAAGGAGAAAACGCCGACAGCGAATCTGAGGGAGAAGACGGCGAATCCGGGAGAGAAGGAGAAGACGGCGACGGCGGGCGTGAGAGAGAAGGAGAAGGCGGCGAATCCGGGAGAGAAGGAGAAGACGACGGCGGCGAATACGAGAGAGAAAGAGAAGACGCCGGCGAAAGCGGACAAGACGAAGACGACGACGGGGACGAAGGCGGAAAAGAAGGCGAAGGCATTGTTTCCGGAGATATCGCCACGAACCTGCCCGCCGGCACCCTGACACCCTCCGACCCGCGCGTGGAGAACGACATTCTTTCCTTCTACGCCTATGCCACCGATCCATCGAAGCATCTCTCCCTTCTGCTAAGGCAGCAGAAGGCAGGGGAAAGCAGCTGGACGCGGCAATCTTTAAGCGGCGCCAGAGACTATGATTTTCAGCTGGTGAAGGGTGAGAACGTCGTGGAAATATCGCTTATAGACAGCGATGACAATGTGGAAAAAACCATCACCCGGACCATACGCTATATGGAAGACCTGGCGGACCGGAAGAATCCCGTCATCGGGCGCAAACCGCCCACCATCCTGACCGATCCCTTAGAGCAGCTGGACGGAGAGCATCTCGTCCAGAGCGAGCTGGTCATTACCGTGCAGGCGTTCTGGGAGGACCGTCAGATCTCCGCCACCGACACAGATGCGGGGATCACCGTCTATATGGACGATGTGGAGCAGCGGAGCACGCCCACAGGCGGCGCGGGACAATGGGAATATCACCTGTTCTTCCAGCGCCCGGAGGTGGGAGATTCCGAGACCCACTGCATTTCCGTGCGCGCCTGGTATCTCGATGAAAACGGCGAGGTGAATTCCACCTTCAAAGATTACGAGGTCACCTATGATGCCACCGACGAGAGCGAATATCTGGGCGAGGCCCTCTTCGTGATCGATGCCAGCACCGTGGGACTCGGAGTTCTGGACGAGATCCCCTGTGAGGTCTATCAGGGAGAGAGTGTGGCGGCGGCGCTATTGCGGGCGCTGGCAGACTATAACTACGAACCGATCTACGATAAAAGCGTAAAACTCGGATTTTATCTGCGGGGGATCTCCCGTCCGGGGACCTTTGCCGGCGCGGACATTCCGGACCGCCTTTTGGAGCTGATCGAAAGGGATGGCATCGCCTTCTTCGATCCCTGTACAGACGACACCCTCTCCGAATTTGATTTTACCGCCTGTTCGGGATGGCTGTATTCCATCAACGGGTCTATCTATCCCGGACAGGGAATGTCGGAAAGAAACTTAAGTCCCGGCGATACGGTATACCTGCGCTTCTCTCTTGCCTACGGAAAAGATGTGGGCGGCTACGTTGCATCAGGGGAAAAGAGAGGAAACCTCCGGGGCTACTGCTGCTCCTACATCGACGGAGAATGCATCGAATTTGAACATTCCTTTGAGGAAACCGGGCGCGACGGGGAGACCGGCCTTGTGGAATATACCTGCGGGAAATGCGGAGAAACGAAAACCGGGATCATAGATCATGACGATGACGATGAGGAGGCGGAGCGTCTGGAACCGGATCCCGCGGAGGACGAAGAAGACCTTCCGCCGGAAGAAGAGGAAGAAGGGGAAGAAGAGGACGAATGAAGAACAGAAAAAAGTCGGCGCTTTGCCTGGCGCTTTGTCTCAGCCTGCTGCTGCCGTTTCCGGTGAGAGCACAGGATACCAATACGGCAGAACTGGCCGCCTCTTTTCAGAAGCTGTGCGACGGAACGCTCAGCCCCGGGGAATCGGTCAGTGACTGGGCCGTGATCGCGCTGAACCTTTGCGGGATCACCGGGGAGAACCGCGCGTATCAGAAGGGACTGGAACAATATGTAACCGATACCTGCCGCGCGAAGGGAACCCTGGACCGCGTAAAAGCGACGGAGTATCACCGGATCGCGCTGGCGGCGATGGCCGTGGGGATGGATCCGCGGTGTGTCGGCAGAGACAGGATCGATCTGGTTGCGGACGGCGTATGGAATTTCAGACCCGGCCTGGAAAAGCAGGGGCTGAACGGTCTATTGTATGCGCTGATCCTCCTGGATGCGGGAGACTTCGAACTCCCGGCTGATTGCGGCATGACCCGGGAATCTCTCGTGGACAGGGTGTTGGCGCGGCAGGAAGAAGACGGCAGCTTCGGCCTCGCAGAGGGCAGCAGCGATGCGGACATTACCGCCATGGCGCTGCAGGCGCTGGGACCCTACCGGGAGCGGGAGGATGTGAAAGCGGCAGGGGAGAGAGCCTTTGCCTGGCTTTCCTCACTGCTCACCGAACGCGGCACCTTCCTCGCAGGAGGAAATGAATCCGCGGAAACGATGGCACAGTGTATCCTGGCGCTCTGCGCTTTCGGGATCGATCCCGCCGGGGCGGAGAGCTTTTCCCGGGAGGGACGCTCCCTTCTGGAGAATCTGGAGTGGTTCCGCAGGGACGGCGGCTACGTTCATGCCATCGCAGACGAAAAAATCAATCCCATGGCAACGGAGCAGGTGTTACTTGCGCTCTGCGCGGTGGAAAAGCTCCAAAGCGGAGAAAAGCTCTATCATTTCGCGGCAGGCGGAGAAAGCTCCCGCGGTACGGTACGCTGGATCATCCCCGGCATTGCTGCCGCAGGGATCGGAGGCGCCTTCGCTGCAGGAAGGAAAAGGAGGAAAAAGGCATGAACAGTTTTGAACTGACCAGGGAGATCCGTTCGGAGGCGGCCAGGGTGGTTCTCGGAAAGGACGCTGCGATCCGCAAGGTGCTGATGGCGATCCTGGCCCGCGGGCATGTGCTTTTAGAGGACGTACCCGGCACCGGCAAGACCACGTTAGCCAAAACCTTCTCGAAAATTCTGGGACTGGACAGCAAACGTGTCCAGTTCACCTCGGATACCCTGCCCTCGGACATCATCGGCTTTTCCGTCTATGACCGGGAAAAGGGAGAGCTTCAGTATAAGAGCGGCGCGGTCATGACCAATCTGCTTCTCGCGGATGAGATCAACCGTACCTCGAGCAAAACACAGTCGGCGCTTCTGGAGGCCATGGAGGAGCAGCGCGTCACCGTGGACGGTGTCAGCAGAGCATTGCCGGAGCCGTTCATTGTGCTGGCCACGCAGAACCCGGTGGGCTCTGCGGGAACGCAGATGCTGCCCTCGGCGCAGATGGACCGTTTTCTCATCCGTCTCAGCATGGGCTATCCGGATGCCCGCAGCCAGCGGGAGCTGATGAAGGACCGGCACCACGCCGACCCCCTGGATTCGGCCCGTCAGATCACGGACGCAGCGGGGCTTCGCGCCATGATCCGCGAGGCGGGCGAGGTCTATATGGCCGATGAGGTCTATGATTACGTAACGGCGATCTTAGAGGAAAGCCGGCATAACGAGTTTATCCAGCTGGGCATCAGCCCCCGTGGCGGACTGGCGGTGTGCCGCACCGCCAAGGCCTTTGCCTATCTGGACGGACGGGATTACACGACGCCGGAGGATGTGGCTTCCGTACTGCCGGACGTGTGCGCCCATCGACTGATCCTTACCGGGAAGGCAAAGCTTCACGAGCTGAGCGCGGAAGAGCTGCTGGCTGCGATGGTGGAGCGGCTTCCGCGTCCCGGCATCAGGGAATTTCGCGTAAAATGAAAAAAAGGTTTTTTCTCCGCTTCCTCCTCTGGGGGATGATCACGCTGCTTTTTCTGCTGCTGACACGGCTGCGCGGGGAGACCGCCCCGGAGGCGGGTCTTCTGCTTCTGCTGCTGGTGCCGTTTTTCGGATGGCTCTCTGCCTTCCTTGCGCGGCGGAAGCTGACGCTTTCCCTGACCCTGCCCGGCACGGGCCGTAAGGGCACGGAAATCCGGGGCGAGCTCAGGCTGCGAAACCGCTCCCTGTTCGTTCCCGGCTGCGCCTACTCCAGAATACGGATCATCAATGTGATGACGGGAGAAAGGAATACGCTGGAACTTCCCGTATCCGTCCCCGCGCGGGGAGAGGGCACCGCGTCCTTTCTCCTTACCAGCGGGTTCTGCGGCTATCTGCGTGTGGAAACCGAGCGCGTCGTGCTGACAGACTGGCTGGGATTTCTCCCGGTGCGCTGTCAGCAGAGCGCGGAGGCGAAAACAGCGGTCCTGCCGGAGACCTTCGCGGTGGAAGCCCTGGTGGACGGCGCGGCAGCGCCCGATGCGGAGGAAGAAAGCTATTCCCCCGATAAGAGCGGGTTTGATATGTCGGAAATTTATCAGCTCCGGGAATACGTGCCCGGAGATGCGACGAAGCAGATCCACTGGAAGCTCAGCGAAAAACTGGATACGCTCATTTTCCGGGAAGCCAGTCTCCCCGTGAACCGGTCCCTGCTTCTCTACTGGGAAAAAAACAGCGCCGGTACCCCGGCGGAGGCCGATGCCATGGCAGAGGTCACGGCCTCGATCGCCCAAAAGCTCTCCGAAGAGGGCTATAGCTTCTTCCTCGGATGGGACGAGGGAGAGACCGTGCACCGGGAGAGCGTGGAAAACAGTGAACAGCTCTTTACCGTGCTGCCGGAACTTCTGAAAGGGAGCCCGAAACAAGGGGCGGAAGCCGGCTTTGCCGGGATTTTCGGTGACGGCGGCTTTGGCAAAGTGATTTATATCGGAAAGAAACTCCCGGAGGGAGCAGAGAACTGCGGCGCTGCCCTCAGCGCCATCCTCTGTGCCCCGGGAGAAACAGAGCCGGGGAGAGTCTGTTTCTCACCGGGAAATTATCAGCAGAAATTACAGGGGATCGTCATCTGAACCATGAAAAAAACGGGCTCGTCCCTTCGCACTTCCGTTCTGACGGAAGGCGGGGAAACCACAAATGCATATTTGTCGCTTCTTCCCGCGGCGGCGGTTCTCGCTGCCGGTGCGGCGGGCCTTGTGAAGGATGCGTTTCCCTCCTGGAGCCTTTCCGTCCCGGTGGGGGCGGGCGTGGTCTGCGTCCTCTGCACGCTGCTTTTTCCGCTTTTTGCGGGACGGTTCCGGAACTGGGTGCTTCCCGGCGGGCTGGTGCTGGCAGGCCTCCTCACAGCGGCGCTCTTTTCCCGGGCCAAAGGCGGTTTTCTGCTTCTTTATAACGATTTTTCCGCCTTTCTGACAGAAAAGAGCGGACAGATGGAACTCGATTTCAATACCTTCGGTTCCGACGGGAGACTTGCCGCCGTGCTGATTCTTTCGCTTTTTTCCCTTCTCATCGCCCATGCGCTCGGATCGGGCAAAATGGGCGGCGCGCTGCCGGCGCTTCTTATTGCTCTCCTTTTAGGAATCGCCGGTTTCGGAAAAATGCGCTGGCCGCTCCCGGTTTTCCTGGCCGGGCTGCTCCTTTTATGGAGCCGCTCCCTGTGCAGGGGGAAAACGCTTCGGCTGCTTCCTCTTATTGCGGGTCTTGCGGCGCTGGCCTGGGAGCTTTCGCTTCTCTTTCCCGTATCCGCCTCCGATACGCTTTTGAAAAGCGTGGAGAGAAAGATCCACACCCTTCGTTACGACGAGAGCGGCACCATGCCGGAGGGACAGCTCCGGAATCTGGGGCGCTGGAAGAAAACCGACGCCGCTGCCCTCGAGCTTACCATGGAGGAGCCGCAAAAGCTCTATCTCCGGGGGCATATCTATGAAACCTATACCGGCACGGCCTGGGAGGAAGCGGATCGCGTTCGGTTAGCGGACAGCGAGGACCTCTTTTACTGGCTGCACGAGGACGGTTTTTTTGCCCAGTCCATGCTCTCCGGAGCGCAGAACGCCGTAGGAGAGACCGGGGAAAAAAACATGACGGTCCGCACCCTGGGCGCCTGCCGGGAATGCGCCTATCTGCCCTATGCACTGTGCGGAAACGGGAACCTCGATCCCGAACAGATCGGGGATGCCTTTGTCCGGGGGGAGGAGGAACTTCACTTTTCTCTCTTTCCCGGCAGTGTGCCGGAGTGGTATGGCGTACAGCAGAAACTGGCGGCGCTCCAGAACAGCGACCGCGTGAAAAAGTACCTGTCGGACGAGGGCGCCTACCGGGCGTATGTGGAGGAGACCGGTCTTCTCCTCACCCCGGAGGCCAGCGGGACTCTGCGGATCTATCTCGGCGAGAGCGGGGAACGCCGCAAGCTTTCCGAGATCAAGACACTGATCCTTGACTGTCTTGCGGATACGCTGCACTATGATGAAAATGTTACCGTTCATTCGGGAAAATCGGACTTCCTCAGCTATGTCCTCCGGCAGCAGTCCGGCGGCTACAGCGTTCACTATGCCACGGCGGCCACGCTGATGCTTCGGTATCTCGGCGTGCCGGCCCGGTATGTGGAAGGGTATTTCCTTTCCGCGGAGGAAGCGAAAAAATATCACGGCGGTGATATCATCCGACTGACGGAAAACCATGCCCATGCATGGACGGAATATTATCTGGACGGCGTCGGCTGGATTCCCTTTGAGGTCACGCCCGGGTATATCGACGAGGAAGAAGAGAGCCTGGAAGTCACCTCTCAGGAGGAAAAGAGCTATGAGGCTCCGCCGCCGCCCGTGGTAAACGACCCCACGACGCCCCAGCAGCTTCTTTCGGAAGAAGAGCTTAAGCGCGGCGGGATCCTCCTCCTTCTGATCCTGCCCGTGCTGCTCCTTCTCCGGGCGCTTCTCCTCCTTTTGCGGAGAAAGAAGAGAACGGAGAAGCGGCTTTCCGCCATCCGCGCCGGAGAACACAGAGACGCCGTCAGCGGGCTCTACGGTTACGGAGAGCTTCTGCGGAAAAAGGGCGCTTCCTGTGACAGCACGCTGGCAGCAGAGGCGGACCGGCTGAACCGGGAGGCGGTTTTCTCCCGGCATCCCATGGGACAGGGCGAGAGAGATACCATAGAGCAATATATCGGCGCACTGAGACAGTACGCCGGAGAACACTGGAATGCGCGCCGGAAATGGCAATGCGCCTGGAGAGACGGAATATGGCTTTAAAAAGAAGAAAAAACAGAGCTTGGAGCACGATCCCGCGGATGCTTTTGCTGATGCTGCTCTTTACCCTTCCGGCCAGAGCGGAGGAAGCGGGAGAGCAGAGTTTTGTCCTCACGGTGTCGGTCAGCACCAGGACGGTCATTGAACCGGTGCGGATCCCCTATTCCGACGGTCAGACCGTGAAGGAGGTGTTAAAAGCATCGCCGTATGATTTCGACGGCCTTGGTGCCGGCGGTTTCATAAACGCGGTGGAGGGCGTCGCCGGTAACTATCTCGTCGCCTATGACGGCGGCGGATACGATCTCAGCGTGCCCGCGTCGAAGATCACGGCCATATCCTTTGCGGAAGGATCTGTCTGGTGCGAGGAGACGGCGGAACTGATCCGTCTCTGCGAGCAGGTCCGGACCAATGAAAATCATGTGAGCGGGTATCCGGCAGCTGTGAAAGCTTATGATACCGCCCTTCGCGCCCTGCGCGCCGCCAATTCAAACGGGATCGCCTCTTCTCTGGAGGCGTTGAAAAATGCCGTGGCGGCGTATGAAACACATCTTAACGGGCCGAAATATACCCTGAAGCTCCATCTGAGCCGGGGGGAGGAAACCGTCAATGCGGCAAACCTCTGTTTCCGGGATGCCTACGGCAATGAAACCTCGCTTCGCGGAAGCAGCGTAAAGTTACTTGCCGGTGAGTACAGCTTCATCGTCTCCGAGGGCGCTAACCGTACGGAGGGCAGCGTTACCGTGGAGAAGGACGGAGAACTCTCTGTCCGGTTGCCGGCGGGGGAGTGGTTTGGCGAGACGCAGCTTCTCGATTCCAACAAAGAGCCCTGCAATTCCGAAATGACGGAGAACGGCCTGGTGGTTTCCGTTCCCGACACCGCCGGCCCCCTGGGGCTTTATCTGCATACGAAGTGCGGCCCGGACTGGAAAGAGGGCACACGGCTTTACGCAGTCTACACCGGCATCGACGGCTCCGACCGCGGCGACACCTCCAAAAGCTGGGAGAGTCTGACTTCCTCTCTGGTCCAGCTTTTAGATAACGGTATGGAAGGGCGGAGTTTTACGCTGGAAGCCCGCGCGAAAGACGAAGCAGGCCACACGGAGATCGAGTCGCAGACCGTGACCGTGCGGCGGTACCCCACCCTGAAAAATCTCCGGGTGCTGGGAGACGGCACCGTGCTGGAGATGGATTTTGAACCGCTTTCTATGGAATACTCCGTGCGCACGGTCTCCGATGCGCTGATCGTGGCCGCGGAACCCTACGATAACCGTTACACGCTCTGTTATAACGGCGGAGAAAACGCCCGTATCCCCATGACAGCGGAGAAAGAAACGATCACCGTGGAGGTGAACGCAGCGGAAGTAACTACCCGCTATACGGTCAATGCGGAGAAAACCGGGTCCGTCTCTGTGACGGTGCTTCCCTCTGCGGGAGCAACCGTCAGCGTGCGCAACGCGGCGGGCTCGGAAATTGCCGGCACAGACGGTATCTACCGTCTGATCCCCGGCGAGAGCTACGAATACGACAACGTGGTCGGAGACTGGTATCACACAAGCATGCGCTTTACGGCGGAAGCCGGACTTCGCATCCAGTGCGCCGCGCCTGTCACAGAGGATATGCTGACAGCGGTGAAGCTCAGCGGCAAAAGCGACGGAGACAGGGTGTTTCCGTTCCCGGACGATGCGCCCTTTGCTCCCTCCGTACACAGCTATGATCTGACCGTCTCCGACGCCTATGCCGCCGCCTATCTGCAGGCGGACAGCGACTGGACGGTGGAAGCGGTCTATACGACCCAGCATGCCACGGTTCCGGACAATCACGGAGAGGAAAAATGTCAGCCGGTGAACTATTCGGTAGGGGACCGGAGAGCCCGGTATCTGAGCTTCCTGCTGGCTTCCTGCGGCTACGGGCAGGAACTTATCCTCCGCGTGACCGGACCGGATAAGGGGGACGTGCGCTATTATCAGGAATATGCAATCAACATTCGTCGTTCCCTCCATCTGACAGACCTGTCTCTGACCCGGGGAGAGGAGACACTGATCCTCACAGAGGAAGACGGCACTCCCGTGAACTTTGAGCGGGAGCGGACGGAATTCTGGGTATCCGTCCCGGCGGGAAGCACATCCTTCACTCTCAACGGCAGCTTCACGAACGAAACCGCCGTTACGCCCTGCTGCGGCGGTTACGGAGCGCGGCTTGGGGACCGGATGCTCACCGCGCTGAAAGATGTCAGTGTGGCGCTGGATGCCGAAGCAGAGGGCGCGGACGTGACGCTTACGCTTTTGCATCCCGATCCGACTGCCATTTCCACCGTCTATACGCTTCATGTAAAGCAGCAGGAGCCGGTGCATGTCACCTTCTCCACGGACCCGGAGGGAGCGGTGGTGTTCCTTTGGAACAATGTGACCGGACGCACCGTATTTGATGAGGACGGCCAGTACTCTCTGACCCCCGGCGCTTCCTACAGCTATCATGTGACAAAAAACGGCTATAAAGGGATTTCTGTCAGCGGCTATATCGCCCCCGCGGAGGACTGTATCGTACCCGTCACACTTTCTCCGGCACCGGATGCCGGACTTACGGAGTATCCGGCGCAGTGGCCGTCCTTCCGGGCGGATGACAACAATAATGGTGTGGTCAGCGCCAGAACCCCCATTACAGCTGAGACTGCCGCCCTTTCCTGGGCCACGGCGCTGGGCGAAGGCTGGGATACCGGCGCCTGCGGCTGTCCCATCATCGTAGACGATTCCCTTTATACCTATGCGGGAGACTATCTTTATAAGGTAGACCGGGTTTCCGGCAAGGTACTGGCCAGCGGCCGCATGGATCACTCCTCCAGCTTTGCCATCAATAATCCCACCTACGGGGACGGCATGATCTTTGTGGGTCTGGCAGACGGTACTGTACAGGCGTTCAGCGCTGAGACGCTGGAGCCCCTGTGGATCTACCGTGATCCTCTCAAGGGCCAGCCCAACTGCCCGATCGTCTACCATGACGGGTATATCTATACCGGCTTCTGGCTCGGAGAGACGAGTAACGCCAACTTCGTCTGCCTTTCTGTGGCGGATGAGGATCCCACCCGCAGCGACGAGGAAAAGATCGCTTCCTGGCGGCATACGGAAAAAGGCGGTTTCTACTGGGCGGGAGCTTATGCCGACAGCCGGTTTGTCCTGGTGACCACCGATGACGGCGCTCCGGGATATACCACGGGCTATGCGCAGCTTTACTCCTTTGATCCCCTTACCGGGCGGGTGCTGGACTGTATGACCCTGCCCCGGAAAGGAGACGCCCGCAGCTCGGTAGTTTACGATACGTCCACAAATGCCTATTACTTTACCACGAAGGGCGGCCAGTTCTATCAGTTCAGAATGAACGAGGACGGCAGCTTCACGGAGAATTCTCTCCGGTATATTGACCTTGATAATTACAGTGACGATCCCAATAACCCGGCCATGAGCACCTGCTCACCCGTGGTCTATAACGGCAGAGCCTACGTGGGCGTATCCGGGACCAGCCAGTTCGGCGCGTACTCCGGCCACAATATCACGGTGCTGGATCTCCGGAACTGGTGCATCGCCTACACGGTGCGTACCCAGGGCTACCCGCAGACCAGCGGCCTTCTCACCACAGCCTACAATGAGGGCGAGGGCGAGGCCTACGTGTATTTCTTTGATAACTATACGCCCGGCAAGCTCCGCATGCTGAAAGACCGTCCGGGTATGACCGAAGCGGAGAGCAGTGTCGTTGAGACCGACTACTCCGGCGGCCGCGAGACCAGCTACGATACCGCCTGCGTACTTTTCACCCCGGTGGGCGAGCAGGCCCAGTATGCTATCTGCAGTCCCATTACGGATGACTATGGCGTGATCTATTTCAAAAACGATTCCGGCTATCTGATGGCGCTGAGCCCCACGATAGAAAAGCTGGAGATCAGCACTCCGCCCGCAAAGACCGCGTATAACAAGGGAGACCGCTTTGATCCTGCCGGGATGCAGGTCACCGCCCATTACGCGAACGGCCTTACGCGGGACGTGACGGATTATGTTTCCTGGGACGACAGAGCCCTCGGCGGGGAAGACACAGAGTGGGAGATCCGTTTTGCGCATATGCTCTATCAGGACTGCGAAGGAAGTCCGGGAATTTCATGTGTCGCTCCCGTGGCTGTAGTGGAACTTACCGTCAGCACTCTGGACCAGGGAGACGTGGACGGCGACGGCGACGTGGACCGGGACGATGCAGAACTGCTCCTAAGGTACCTCACAGGAGAGGCAGAGCTCGGGGGCGGCGCGCAGCGGGCCGGCGATATGGACGGAAACGGGGAACTGACCGCCTCAGACCTCGCACGGCTTTACGCGAGGATCGAAGGACGTGACAAAAAAGAGGAACAGAACGGAGGGATTACCGAATGAAAAAGACAAAGAGCATAGCTCTGCTGATGACGTTTGCGGTGCTTTTCTCCGCAATGCCGCTGCCCGTACTGGCAGAGACGGGAGAAGAAGAGGTGGTGCTTCTTAAGGAAGAAACAGAAACCTCCGCGCCGGAGGAGGCGCCTTCCGGAGAGCCGGAGAGCACGGAAGCGGATCCCCCCGCCGGAGAATCTGCTGAGGAAAAAGAGACCGGGGAACCGGAAAGCGCGAAAGCAGAAATTCCTTCTGAAGAGAACGCTTCCGAAGAAGCGGAGACCGGGGAGCCGGAACGCGCGGAGGCGGAAACGCCGTCCGAAGAAGAGGAAACACCTTCCGAAGAAGAGACCCCGGAGCCGGAAAGCGCGGAAGCGGAAACATCCTCCGAAGAGACTGCCGGGGAAGAAGAAACCGGCGAGCCGGAAAACCTGATCGGGGAACTGTCCCCGGAACCGGAGGACGAGGTTTCCCTGCATACGGCGGAGGCCGGGGAAACTCTTTGGATCTCCCCGATGCTTCGGGAGGAGGATACGACCCTCTGGCTGGTGGCCGTAACGGAGGAGCCCCTGGAAGAAAGACAGTACCTCTGGGATGGGGAACCCATGCTCTGGTCGGATGTTCACAGCGCCTGGGTAAGCTGTTTCTGGAGCCCGGAGGAGCCCGGATCCGGAAATCTTTCGGAAGTTTTCGGAGAGGGAGAAATGCTGGAGCCGGATGCGGACCTGAACGACACGGGATGGGAGGATCTGAACGACGTGCAGTATCTGTACAGTATCTGCCGCACCTCGGGCGCTGCCGGGGAGCTTCCCCGGGAGCTTTGCCTCCGCTGCGATCTGAACGGCGACGGCGTGATCGATCTGGAAGACGTACAGGAACTGCTCTTACGTATCACTGAATAAACACTGCTCATATCAATGTTTTTCTATGAGTGGTTTTTCAATAGAGAAAGGGGGGGATCACAGAAAGCGTCAGAAAAAAATAATGATAAGGCTTTGCTCTACCGGCAAAGCGGGCCGAGAGGCCGGACTAACGGAAAAACCGACGTCCAACGGAAAATTGCGTGCAGGGACAACTGCGCACTTTAACGCTGGGCTTTTTTTATGCCTGAAGGCAATTTGTCCCATTTTTCCCGCAAAAACTCACAAAAAACCAAGGAGGAAAAATGAAAAAACGAAAATTATCTTTGATTCTTTTAGTGACGGTGATGCTCTTTGCACTGTCACTGACCGCGATGGCGGCAGACGGCTTCGATGATGCCGGCGTGTATACCGGCAACGAAGATACCGAGACCATCCCCGTGAAGCTCATCATCCCCGAAGGCTCGAAGGCAGAGTTCTTCGTGGGAACTGAGGGCAAGGGCCAGATTGTGGCCGCTGTGGATAAGGGCGTGGACGAAGCGAAACCCGAAATCCACACCTACGAGATCACCGTGCCCAACGGCTCCTACAGCTGCATGGTCTCCGACGCTGACCACAACTACGGCGGCGTGGGCTTTGACGTGCCCCTGCAGACTTCCATCTACGAGGACACCAACATCACCCTGGCTCTGGTCAAGTACTACACCACTACTGCCAGCGTGAAGATCAACGGCGAAGCCACCCCCGTGAGCATCACCAAGCCCAGCGACTTCACGGTGAACCTGGTGGCTCCCGGCAAGGCCGTGATCATCCCCGGTGAGAACTACGTCGATTCCACCATCAAGGCCGGAACCGACTACGTGGTCGCCCCCCGTATGGTCTGGGCCTACGGCAACCAGATCCTCTATAACTACACCGTGGAGCTGAACAGCGAGCTTGCCGGGACCTTCGGCGTGAAACCGGTGATCAACGGCACCTTCGCCAGCAACATCGCTGCGGTGCAGAAGAAGACCTTCTCCGTTGCGGCGCTGAAGACCTTTACCCTCACCGCTCCCACGGATGCGGAGACCGTTTTCTACTACCAGATCAACAACTTCAACGATATGGTGCTGGAGGGCGCGGATCGTGTGAAGAGTGTGGATAACGGCGATGGCACTACCACCTACACCGTCTACTATCCCGACTTTGCCAACGCCTCCTACCGTGTCACCAAGCCCGGCTACGTGACCGCCTCCGGCTACTGCAAGAATGACACCGCCTTCACGGCCACGCTTCGCGCCGGCGATCCCACCTCCACCGCCACCAATATCGCCAGCAAGGTCGGCGCGGGCAGCAACATCGAGTATGAAAACAGCGTGCTGCTGAACGTGGACGACAGCAAGCGCACCAATGAGCTGGCCATGGGTGTAGGTCAGACCTTCCGTCTCCGCGGCTTCCGCGCTGCCTGGGAGATCGTCAACACCGTCACGGCCAACATCATGATCGAGCCCGACTTCCACTA
>JAZUHZ010000226.1:0-11328 GCA_045642005.1 Candidatus Avilachnospira sp.
ATGCTCGGAGATATTGTGCTGTCCCTGGATCATGTGATCGCACAGGCCCGGGACTACGGGCATACGCCGGACCGGGAACTTGCGTTTCTCTGCGTCCACAGCATGCTGCATCTCATGGGGTATGACCATATGGAGGACGGAGAGCGGGAAGTGATGGAAGAGCGCCAGCGTGCAATTCTCTCTCTTTCCGGATATGAAAGATAACGAATGAAGAAAGATACCAGAAAACATAACTTTATTGTTCAGGGAAGCATCCTCGCGATTGCCGGGATCCTCTGCCGGATCATCGGCATGCTGTACCGTCTTCCCCTTGTGGATATTATCGGAACGAAGGGAAACGGATATTATACCTCTGCCTACAGCATTTATAATATCCTTCTGATCATTTCCTCGTATTCCCTGCCGACAGCCATTTCAAGAATTATTTCCGAGCGGCTTTCGAAGGACCGTCCGGCGGATGCGAGACGGGCGCTCAGGGTAGCTTTTGTCTATTCAACCGTCATCGGAGCGTTGATGTTTTCCCTTATGTACTTCGGGTCGGGACTGCTCGCAGGATTTGTGCGGAAGCCGTTCCTTAAGTACGTGCTCATGACACTTGCGCCGACGGTCTGGATCATGGCCTATCTCGGCCTTCTCCGGGGATATTTCCAGGGCACCGGCAATATGATGCCCACCGCCGTATCCCAGATCCTGGAGCAGGTGATCAATGCTGTCGTCTCCCTCATCATGGCGAGGCTTCTCTTTGATTACGGACTCCGGGCCAATCTTCTCTACGGAGAGGAGGAGTACAGCTACGCGTTCGGAGCGGCCGGCGGCACCATCGGAACCGGTGCCGGCGCTCTCATCGCCCTTCTTTTCTTTATCATCATCTATTTCCTCTACGGAAAAGAATATACAGAAGAGGAGCCTTCGGAGGAACGGGGCAGAAGGAAAAGCCGCAGATCGCAGGAAAGCTACGGCGCGCTGACAGTCGTTCTCTTTTCCACTCTGATCCCGATCTTATTGAGTTCCTTTGTCTATAACGTGAATATCGTCCTCGACGACTTTATCTTTTCACGGCTCATGGATTATTTCGCTCTGGGAGCGGAAGTGGTCCTATTATGGGGAATCTTCGGTGAGTTCCGGGTGATTTACAACATCCCGGTGGCTATCGCCAATTCCTTAAGTTCGTCTCTGATCCCGTCTCTCACCCGGGCCGTTGTGGAAAAGGATCAGAAACTTGTGATCCATAAGATCAGCCTTTCCATCCGCTTTATCATGCTCATTTCCATTCCGGCGGCCGTCGGCATGACCGTGCTCTCAGATCCCATCTGCCGGTTCCTGTTCCCGAGTGAAACAACCGGTACCCTGAGCCGCGTGCTCGCGGTGGGTTCCTCGGCCGTGGTCTTTTATTCCCTCTCCACGATCACGAACGGAATCCTGCAGGGAATGGGACATTACAATGAGCCGCTGATCAATGCACTTTTAGGCCTTGTTTTCCACGTGCTGGCACTGGTAGGACTTCTGTTCCTTAAGCCCGGGATCATGGCCGTGATCATTTCGTTTATCCTGATGGGCGTGATCGTATGCATCCTCAATAACATCTCGATCAAAAAGCATGTACGCCTCCGGATCAATTACGTGAAGACCTATCTGATCCCGCTGCTTCTGTCCCTCGTCATGGGAGCGGCAGCCTTCGTGAGTTACCGCCTGATCGCGGGGATTGTTCCCGAAAGCGTCATGAAGGGAAGATGGGCCACCGGTGCGGTGCTCTGCCTCGCCATCGGGATCGCCCTCGTCATCTATCTGGTCCTTCTCTTTCTTGTTCATCCGTTTACGCCGGAGGAACTGGTGGAAATGCCGGCCGGAAGAAAGATTTATGCTCTGGCCAAAAAATGTCATCTGATGTAAGAAAGAAATCCAATACGGTTCTGGTGATCGGCGCCGGCCCTGCAGGAATTTCCGCAGCCATCGAGGCAGCGGAAAACGGGGCCGATGTTCTGGTACTTGAACATATGGAGGAACCGTTGCAGAAGCTTCTCATCACGGGAAACGGGCGCTGCAATTTTTCAAACACCGACCTGTCACCGTCTCATTACCACGGGGATCCGGAGCTCCTAAAGTATGTCCTTTCCGGATTTTCATGTGATGACATGTTAGACTATATGGCGGATACGCTCGGCGTGGAAGCCCTCGAAGCCCATTACCGCTTTTCGGAGAACGGATATTTTTACCCGTCAACGAACAAAGCGGCGACCGTGCGCGATGCTCTCTTAAAAAAGTGTAAGGATACCGGTGTCCGGATCTTTGCCTCCTGTACGGTAAAAGAAGTGAAGAAAGAGGAAAACGGCGGGTTTCTGGTGAGGGCGCTTCTTCCCCGGGGAGAGACCGGGTTTCCCTGTGACCGGGTGATCTTTGCGACTGGCTCGAACGCCCATCCGGAAACGGGGTCTGACAGTTCAATCTATAAAGTCCTTATGTCGCTCGGTGTCACCTTCCATACCTTTCTGCCCGCCCTCTGCGCGATCAAATCCAAGGATCCGGTATTAACGGAACTGAAAGGCTTACGGTGCGACGGGAGCGCAAGGCTCTGTGACGATACCGAAGGGACTTTCTATGAGAGTGATCCCGGCGAGATTCAGTTCAATCCCGGGAGTGTGTCGGGTCTTCCGGTCATGAACCTTTCCGGGCAGTGCGCGGAAGGTTTCGCCGGAGGCCACGAGATGCGCCTTCGGCTTACTCTAACGAAAGTAAATAATAAAAAAGGGGTTTCCGTACCGCCGGAAATCGTTCTCAGGGTTACGGGGACGGACGGCTTCCCGAAGTGCCAGTGCTGCCGGGGCGGTGTCGATGCCGCGGAAATCGAACCGGAGACTCTTATGTACCGGAAGATCCCGGGCATTTATTTTGCAGGAGAACTGATCGATGTGGACGGGGAATGCGGAGGATATAACCTTCACTTTGCCTTTGCCACGGGAATCCGCGCGGGAAGGAGCGCAGCAAGATGATTCGGATCAATCAGATCAATATACCGATATTTGAAAAAGACCAGGAAGAGGCTGTTATCAGGAAAGCGGCTGAGATCCTCCGGATCCCGGAAGACGGCTTCCGGAAACTGAAAATTGTAAAGCGTTCCATAGATGCCAGAGAGAAGAACGACATCCGTTTTTCCTATACGGTGGATGCAAAGCTCCGCGATACCTTTACGGGTCCGAATGCAAGGACGGAAAAGCAGTATATCGACCGTCTTCATAACCGGAATCTCCAGCAGATCGAGTTCATTCCGGTCAGCATCCCGGAGGCTTCGGAAAAGGCGCAGAAAAAGCGTCCCGTTATCGTCGGTTCCGGCCCCTGCGGGCTTTTTGCCGCGCTTTCTATGGTGAGCGCCGGGATGAAACCGGTGATCGTGGAACGGGGAGACGAAGCGTCGGAACGGAAGCGTCAGTGCGAGCTCCTTTTTGAAAGCGGACGCTTAAATACCCGGAGCAATATCCAGTTCGGGGAAGGCGGAGCAGGGCTTTTTTCCGACGGCAAGCTCAATACGAGCATCAAGGGACGGGAGAACTATATCCGGTTTGTCCTCGAGACCTTTGTGGAGTTCGGCGCACCGGAGGACATCCTCATTGACGCAAAACCGCATATCGGTACGGACGTTCTGATGGACGTGATCGTTGCGATGCGTTCGTATATCGAGGAAAACGGAGGCACCTATTATTTCAATACAACCTTCACCGGTTTTGAAACGGAAAACGGTCAGGTGACCAAAGCCCTTTTTGACGGAAAGATCACAGAGCTTCCGACCGATACGATCCTTCTGTGCCAGGGGCATTCCGCGAGAGACACCTATGAGATGTTAAAGGAAAAAGGTGTCTCCCTTCAGAAGAAAGCCTTTGCCATGGGCATCCGGATCCAGCATCCGCAGGAACTGATAGACAGAAGCCTCTACGGGGAGGAAAATCTTTCGGAAAAGGAAGAAGTCATCGGGCCGGCCTCCTATAAGCTCACGCATTCCTGTGAAAACGGCAGAAGCGTATTCTCCTTCTGCATGTGTCCCGGCGGCTATGTGATCAACAGTTCTTCGGAAGAAGGGCGGCTCTGTGTGAACGGCATGAGTTATCATGACCGGGCGTCCGGCGTGGCGAACGCGGCTCTTATTGTGAACATAACTCCGGAAGACTTCCCGGAGGAGGATGTTCTTTCCGGCATCCGTCTGCAGCGGGAGATTGAAGAGAAGGCCTACAGCCTGCGGGGCGGGATGATTCCCTATGAGACCTTCGGGGAGTTTGAAGCTTCGGAAGAAAACCCGCTCGGTGACGGAGATTTCCCGCCGGCGTTTCTGGGGCTTTCCGCACCGGCTCCGGTGAGTACGGTCCTTCCTTCCTTTATGAAGGAGGCCATCACAGAAGGCGTCCATGCCTTCGGTCGTCAGATCAAAGGCTATGACCGGGAGGGATGCTTTATTGCAGGTGTCGAGGCCAGAACCTCGTCTCCCGTACGGATCCCGCGGGACGAATCTTTTGAAACCAGTATCCGCGGGTTATACGCAGCCGGAGAAGGCGCCGGCTATGCCGGCGGGATCACGAGCGCTGCGATCGACGGGATCAAAGCGGCCCGGGCTCTGATAGAAAAGTTTAACGAGGAGAAATAAGATGGAAGAAGAAAGGATCATTACCCAGGAGGATATTGACCGGATCAACGAATTATATCATAAATCACAGTCGGAAACCGGACTCACTCCCGATGAGATGGAGGAGCAGAAGAGGCTCAGAGCCGATTATATCCGGGCCATCCGCAGGAATCTCCGGGGAACCTTAAACAATATCGACGTCGTGGAAAAAGACGGGAGCGTGACCAATCTCGGAGAAAAGCACAATGAACGGTAAGACCTTCTGTATCGTAACCTTCGGCTGCCAGATGAACGCAAGGGATTCGGAAAAACTTGCGGGCATTCTTTCAGAGGCCGGTTACACCGAAACGGAGGACGAACTTTCGGCGTCCTGTGTGTTCTTTAATACCTGCACGATCCGGGAAAATGCCAACGAGCACCTCTACGGGAGGCTTGGCAGGCTGAAACCCGTCAAAGAAAAGAATCCGGAGATGATCATCGGCATCATGGGCTGCATGATGCAGGAAAAAGACGAGGTTGAAAAGATTCAGAAAAAGTATCCCTTTGTGGATCTCATCCTCGGCACCCATAATCTCTACATCCTTCCGGAAATGCTTCTGGATCTCCGGAAGAAACGGGCCGGAGAGTTCCGGAAACTTTCCGAAACGCATAATGAGGTGATCATTTCCTCTGATCCGGATGTGGAAAAATCCGAAAAACTAAAAAGGATCGGAAGCTCCGGGGCAAGAAAAGACCTGGAAAAACTGAAAAAGCGGCCGGTCATCTCCATCTGGAAGGACACGCCGGATATCGTGGAAAACCTTCCCTCCAAACGAAAGTTCCCGTTTAAGCAGGGAGTCAATATCATGTACGGCTGCAATAATTTCTGCTCGTACTGCATTGTTCCCTATGTCCGCGGCCGGGAAAAGTCCCGGGAGCCGGAGGAAATCTATGACGAGATCCGGCGGATCGCCCGAGACGGCGTCAGGGAAATCATGCTCCTTGGGCAGAATGTCAATTCCTATGCAAAGCTGCCGTTTTATGAGCTTCTTCAAAGGATCGATGCACTTTGTCCCGAAACGGGGATCGAGCGGATCCGGTTCATGACCTCGCATCCGAAGGACCTGACCCGGGAATTATGTGAAGCCATTCGGGACGGAAAGCATATCTGTCATCAGTTCCATCTGCCGCTGCAGTCCGGATCCTCCCGGATCTTAAAGGCAATGAACCGGAAATACGATAAGGAGACCTTCCTTCAGAAAGCCGGGATGCTTAAGGAACTCGTTCCCGATATTTCTCTTTCCACGGATATTATTGTCGGATTCCCCGGGGAAACGGAAGAGGATTTTGAAGAGACCCTCGACGTGATCCGGAAAGTCCGTTTTGATGCGGCATTTACCTTTATCTATTCCCCGAGAGAAGGCACTCCGGCGGCCTCCATGCCGGGAAGAGTTCCGGAAGACGTGGTGAAAGACCGCTTCGAAAGGCTGCTCGCGGTCCAGAATGCCATCGTGGAGGAAAACCTCGAGCCCTACCGGGGGAGAGAACTCCCGGTTCTTTTTGAAGAAAAGTCGCAATACGAAGAAGGACTCATCACCGGGCGGACGGACGGCAATCTCACGGTGCATGTGCCGGGAGGGGAAGATCTCATCGGCACGATCCGCAGGGTACGTCTTACCGAGCCGCACGGCTTTTATTATAGCGGAGAACTTTTGTAATGGACATCCAAAGCTTGTCGCCCATGATGCGGCAGTATCTTGAAACCAAAGAACAGTATCCTGATTGTATCCTTTTCTACCGGATCGGCGATTTTTATGAGATGTTCTTCGATGACGCGAAACTCGCGTCCGAGGAACTGGAACTGGTGCTTACCGGAAAAGACTGCGGGATGGAAGAACGTGCGCCCATGTGCGGTATTCCGTTCCACGCGGCCGAGAACTATATTGCCCGCCTTGTGAAGAAAGGCTATAAAGTCGCCATCGGGGAGCAGGTGGAGGATCCGAAGCTCGCGAAAGGTCTTGTGAAGCGGGAAGTGATCCGTGTCTGCACACCGGGTACGATCACAGGCACCGAAAACCTCGATGAGAAAAAGAACAATTTCCTTCTTTCCATCGCCTATACGGTAGGGGCCTTCGGAATCTCGGCCTGCGACGTGAGTACCGGAGAATTCTACACAACGGAAGTATCGGATCCGGAAAAAGTCTATGACGAGATCCAGCATTACCAGCCGTCGGAGATCATCTGCAACGATGCGTTTCTTATTTCCGGGATCGACAGCGAGGATCTGAAAGCCAGATTTCACTGCATCCTGACCGTCTCGCCTTCGTGGTATTTTGATGAGGAAAAATGCCGGACGCTGATCCGGGACCATTTCCACCGGGACCCGCAGGGATTAGGGCTTGATATCTTTCCCACGCTGATCCCGTCGGCAGGCGCGTGTCTCCGCTATGTCTACGAGACCCAGTTCTCTGAGGTCAGCTATATCAATGATATTAAGATCGTAAGCGCCTCCCAGTTCATGCTCATGGATTCCCAGGCCCAGAGGAATCTGGAACTTCTTGAGACCCTCCGGGAAAAAGAACGGAAAGGTTCTCTGCTCTGGGTCCTTGACCGGACAAAAACGGCCATGGGAGGACGGCTTCTCCGGCGGATGATCAGTGAACCGCTCATCGTCAAAGAGGATATCGAGGACCGTCTCGATGCCATCGAAGAACTGAATAACCGTTTCATCGACCGGGAGGAACTCACGGAGTATCTCCGGCCGGTATATGATATCGAACGGCTTCTTTCCGCCGTGAGCAATAAGCGGGCGCAGGCCAAAGACCTCCTTGCCATCAAAAGATCCCTGCAGATGGTTGTCCCGATCCGGCAGGTCCTTTCCTCCTTTGAGAGTAAGCTTCTCCGGGGCATCCTTTCGGATCTTCCGGACCTTTCAGAACTCCTTTCGCTCATCGACCGGGCCATCAGTGAGGATGCGCCGCTTTCCCTCCGGGACGGAGGCCTTATTAATGAGGGCTATTCCGAAAAAGCCGACGAGCTCCGCGCTGCCGGACGCGACGGGAAAAAGTGGCTTGTGGAACTCGAGAACGAGGAACGGGAAAAGACAGGGATCAAAACCCTGAAAGTCAAATTCAATAAAGTCTTCGGTTACTGCATCGAAGTCACCAATACATTTAAGAATGAGGTACCCGATTACTTCATCCGGAAGCAGACCCTCACGACCGGGGAGCGCTATACGACAGAGCGCTTAGAGGAACTCGCGGATACCATCCTCGGGGCAGACGACAAGCTAAAGGCGCTCGAATATGATCTGTTCTGCGAGGTAAGAGACCGGTGTGCGGAGTTCTCTGCGGAGCTTAGGACCTTAAGCCGTGCGCTGGCGCTCCTTGACTGTCTGTGCTCTTTATCCTGTGTCGCCATGCGGAATAACTACGTGCGGCCCCAGATCACGGAAAAGGGCGCCATTAAGATCAAAGACGGAAGACATCCGGTCATTGAACTCATGCGGGGCGAGCAGGGCTTCGTGCCGAATGATACGTTCCTCGATGAAAAGGATCACCGGGTGGCCATCATCACCGGCCCCAACATGGCCGGAAAGTCCACCTATATGCGGCAGACCGCCCTCATCGTGATCATGGCACAGATCGGATCCTTCGTGCCGGCTAAATCCGCCGAAATCTCCATCTGCGACCGGGTATTCACCCGTGTCGGTGCCTCGGACGACCTGTCCCAGGGGCAGTCCACCTTCATGGTGGAAATGACCGAAGTGGCCAATATCCTCCGGAATGCCACGAAGAAAAGTCTCCTGATCCTTGATGAGATCGGACGAGGAACCTCCACCTTTGACGGCCTTTCCATTGCCTGGGCCGTGGTGGAATATATCAGTGACGCGAAAAAGATCGGAGCGAAGACCCTTTTTGCCACCCATTACCATGAACTGACGGAACTCGAGGGAAAGATCAAGGGCGTACAGAACTACTGTATCGCCGTTAAGGAAAATGAGGAGGACCTTGTGTTCCTTCGGAAGATCATCCCCGGCGGCGCCGACAAATCGTACGGTATTGCCGTGGCGCGCCTCGCCGGTGTCCCGAAGGAGGTAACCCTCCGGGCAGAGGAGATCTCCGAGGAGCTTTCCCGGTCCGATATCGTAAAGACCGCCAGGATCACCGTATCGGAGGAGGGATTCCGGGCTCCGGAAGAAACGAAAGCCGAAAAATCCTACGTTGCGGAAAAACTCCGGGAGACCGATGTGACGAAACTCACGCCCATCGAGGCCCTCCTCCTCATTGATGAACTGAAAAAGAACCTGTAAATGATCAAACTTCTTTCAAAAGAAACAATCGATAAGATCGCCGCCGGGGAAGTGGTGGAGCGGCCGGAAAATGTCGTCAAAGAGCTTCTCGACAACGCCGTGGATTCCGGGGCCACCTCGATCTCCGTGGAAATCAAAGGCGGCGGCTCGGAACTCATCCGGGTGACCGATAACGGCTCCGGCATCGAAAAAGCGGATGTCCGGAATGCCTTTTTGCGGCATGCCACCTCGAAGCTAACGGAGGCCGGGGATCTTTTACGGCTTACGACCATGGGATTCCGGGGGGAGGCGTTAAGTTCCATTGCCGGTGTTTCCCGTGTGGAGCTCATCACCCGGTGCGAAAAAGACCTCACCGGTACAAGGTATCTTATTGAAGGCGGAAAAGAAATCTCTTTCCGGGAGGTCGGTGTCCCAGTCGGGACCACCATGATCGTCCGGGATCTTTTCTTTAATGTGCCGGTACGAAAGGATTTCCTCAAAAGCCCGAAGACCGAGGGTTCCTATGTCCGGGATATGGTGGAAAAATGCGCGCTTTCCTTCCCGGAAATCAGTTTTTCCTTTTTAAGTGACGGACGTCAGGTCTTTCACACCGCCGGAAGCGGGAAATTAAAAGACGTGATCTATGTGATCTACGGCGCCGAGATCACGAAAGAGCTGATTCCGGTAACGTACCGCACGGAGGATCTTTTCCTCGAAGGCTTCATTTCCAAACCGGTGATCTCCCGCTCGAAACGGGACTATGAGATCTATTTCGTGAACCGGCGCTACGTCCGGAGCCAGGTCATGGACCGGGCCATCGAGACCGCTTACGACGGCTATCTCATGCAGCACCGTTTTCCGTTCACCGTATTGAGCCTTCACACGGATCCCGGAAAGATCGACGTCAATATCCATCCGAAAAAGACGGAGATCCGCTTCTCCGATGATGAACGGATCTTTCAGTTTCTGTATGAAAGCCTCGTCGATGCGCTCCGCCATCGCGAGCATATCGTAGAGTATTCCGGCGGGGAAAAGAAGGAAAAAAAGGAGGAGGTTCCCTCCGTTCACGTGGAGCCTTTTGAACAAAAGAGCACCGCTTCCCAGGATGCCGCGCTGCTTCCGGAATTTAAAAAGGCGCTTTCGGAAATCCCAATGGGGAGGGAGACAGCGCCGGAATCCTCCGTTTCCTGCCCCCATACGCTTTCCGATGTCATCCATTACCGGGAAGAAGAAAAACACATCCCGGATCCTGCTGCCTATGGAAAGGAACCCCGGGGGAAAGAGCCGGAAAACGTTCAGGAGACGCTGCCGCTTTCGTTTTTATCCGAGAAGGCAAAACCTTATTACCGCTTCCTCGGGCAGGTTTTTGACACCTACTGGATGATCGAATATAACCACGAACTATTTATCATCGATCAGCATGCCGCCCATGAAAAAGTGAACTACGAGAGATTCATGAGAGAGATGGAGACAGAGGAGGTCATGTCTCAGGAGATCCTTCCCATGATGATCACGGTATCGGCAAAAGAGGCGGCCCTTTTAGGAGACGCGCTCGAAGCCTTTTCCGCGATGGGCTATGACATCGAGAGCGCCGGCGACAAGGATTTTATCGTCCGCGCGGTGCCGGCCTGCCTTCCGGAAATCTCCCGGAAAGAGATGCTTTTAGAGATGATCGCAGGGCTCTGCGAGGAGAAACTGCCCCAGAAGCCGCGGATCCTTAAGGAACGGATCGCCTCCATGTCCTGCAAGGCGGCGGTAAAAGGCGGGAATACGCTGTCTGAGATGGAGATGCGCTCGCTCCTTGATGAGCTCCTTACCCTGAAGGATCCCTATACCTGTCCCCACGGACGGCCGACCATCGTCCGCTTCTCCAAAGCGGAACTGGATAAAATGTTCAAGCGGATCGTATAAGCATGACGGAAGAAAAGAAAGAAAACCGCATCATTGTGATCACGGGGCCGACTGCCGTCGGAAAAACCGGGACAGCCGTGAGACTTGCAAAGCTTCTCGGGACCGAGATCATCTCGGCAGACAGCATGCAGGTCTACCGGGGCATGGATATCGGGACGGCGAAGGTGACCGGAGAGGAGATGGACGGCGTGCCGCATCATCTCATCGATATCTGCGATCCGATGGAGGAGTATGACGTTACCTGGTTTCAGAAAAGCGCGAGAAAGGCTGCAGCAGAAATCCAGGAAAAAGGCATGATCCCCATCGTCTGCGGCGGAACCGGGTTTTATATCCAGGCGCTTTTATACGATATCGATTTTAAGGAGGAGGAAGAAGGGCTCCCGATCCGGGACGCTCTATTCCGGTTTGCCGAAGAAAACGGCAAAGAGGCTCTCTTTGATCAGCTGCGGGAAGTGGACCCTGTCTCCTGTGAGCGGATCCCGCCCGAAAATATAAAAAGAGTGGTACGGGCCATCGAGTTCTACCGGATCCAAAGTCGGAT
>JAZUHZ010000227.1:0-18792 GCA_045642005.1 Candidatus Avilachnospira sp.
ATCACGGCGGCAAAAGTGACAAGGAGATTCACCGCTGTCTCAATGAGGAGCGGATAAAAAGCCTGCCAGATTGTCGTGAATAATTTCTTCATGGGTACTTTCTTCCTCCGGGAACCGTTACATTCTCTCCGGTGCCGAGAATCCGAGAATATCAATGGACCGAAGCAGCACTTTTCTTGTAAGTCCGAGAAGAGAAATGCACGAAGCTTTCAGTTCCTCATCCTCCTCCTTTAAGATCATCACGTTATGGTAGAAGGTGTTCAGACAATCGGACACTTCATAGATAAACTGACAGATCCTGTGGGGGGCGATATCCTTCCAGGCGCCTTCGAGAGCTTCCTGGAAACGGGAAAGGGTGAGACCGAGAGCGAGCGCATCCTTCGAGGCCGCAAGCGCCTTCTCCATGCTGACGCCGGACTCCTCTCCGCCCTGCTCCCTGTAGCTTCGCAAAATGCTTCCGATCCGCACGATCGTATACAGAATATACGGTCCGGTATTTCCTTCAAACGAAGTGAACCGGTCAATATCAAAAATATAATCCTTGGACGCCTGATTGGAAAGATCACCGTACTTAAGTGCTGCGAGCCCGACGGTCTTTGCAATCTCACGGGCCTCCTCTTCAGGGATCTCCTCCTCGGAACGGGAAGCGCGGATCTTCTCATATACGGCATCATTGATGTCCTTAATGAGCATTTCGAGCCGCATCACACCGCCGGAACGGGTCTTAAAGGGCTTTCCGTCTTTTCCGTTCATGGTACCGAACCCGAGGAATGTGAGCCCCTGGGTATCCTTTACAAACCCTGCTTTTCTGGCCACGCGGAAGAAACTCAGGTAATGAAGATCCTGACGTTTATCCGCAACATAGATATAGTCATCCGGCTTATAGAGCAGTTCTCTTTCGAGGATGGTTGCCAGGTCTGTTGTGGCATAAAGAGAGGCGCCGTCAGACTTCCGGACGATGCACGGAGGAAGTTCCTTTTTATCGGTATCTTCTTTTATGTCAACCACAAGAGCGCCCTGATCCTCATACGCAATGCCGCGGTCCGTAAGATCCTTAAGCATATCGGGAATGTACTTCTGCACATCCGACTCGCCCTTCCAGAGCTCAAACTGAACGTTCAGGTTGTCATAGTTCTTTTTGAGGTCGGCCTTCGAGAGCTCCATGATCCGTTCCCAGATCCGGGTACACTCCGGATCCCCGGCCTGCAGCTTCTTCGTTGCCGTAAGCGCCCGCTCCTTAAACAAAACCGCCTCGGGGGTGGGATTTCCGTCCTCGCCGACGGCCTTTGACTTAGCGCTTGCTGCCGGATAGATCTCCTCCAGATCGGAAAGGGTGAATTCCGTCTGGTTCCGGTCTTTTAACTCCTCGATAATGAGGCCCATCTGAAGGCCCCAGTCCCCGAGATGGACATCACCGATGGTGTCATATCCAAGGGCTCTTCCGATCCGCTTCACGGCTTCTCCGATCACTGCGGACCGGAGGTGCCCGATATGTAAGGGCTTGGCCACATTGGCTCCGCCGTAATCGACGATCACCCGGCGTGCTTCGCATTTGTTGATCCCGAGATCTCCGTCACGGTTCATCTCGTCGAGATGCGCTGCCAGAAAAGCCGGGTGGATATCCATATTGATAAATCCCGGCATGCAGGTCTCAACTCTCTGGAAAGCAGGGTCCTCCCGGAGAACGGCCGCCACCTCCTCTGCGATCTCCATCGGTTTTCTGTGTGCTTTCTTTGCAGACGGAAGAGCTCCGTTGCACTGGTACTGACACAGATCGGGGCGCGAACTCACATTAACACGACCAAAGCCGGCTTCAAAGCCGGCTTTTGTAAATGCATTTTCGCAAGATTCATTTAATCTGTCTATAAAAGTAATCATCAGACTCTCTTAAGGTATTCTCCTGTACGTGTATCGATCTGAACCTTGTCGCCGATATTCACGAAAAGCGGAACATTGATCTGTGCACCGGTCTCAACGGTTGCGGGCTTTGTTGCGCCGGTTGCCGTGTCACCCTTGAATCCGGGCTCGGTGTCAGAAATCTCAAGTTCAACAAACATGGGGGGCTCTACTGAAAATACGGAACCGTTATAAGAGCAGATTTTGCAGATATCATTTTCCTTCACGAAGGTCATTGCGTCTGCGCAAATGTCATCGCCGAGGGAAAGCTGCTCGTATGTCTCATTGTTCATGAATACATACTGATCTCCATCCTTGTAAAGGTATTCCATATCCACTCTGTCGATACGTGCTGCCGGGAACTTCTCAGTGGGGCGGAATGTCTTTTCAACAACACCGCCGTTGATCACATTCTTCAGCTTGGTACGAACGAAAGCTGCGCCCTTACCGGGTTTTACGTGCTGGAACTCCACGATCTGGAGAACCTGTCCGTCGATTTCTACTGTAATACCGTTTCTGAAACTTCCTGCGTCTATCATGATTATTTTCCTCCAATCAAAAATCCTTTGTTATTTTAATGGTTCTTTGCATATTATGCAAGTGTTTTATGGGAATTTCCGCGACTCTTTTTAGTTTTATCCACCATCTGTCGGTTTCCGGGGCCAGAGGATCCACTAAAACCGACTCGATTCCTGCAAGATTCGCTCCGAGGATGTCCGTAAACAGCTGGTCGCCGACCGCAAGGCATTCCTTTTCCGAAAGCCCGAGGAGGGTCATCGCCTTCCGGTAACCCAGAGGAAAGGGCTTATGCACATCGAAAAGATACGGGATACCTGCACTGAGCGCGAAAGAAGAGGTCCTCGGTTCTTTGTTATTGGAAAGGATCATCAGCCGGAACCCTTTTGAGGAAAGCGCTTTCAGAAAAGCCCGGCTCCTTTCGTCCGCCGGCGCATCATGAGGCACCAGGGTATTATCGATATCGAAGAGGATGCCCCGTTTTCCGTGATCATACGCGTCCTGCCAGTCGATCCCGTACACACTCTCCGCCCGGAAAGTCGGGCAAAGTTTCCCGAGTACCGTCATTTCGGCTGCTTAATGAGAAGCTTTCCGATCTCATCCATAAAGGTCTTCACATCCTTGAATTCCCGGTATACGGAGGCAAAACGCACATAGGCGACCTCATCGAGACCTTTCAGCTTCTCCATTACTTTCTCACCGATGACCGCCGTCGGGATCTCCTGATCCCCTTCGGCAAAGATCTCGTTTTCAATCTCATCAATGATCCGGGTGATCTGCTCGATGGAAACCGGCCGCTTGTGGCAGCTGGTCACGATTCCGGCTTCGATCTTGGAGCGGTCATATGCCTCCCTCGTCTCATCTTTCTTGATCACCATGAGGGGAAGGGTCTCCAGTTTCTCATAGGTTGTGAAACGCTTGCCGCAAGCTTCACACTGGCGCCGCCTCCGGATCGAGGCATTGTCGTCCGCCGGTCTGGAATCGATGACTTTGGTATCCTGGGCATTGCAATAGGGACATTTCATAGCTCTTCCTCCGTTTCGCTGCTCGGCTCATTTGCTGCATTTATTTCAGCGTTCTCTGTGATTTCTGCTGCAGGCTCCTCCGCGGGCGCCGATGAATCCGGGGAGAGGGTTTCAGGGACTGCCTCTTCCGGGAACACGACAGGTTCCTGCCCCTCCGCCGGAACGGGTTCCGGCCCGGAAACTTCCGGCTCCGGGGTTCCTGCGGCAAATGCCCGCACCGCAGGGATGCACCCGCTCTCTCCGCGGGCGCTCAGGTAGAAGATGGTCATGGATGCCTCGATAAACGGTCCGATCCAGAGCCCGGCCACCGGGATCAGAGACCAGAGCATCCCCCACAGGATAAAACTTACCACGCATCCAAGGAGTTTCAGTTTTCTGAATCTCAAAATATGCAGGGACTCCCGGAAGGCATCAATAACCTCTGTTTCCGGATGGTCTATGAGCACGGTGTCCGCAAAGGAAAATCCGAGTTCCAGCCACACGATCCACAAAGCTGTGAGAAGGCTCACCACGAAAATGGCGATTCCCCAGGGGGTTCCAAGATCCGTATGGCCTTTTAAATACCGGTATCCCGATGCCGTGGCCATCCACTCGGTAAGGAGCGGAAGAAGCAGATTCACCTCGATGAGGAGATAGCGCACAATATAAAGCGCCACGACTTTCCACGGATGGGAACCGGAACGAAAGCCGTAGAAGATATCTCCGACGCCGTAAGTATTGCCGCGGCAGAGATTCAGGATCAGTTTTTCCCGCCCGAATCCGAACCATACGCTAAGGATCACGGAAAAAAGAAGAAGTAGCGGGAACAGGACCGCGCACAGTACGGAAAGCGCCGGCACCGGCCGGAAAGACGGAATATATTCTCTCACAAAGGGAGAAAACCGATTGGTGTTTCCGAGTGCCAGAAGGAGGCTCAGGACAGTCAGCAGAAGGCACAGGAAACGGAGCAGTCCCGACAGGAAATAAGCTCCGATCACCGTTCCGTAACGACCGAGGAGCGTTTCTCTGGCATAGGCTTTGATATCTCTTATTCTGAGCATGCTCACACCCCCTTTAAGCCCGGAAGAGCATCGAGAAGATCCCGGAGCATCTCCTCACGGCTTCCGGAAAGGCTGTTGACAAAGTCCACCGCCAGTTCGAAGAACACCGCCGCTGCGATCAGGGCGATCACGATGGCGGAAAGGGCGAGGAGCATACCGGCAAGGGCTATCCCGCACTTTTTCCGGCATCCTTTGGAGAGAGATGCAAACATCAGTGCAAAAAGGGCGTTCATCACAGCCGGAATCACGGTCCAGGAGGTAAGGATCGCCAGGATCCCGAAGACCAGGGAGGCAACCGCGAGCCCGTTCACC
Source organism: Candidatus Avilachnospira sp. (assembly GCA_045642005.1). Taxonomy (GTDB): domain Bacteria; phylum Bacillota; class Clostridia; order Lachnospirales; family Lachnospiraceae; genus Avilachnospira. The sequence continues at coordinate 4,790 of JAZUHZ010000227.1, forward strand.
GCGGCTTTTTCTTTTCTGTCCATAGCGGATTTCCTTTCGTTACTTTTCCTTCTTCATAAGATCGATAAAGTCATTTTCCGGCACAGGCCTTGAATAATAGTAGCCCTGGATCCGGTAGCAGCCCATACTGTTCAGGTATTCGGCCTGTTCTCTGGTCTCCACGCCTTCTGCGATCACCGGCATATTCAGTTCCTTTGTCATCTGTACTACGGAATTGAGGATCGTACCGCCGCGTTTGCTGTCAGAATCCGTGAGGAAACGCATATCCAGTTTAATGATATCGAAATCAATCTCCTTTAAAACATTCAGCGAGGAATAGCCGCTTCCGAAGTCATCCATTTCCACGACATATCCTTTCTGATGCAGGTTCTCGACGATCAGATTGACCTGATGACTTGAACCCGTTACGGCCGACTCCGTGATCTCGATATGAAGAAGACTTGCCTCCACGCCGTATTTCTCCCGGATCTTCTCCAGATTTCCGACAAATCCGTCCCTGAAAATATCATACCGGGAGAAATTCGTGGAAACCGGGACAGGTGTCATGCCCTTTTCCCGGAGAGAAGAAAGGAAACGGCAGCTTTCCTCAAACATATACATGTCAAGCTGAGACACATACCCCACCCTTTCCATGATCGGAACGAAGAATCCGGGGGAGATAAGTCCTCTGACAGGGTGATTCCAACGGGCCAGAGCTTCCGCACCGGTCATTTTTCCGGTATTGCTGTCATACTGCGGCTGGAAATACGGGATAAACTGATGCTCCGAAAGCGCCACACCGGCCATTCCGGCAATCTCCTGCTCGGAGATCAACTTTTCGTGCATCTCGTCCGTATACCAGGCCTGCTTCTCGACATAGCTTCCCTTCACGGTGGAAAGCGCCAGGATCGCACGGTCCAAGGCTCCTGCAATGGAGATTCCCTTTTCCACCTGATAGATTCCCATGTTGCAGATAATCTCATACGGAAGATCGTATTTCTGAATAAAGGCATGGATATGGGCCACAAACGCATTCACATCGGCGTCTTTATGAAGGAGCACTGCAAAACGGTCACCGCTTAAGCGGCACGGCAGATCTTCCTGCCCGGTACATTTTTTGATTTCCTCGCCGGTTGCCCGAAGAAGCGCGTCTCCCGCGGAAACACCGAAGAGTTCATTAATTGCCTTAAAGCGGACAAAGTCAATATACACAAGCGTATATTCGTCCGGATGGGCGTTGATCAGGAGATTTCCGTCCCGGTGGAACTTATTGGAACAGGAAAGACCTGTCAGATAATCGTACTCGAAATCGTGGGGCTTGACGGCTTTGTAGAATTCCGACTTCTCCTGGTACATCGCCATATCGGCGGTTTTCAGAAGCTGCTCCACCGTAAGATCCGGATGGTCCCGGAGAGCGGCACTTCCCACGGATACCGTCATGGTCTCCACAAGCCTGCCTCTCCATGCAGCCACTTCCCTGCGGAACTTAGCGATCTGTGCCGTCCATTTCTCCTCCGAAAAGCTTCCGATGGCCGCAAACTCGTCTCCGCCGATCCGGGCTAAAAGAGTCCCCTCGGAAAAAGCCCGTCTCATGCATTCCGCGCAGCCCACGATGTACTCGTCGCCGGCAGCGTGCCCCAGCGTGTCATTCACATCCTTAAGACCGTTTAAGTCAAGGAAGGCAATGCTTAAGTCCGGATTTTCCTTATTGGCTTTCATAAACTGCATGCAGGCGTTCCGGTTCCAGAGATCCGTGAGGGAATCCCGGTTTCCCTGACGCTTTACCAGATTGATATAGTACTGCTTCTGGATGCTTAAGATCACAGATGACCCAAAAGAACAGAAATAAAGGACAGGGAACCGGATGATGAAGGTGGCGCTGTAAAACTCCCGCATCCTCTCCCGGAGCGGGGTATAGAACAGGATGACAAGAAGAATCTGGAAATACAGATCCAGGATCAGGGCGCTCTTTAAGGACAGGACACCCATGCCGATCAGCGGCACTAAAAGAACCCAGAGGGCCGCAAACCCCTCGTTTTCTCCGTTCACGAGATAGACGCTGAAAATCAGTCCCACCATCAGCGCCATGACGGCGGCGGAATGCTCCGGCTTCCGGAAAGCTTTGGCAAAAAGATATGCCATCACAAAGCCTACGATCAGAACAAACGTGGTGGAAGCCATAAACCACCACCTGTTATAGACATTAAGGATCGTTAGGATCACGGAAATCACTGTCAGAAACAGGGCACTGTTTGCCTTGCTCACACAGTCATTCATCACATCTTCTTCGGTTTTCAGGTCCTGGCGCAGCGCCATGGACAGGTACTTTTTCATTTTTTCCTTCATGACAGCACCCTTTTTCGCATATTTATTTGAGTATACAACTTTAAAGCAAAATAGTCCACAGCAACCCATAGAAAAATATAATTCCCTCCCATATATAGGAAGGAATTCTTGACAACAGGAGTCCTGGGTACTATATTGTATTTGTAGAAGTTTTCTCCGGAGGTGCTGTATGAGCATGGATATCGGACTTCTGTATGCGATCGTTGCAGGGGTCGCCGTCTTTGTCAATGCGATCATCTTTTCACGAACACGGGTGACAGATTATAAGGAAACCGTCGATGTCCCTTTCTGCCGTCTGCTGATCTTTTTTATGCTTTTTGCCGCAGAGGACTGCATCTGGGGCACCCTGACTTCCAGAGTTCTGTTTGAGTACACCCACCGGAATGCCTACATTGTCTTTAGCTATGGCTTCCATCTGTTCGCGGCGGTCGCCGCTTTCATGTGGTCCGGCTACACCCTGAATTATGCCCAGGGCAGCGCGAATATGAAACGGTTCTTCGTCCTTGCCCGCTACATTCTCCTCATCCTGCAGATTTCCATCATTATCGGCAACCTCTGGACAAAAAAATTCTTCTACATCGATGAAGAGGCCGTCTATCATACCTATGAACATCGAACGATCAATTTCGCCATCCAGATGTCCTACTACGTCCTTCTCATCATCTATGGATTCAACCTTCTTTTCCAGAAACACACCGATCCCGCCGACGTCCGTCAGAACGGCGCCATCACCACAATGATCTTCTCCTTCATTCCGCTTATTTTCGGATTCGGTCAGCTTCTCTGGCCCGATGCTCCCATGTACTCCGTAGGGTTCATGGTCAGCGCGGTCTGCATCTATTCCTTCACGGTTACCAAACAGCGGGAGGATTTCATGAAGCGTCTGATGAATGAGGAAAGGGACCGTCTGGCGCTCCTCGCAGCCGAAGAGGCCAATACCGCAAAAACCAACTTCCTTTTCAATATGAGCCATGACATCCGCACTCCCATGAATGCCATCCTCGGTTTCACCAATCTTGCCAAAAAGAACCTTGACGATGAAAAGGTACTGAATGACTGTCTGGATAAGGTGCTCCTCTCCGGTGACCATCTTCTGACCCTGATCAATGACGTCCTGGATATGTCCCGGATCGAAGCCGGAAAAGTCAGTCTGGAGCCGGTTCCCGTAAATCTTCTGGAGAACAATAAAAAACTCATTGCGATTGTCGAAGAGCTTGCCGAAAATAAAAGCGTGGATTTCCGGACCGATTTCACAAAGGTTACTGATCCGTATGTGAACTGCGACGTGCTCCGGATGAATCAGATCCTCTTAAATATCCTCTCCAATGCCATCAAGTACACCCCGGCCGGCGGTACCGTATGGTATACGACGGAACAGCTTGCCTGCGAAGAAAGCGGAAAGCACCGCTACCTGTTCCGTGTGAAAGATACCGGCATCGGGATGAGTCCCGAATTCCTGGCAAAGGTCTTTGATGAGTTTGAACGTGAGGACACCGCCACGCAGAGCGGCATTCAGGGTACCGGACTCGGCATGTCGATCGTAAAGCGTCTGGCCGATATGATGGACGTAAAGATCGATATCCAAAGCGAGAAAGGAAAGGGAACCGATGTCAGCTGTCTCGTGGATCTTAATCCCTGTGACCGCTCTCAGATCGCCGGTGAGGAAGAGGGCCGTGAGATTGACCAAAGCTTCTTACAGGATAAGAGAGTCCTCCTTGTGGATGATAATGAGCTCAACAGGGAGATCGGAACCGATATTCTCGAAGATATGGGCCTCATCGTGGAAACTGCCGCAAACGGCCGGGAGGCTGTGGAAAAGGTGCAGAATGCAGAAGATGGCTATTTCACCTGCGTGTTTATGGATATCCAGATGCCTGTCATGAACGGGTATGAAGCCGCCCGGGCCATCCGCGCACTTGAAGGCGAACGCTTCGCCCTTCTTCCGATCATCGCCATGACCGCCAATGCCTCTGACGAGGACCGTAAAAACGCCTTTGACGCCGGCATGAACGCCCACCTGACAAAGCCCATCAACGAAAAAGCCATCATCGAAACCCTGGCCCGGTTCGTAAAAAAGTAAGCCACATAAAAAGCGGGCAGCACCTTCGGATAAAAAACGGGCAGCACCGAAAGGTGCTGCCCGTTTTTTATACCATATATTAATGTACCCACGCGCCGTACGGGTAACTGCCGTTGCTTCCGTCATTCATGAAGTAATCCGCCGTCCCATCGTTGATCGTTCCGACCTGCATCACATGATTCGCGTCAAACCAGTACCAGTTCTGGTCCGTATCCTGGAACCATCCGGGGCCCACGGCGTATTTGTCTTTTCCGAAGTAATACCACTTGCCGCCGATCTCCTGCCAGCCGGTCACCTTCTGTCCGGATTCGTCTTTATAGAACATATTTTCAATGGTTCCGCCGAACTCACCGCTGATCACAGGCTCATGCTCCTCAAAGTAACTTACCGAGCCGACCGAAACCGCCTCACTCTCGAGGTACACACTTGATGACTTGTTGGCTGAATACAGCGCGGAAACCTTGATATCTACCGCATCATATTCGAGATTGGCATATTCCATGATCTCAAACCAGTTATCGGTAACGGTATACGACTTTTTGGAAGAGTTCCCGTTATACGAGAGCGTCACCCGGTAAGCCTTGGCATGAGGAACCTTCAGCCATCTGACCGTACCTATGGAATCAACATACACATTCTTCGGCGCTTCGAGGCGCATCTTTGGTGTGTAGTCGATCAGAACCGTCACAGGGTCCTTCCCGGACCAGCTGACCACGGAACCGTTGGAGCAGCTGATCTTCGTCTGATAATTCACTTCATAACCGTCTCTCGGGGTGAACGTAACCGTAAGCCGAACCGCCGAACCCGGTGTCCACCGCTCATAGGGCGTCGAAAACACCGAACTAAGAATCGTCCCGTGGGAGCATCCGGTTACTTCGGCATTTTTCACCACGCCGTCCGCGCCGGATTCCTTAATGGAGATTGAAACATTCTTTGCCAGGCTTGTCGTCGTCTTCTTTCCCTGGGAAGCCTGCGTATGCGCGATATTTCCGGCCTCATCCACCCAGGCACCATCTGCATTGACAAGATAGCCGTCCGGGGTGGTGCAATTTCTGTAAAGAGCCCCCGATTGCGGGTCAAAGTAGTAATAAACACCGCTGATCAGCTTCCAGCCGGTGGCCATATACCCGTTGGCATCGAAATGATATGTGGCACCGTTAATGTCCATCCACTCATTTTTGGCCAGGGTGTTGTTTCCTTTCCCGTAGGTCCACAGATTCTGCGGATAGGAATGCCAGCCGTCTGCCGTAGCCTCAGCCTGAGCGTCCGCCTTCTCCTTTTTCTTCATGGCAGAGAGCATCGTGGAAGTTACCTCAAGCTCGTCGGACCTTACCGCCATCTCCACGCCGCCCTTCTGGGGATATACCTCAAACGTGTAGATGCCGGTACCTTTTTTTATCACCTGCAAGGTGAAATCATACCTGTTGGTCGTGACCTTTCTCCAGTCAAATACAAGAGAGCTCCCCTTATAAAGCCTTACAAAATAGTTTGTACCGCTTTCCGGCTTTTCCCAGAAACCGATTGCCGTGTCCTCCGAATCCCATTCCCACATCGGGTCATAGATTCTGTAATCCTTTTCCTCCTCTTCTGCGTATGCTGTGATACAAAGAGCGAGGACCGATATCAGAGCCAGAAAAAATGCTGCTGCTTTTCTTACCAGTTTTCTCATTTCTGTCTACCCTCGTAAAAATCCATAGAGATGCCTACGCTCACATCTCTGTCTTCAATGTTATTGCTCTCGATCTGTCCTCTCCGGTTATAGGGCGTAATATGGATTGTCGAGATCTGGCTCAGATACGGACAGTTGAAGAGCTTTGAAATCACCCGCTGCACGCCGCTGTAACCATACAGATTGGTCCGGATCTGTACCGGGCGGCGGTAGATCGCCGCATTTTCATCAAATCTTACATCCCCGCAGGTCACGTTGAAGCTGTTGGTCTGGCTGAGTGCCGAATTCAGATACTCTGTCACAGCCGCAATATTGTCATACCGCGGAACCTCTTTGGCATCGCCTCCGGCAAAGATCTCATCCAGTTCCTTCTGCATCTGATCCTTCCTTGCGCACTTAGCCTGGAGCACGGCATTTTCCGTCTCCAGCGCCTCTTTCTCGCTCCGTGCCTCTTCAATCGCGGTCTTGCAGGGAAGATGGACCGCAAAGTAATAGATTGCGGTAAGCACAAGAATAGAAAGAAGGAGCATGAGCGTTTTTTCCCTCTTGGTAAAACTTCTTGTTAAAGCTGTCATTACTTTGTACCTCCTCTTCCTACCATATTGAAGATGATGGTAGCACCCTCCAGGTCATTCTGAGCATCTTCACTCGTCGCGGAGGACATCTTGACCGTTGCCACGTCCTCAAGTTCAAGAAGCTCCCCCACGATCTCGGAAATCATGGAAAGCGAGCATTCCGTCACATCCACCGTAGCGGTATTCTCCGTTATACTGATCTCAGTAACCGTCGCTCTCGGAGCAATCTCGGTCTGGATGATCTCCAGGATCCGGCCACGGTCGACTCTGTTCTTTTCGGTATCCGTCATCCATCCGATACTGTACCGGGCATATTCCGCCGCCACATCGTCATAATCGGTCAGATAATTGATATAAGAATCATGCTGGGCGCGGACTCTCGAGACTTCGGCTCTTGCCTCGTCCACTGCCTTCAGCCGGTTGTATACGAGGAAATGAGAGAAGCATGCAGCGGCCGCGAGAACGAGCACGATGCCAAGGATAGTCTTTCCAATGGGCAGCGGGGATTTCTCCTTGATCACCACATTCAGGGTATCTACGCCTGCTTTCGGAGACTGCATGGAAGCACCGGCGGCCTGCACAAACTGGGAAGGATTGGTTTCCTCATCCTTTGTCTCGGGAAGGAGCTCCCGGATATCGTGAATGGTCAGCTCGCCGAGGGTTTCACCGATGGTCCGGACAAGTTCCGGGATATTGGCACCGCCGCCGCAGATATACAGGTCGGAAAGGTTCGACTCCCGGTTGGAGAAACTGTAGAAGTTGACTGCCTTTCTGACATCCGCAGCTATTGAAGCGTAAACCGCCTTCGCCTGTTCGCAGGTCTGGCAGCCGTTATGATCCGCGATCTTGTAGCCATTCGCCACATGTTCGTCCACGTTCTCGTTCTCGGCAATGGCCAGATCCACATCCTTTAAGCCCATCTCGATCACACGGGAGGTATCAAAAGCGGAGCCCGTGAAAATATCAAGCTTTGTGGACATATGACCGAGGTCAAGGATGGCACACTCGGAGGTCTTCTCCACATTTTTCGTTTTCAGGAGATTGACATACGGGATTTCCTGCGGCACACCGATGAGAAGCCTGAGTCCTGCCCTCCGGAACATCCCGCGGTAGTCCTCGATCACCGATTTCAGAACAGCCGAAGCGAAAATGTCCATTTCCCTGGGCTTTTCCTCTTCGTCCTTTATGATCTCGTTGATGATATAGTCGTAGTAGTATTTGTCCTTATTGTCATTCAGGAAATCCTTGAACTCATACGGAAGGTTCACCCGCATCTGTTCCTCGGACATATACGGTACCGTAAGTCTCCGGAGGAACGTAAACTGCGCAGGCAGAATCAGCGCAGCCTTTTTCTCCCTGAGACCGTGTGCTTTACATACCTCCCTGATAAAGTCAGCCATTGCGTCATAGGAAATGATCGCGTCATTCTTGATCATGTTGTCCGGCATATCCGCGCTGACCATCTTCACGACAGAAGTACCGTTCCAGTGTACGATCTTCAGCTGGGAGGTACCGATGTCAAATCCAAGCATTGATGTTGCCATAATAACCCTTTCTATCGAAACAGTCCTTACAGGAAGGACAGATACCAGTTCATAAGAGGTGCGCCGCATAAGGCAGTGATCCACGCGGCCGCTGCCAGGGAAGGTCCGAACGGAAACGCTTTTCCTTTTCCCTTTCCGGTGGCGTAGGCGGCGATGATTCCGATGATGCATGCGACCACCATGATGAGCACAGCCTCACCGGCGCCGAAATGAAGTCCGAGCACCGCCATCAGCTTGATATCCCCGCCGCCCATGGTCTCCCGCTTCATGATCTTATCCATGAGAAGGACAAGAAGGAGGAGCGCCGCAGCCGGAACAAGGCCGAGAAAGAACGAACCGACGGATACGCCCTCGAGGAATCGAAGCAGAGAGATCACTGCTCCCGCGATCATCATGCCTTCCGGGATCTCCATAATATCAAGATCCACCAGAGACGAGATCAGAAGGATGCATCCGAGGATCAGAAGCCGCACGGCGGTCACCGAAAGGCCTGCCACAGCCACAATGGACACAAAATACGTGCCGCACAAAAGTTCCACGATCAGATATCTCGGAGAGATCTTCTTTCCGCAGTAGCGGCATTTCCCTCCAAGGGACAGGTAGCTTGCCACCGGGATAAGATCCCGGGCCGAAAGCTCATGTCCGCATTCCGCACAGTGACTCCTGCCCTTCGCGATATTCTCGTGGTGTACGATCCGGTAGGCCCAGGCGTTTGAAAAGCTTCCGAACACCGCCCCGAAGATAAAAGCCATCACGTATATATAAACCTTTAATCCCGCTGTCAGATATTCCATAAAACAAGTACCCAAAACACGGACAGTCTGCTGCCTGCCCACATTACTCCGCGTATATTTTAGCACGTTGACTTGAAGAAAGAAAGAAAATTTTTTCTTAAATTAACAGTTTTTAAGCGTGGCGTTACACGTCACACCATAACCAGCCTGAAGAGAGGGATGTGAACCTGCCCGATTTTGCGTTTTTCACATCCTTCTCCTGCCTGTTAACCTCCGTGGTCACGGTCAGAAGGATGTGAAACAGGTCAGTTTGCCTGCTTTCCCATCCCTCCTGAAAATGCGAGGGATGGGAAAATGTCTGAAAAGCGGGTTTTCACATCCTTTTTTGGGGTCTGGAAGGGTTGAAAAGGATGTGAAAATGTCCGAGAGCAGGGGTTTCACATCCTTTCGAGCCAAAAAACCGCGAAAAAAGGATGGGGAATCGCCTCATCCAGCTGGTTTCACATCCCTGCCTAAAATGTGAGGGATGTGAAACTGTCGGATTTCCCTGATTTCACATCCCTCTTGACGAATTTCCGGTCAATGCCTCTGCCGCCGTACGGTTTCTGTCTCGCAGACTCCCGAGGGCGCCTGGTCAATGTGTGAAAGGTAACAACACCCCGGCCAAAACGTCCGGGGTGTACTATCTTAAAGGTATTTACAAAACTTTCTGTTCCTTATCCGAACAATTCCTCCGCCGTGATCACGGCCTGAATGTTTCCGGCATAGGCGTTCTGCTCTGTGCCGTACGTCGTGATCAGGGTGGAGTGGATCGCGTATTTTGCGCCCGTTCCGTTCTGCAGATCGGATATTTTCCTTCTCTGACTGCGGTCAAACTGCGCATCCGGAACAAAATCGTCTTCCGCGTATTTCATTTCGCAGAGATTGATGATCTGGTCCCTTCTGACGATGAGGAGATCAATCTGTGATCCGTACAGGCCTTTCTCCGCATCTTTCCCGCACTGCCATGCATTGACATCTGTATAAACTCCCGCGATGCCAAGCGCCGCCTTGATCTGAGCAATATGAAGAAGGCATACCCTTTCAAATGCCACACCGCTCCAGGCTCTTATCGCCGGAGAATTGATATTGTTCTCCCAGAAGTTTTCGTCATTCGTTCTGTCTTTCAGGAACCTGTGATAGAAAAGCGTATAGCTGTCGATCAGCTGATACAGAGCATTTCTGCTTTTGCATCCGAACGGAATATATTTTCTGACAAACCCGCAGTTCTCAAGCTCGGTCAGCTTTCTGGTCAGATCACCGGAGCCGCGGATCCCCGTGAGTCTGCAGATTTCTTCCCGGCTGATTCCCTTATTGGCAGAAGCCAGCGCCTCTACAATGGCAATGTACTGGTTTGGCTTTGCAAAAAGCGCCCGGTAAAGGTTCTCATACTCGTTTTCCAGCATGGCTCCTTCCTTAAAAAACAGGTCGTCGATATTCTGCGGAAGGCTCTTTCCCTTTTTCAGAAGGCTCCAGTAATACGGCACGCCTCCCATGATCATGTAACACAGAAGGATCTGGTGGCGGTTGAAAATGATTTTCCTGGAATCGAGGTACTCTTCACATTCCTTTAACGTGAACGGTTTCAGATAGATCTGTGCCGTCAGCCGGTTATGGAGTCCGCCTTTTGCATTGACGATATTGCCAATCATCCAGTAGGTTGCCGAGGTGCATACGATCAGAACGATATCTTTTTCCTTTCTCGCCGTTGCCCATCCGTTCCAGAAATTCTCCAGGGCCGAGATTAGACCGCTGTCTTTGGTATCCATCCATGACAGTTCATCGATAAATATCACCTTTTTCCGGTCTTTTGAGTTTTTTATCACTTCTTTCAGCGCATTGAAGGCATCATTCCACGTTTCCAGCCTCCCTGTACACGGATGCCCGGCCGCTGCAAGGGACTCGGCAAATTTATCAAGCTGCGCCCGCTTCCGGTTTTTTGCCTCATTCTCAATGTTGCTGATCCCGGTATGCTGAAATGTAAAAGAATAATTGAAGCTTTCCCTGACCAGATAGGTTTTCCCGACACGTCGCCTGCCGAATACTGCCGCAAACTGAGACTCTTCCTCCAAAAGAAGCGACTGAAGCAGCTTTTTTTCTTCTGTTCTCCCAATCATTCCGGTCTCCTTTTTTACTTTAAGTATCAAAATTATTGAGTTATGGAAATTTTATATCAAACAGTATAGCCGCTTTTCAGGGAAAAATCAATCCAAAATTTCCATATGTCTGTTTTTTTTGATACTTATGGAAATTTTGTTCGTCCTCTTCCTTCATAAGTCTACCATATGCCCGGCGCTTTGCCATTAACTGTCAGTTGAATGAAAGGCATTTCAAACAAACATTCTGCAGCAAAATACAATCTCTTCAGAGATATCCGAAATAGTAGTATTATTTCTATTGATTATTACTAATTTTTAGTATATACTCATTTCGGAGGTGTGATATGGACGAAAGAAAATTTGCCATCAAAGAAGTCCTGTCTTCAGACGACATCCGGCGGATCCGGAAGAAATGCGGTCTTTCCAGAAAAGAATTTGCTTCTCTTCTATGGGTTTCTGTAAAAACCGTGGAATACTGGGAAAACGGGAAAACCGAGGTCTCAGGGCCATTATGTTTCGCATTGAAACTTCTGGACGAATCGCCGGAGCTGATCCGGAAGTACGAGATCAAGCCCCAGGAATATCCCCTACGGCTTCTGTACATGAGAAATGGAGAAATCTGCACCGTGATTGATGCAGACGAGATGCACCGGAAAGTGAAAATCAAGAATTATACAGATACGATCCTGAATCGGGCTTTCGGTACGGTCACCGAGCCGGATTATGACCAGTTCGAAGAATTCTTAAAAGAACGTGTTTTCCCGGAAACCCGGGACAAGATGAAGCTCATGCTCGAGCATCTGGGTCTTCCCTTCTACGACCCGCTCCTCATCATAGAGAAGACCGGGGGAAGAATGGCGGACGATGACTTTTATATTGAGGTGATTCGAAAATGATAACGCTTTTTGAAAACCAGCTGAAAGGTTCAGAACGGCAGTCTTCCAAAGGAAACCAGTTGAAATGGGAATCGGACGGCGTGTGGTATAAGGCCGACTATCTTGGCTATGAGGGACTGAGCGAATATATTGCCTCGACAGTCCTTTCCTTTTCGTCCCTGCATCCTTCGGAATTTGTCCGCTACGAAACTGAAGAAATCTCCTATAAGAAAAGCCTTCTCAAAGGCTCAAAGAGCAGCGATTTCCTTCCCGCAGGATGGCAGATGATCACCATCGAGCGCCTGTTCCGAAACCGTTACGGAAAAAGCATCGGTGCCATGCTCTACGGGATCTCCGAGATCCGGGAAAGACTCCGTTTTCTTACTGAGCAGGTCGAAAGCATGACCGGGATCCGGGATTTCGGAATTTATATGAATAAGATTCTCACCGTGGATGCCCTGCTTCTGAATGAGGACCGTCATACCCACAACATCGCAGTATTATGTGATCCAGCCGGCCGCTTTCACCTCTGTCCGATCTTTGATAACGGAAGTTCTCTCCTGTCTGATACCACTTTGGACTATCCGATGAGCGGTGAAATATATGAACTGATGGATACCGTCCACGGGAAAACCCTCTGTGACAGTTTTTACGATGCGCTCACCGTATCTGAAGAACTGTACGGTGAAAATATCACCTTCCGCTTCACCTGGAATGATATCACCGAGGCCCTGGAGGAGGAAAAGTATTACGGTAAAGCAGAGAAGGAGAGAGTCCGCACTATCCTGATGGAGCAGAGAAGGAAGTATTCCTACCTGTTCCACGAATAAGCGGTACCAATCATGATTGTAGGACAGCCCCCCGGACAAAAGTCCGGGGGGCTACTGTTTTAGCTAATATTTCGTACTACCGCCTCACGCCGGCTGAAGGCCAAGCCACTCTCTTACATCTTTATCCGTAGCCTCGGCGGCATTGGCAATAATGCTGATACTCACACCCTGCGCATATAGACTCTTAGCCATAGATTTCCTGCGCTTATCATCGCCTGTTGCCTCGCCTTCCGCTCTTCCTTCCGCTTTTCCTTCCGCTCTTCCTTCCGCTTTTCCTTCTGCTTTTGCATTCTTTTCAAGATCATCCAGTGCTTTACACATATTGACTACGCCTCCTTCCGGCTTAAGCTTTATTCTCTTACCCGAGATTACTTGCGGTTTCTCACTGTCCCTATTATTTATCATAATGGCCTTTGCACTGAAGTACTTCAATTTTGCCATCGGAAATTCTGTATACAAGCCTGTTTGCTTCATCAATTCTTCTGCTCCACCAGCCAGACAAATCTCCTTTCAGCGGCTCCGGTTTTCCAATTCCTTCATAACCGTTTCTGTTAACATCTCTAATAAGATCATTAATCTTTTTTAAGGTTTTCCTGTCTTCACTTTGCCAATGGCAGTAATCGTTCCAGGCATCTTCAGTCCACGTGAGATTCATATGTTAATCCTCTATAAGATCGTGTTGAATCAACTTTTCCTTACCTGCCTCTACATCTTTAATAAGATTTTTCAGATAGTTTATATTACTTTCTGAATAAAACGGATCCATAGACACCTCAAAAGGAATCCTTTTTTCACGGCTTACCTTCTTGGCAAAAATCGTAAATGCAGTTGTCATGGAAAGTCCCAATTCTCTGCATACCGATTCCATACTTTGCTTTAATTCATTGTCCATTCTGAAATTTACCATTGTCTGTGCCATACTATACCTCCAGTTTCTGAAATAATGATATCACCTTGTAAAGCATCTGTCAACGTTTTGCTTTACTTATCTTGCATCAATGATACAGACAATTATGCCGTGAAGCCTCACATGACTAAAGTCGCGTGAATGCGCCGCCGCATTATTCAAAAACTCTCTCCCTTGTAAAAAGTAGACAGGAAGAACCGTCCCTCGATGTCAGAACGGCAGTCTACCAAAGGAAACCAGTTGAAATGGGAATCGGACGGCGTGTGGTATAAGGCCGACTATCTTGGCTATGAGGGACTGAGCGAATATATTGCCTCGACAGTCCT
>JAZUHZ010000228.1:0-18624 GCA_045642005.1 Candidatus Avilachnospira sp.
CCACCCAGATACAATCATATCCGCACATCGCTGCGATCTCCACGTTTCTCGGCTCGGACAGATTGAGTTTAATACAGTTGGCTACTTCGCCGTTTCTCATTTTTCTGAGAACTCGGCTTTCTCTCATTTTATAAATCATAACTATCTCCTTTTGTCTTTAGGAAACAAAACCGAAACTATATCTTGCCGGTTCTTACATAGTTTTCCGCATATCGGGTTGCAAACGCCAGCCGTTCTGCAGCGTCCAGTGATAAGAGCAGGGCCTGACAGTATGCCGCACTGAAATGATCTCCTGCCCCAGTCAGAACAGCCGGCTTTTCTACTGTGCAGATCTTCTGGGAAAGCGAAATTCTATTATCCGTAGTGAGCGTGTTGATGGTCCTTGTATGAACCAGAATTTCAGCAATCCCATACATTTTCTGAAGATACCGGCTGATTTTTTCCGTCTCCGTGCCAATTTGAAGGATATCTCCTAAAACTTCAGCCTCATTCCTGTTCAACCCGAGAACTGTCCGTCGTTTTTTTGAATATGCTGCGATCAGTGAAAGAACTTCCATGCACTCGGCGGCGCTTCGCCTGGAAATATCGCACAGATCGAAAAATACATATTTTGAGAGGTCCGGACCCACCTCTGAAAAACAATCGGAATACAGTTCTTTCCAGAGCTTTCCCGCATAGGGAAGTTCACTCCAGTTGACCAGAGCTAAAAGATCTGCTTTTTGAAACAGTTCAGAAACCGATTCCTCTGTTTCGCATCCAAGTCTTGCCCGAATTTTTTTCCAGGCATCCGGAATATCCGGATTTTCCTCAAGAAAAGTCTTTCCGTCTTCAAATTCCAGTGCAAGCGTTGAAGCCGGATCACCGTAGGAAATCTTTCTGCACCCTGCACTTTGAAAAGCGGGATGAAGTCTTTCTTCTCCCATGGTACCTATACAGATCGTCTCCGTTCCCATGGCGTTCAGAGCATTTGCGATTAAAGGAGCATTCCCTCCGAAATGTTCGGAAATCCGTTCCAACTCAAAACTGCAGTTTTTTCCCTGATGGGCAGCAAGGCAGCGTCCAAAGTCGGACAGACGGGTAAAATACCCGTCTTTCTCTTCAGTATTTTTCCTTACCCTGACACGGGTATCGACAGCACCATCAAATCCAACAATTGCTGTCTTTTTATGTTGCTCATTTCTATCACTCATTTTTTGACCCGCAGTCTTCTACCGCATAATCGCCATAGGTAAGAAGGAACGCTGCGACGGTTTTCGTTAACTGCAGTAAAGAACTGCATTCAATGAACTCATCCGGCTGGTGAGAACCTCCTTCCTGATCAAATCCCCGCCCGGCACCGTAACTGAATGCTCTTCGAGACCCATGATTGATCATGAGCGGCAGATCTGAAAGGCTTGACCCGCATGGCCGCATTTCCTCTCCGGACACGATACGAATGCAGTCACACATCTTCTCCAATGCATGGTTTTGCGCATCCCCTTCCGAAAAACGGAAAAACCGTGTAGTGATGGAAAATCCGCCAAATTCCATTCCCAACGGATGCAGACGGGAATTGATCACTGTTTTCAGTACATCCAATTTACGCATGGTCTCCTCCTCGTTTTCACAAGTATAGAACACTACACGAATCTTAAATGCATTGAGTGACAGATCACCGCCCGCATCGATTTCAAGAAAACGTAGGCAGGTGTCCGGAACCACGGTGTCCCGGAATAATTCTCTTTTCAGAAAACCTCTTCGCCTTTCTTCCTTAAACCGAAGCAATTCCTCGCGTACGATCTGGATTCCGTCGATCAGTTTTTCACAGGAGTCCTGGGGTTCTATCGTTCGAACCATTCCTTCCATTTCTCCGCCGCCGGCTCCTGCGGTATCAATCTCATCAATTCTGCCATCCAGATTCACAATATCATCAGGATTATGCTTTAGGCTTGCCGCCAATGCACCATTTCCGCCGCCGAATTCCTCATCACAATAGGCAGCTGAAATCAGATTATAAGGAAGGGTAATGCCATTTTCCTGAAACAACTTCACAAGAAACCATATCAACGCCAACCCATATTTATCATCACAGGCTCCCCTCCCGAGGATTTTGCCGTCCCGGATCTCTCCGCACAGCGGATCAAAGCTCCAGTTCTCACGATTTCCGATCGGAACTGTATCGGTATGAGCTGCGAGCATCAGTTTTCGACCGCTTCCGGTACCCGGAATCTCGACCGATACATTTCTTCTGTCCTCCAGGTGCCTTCCCGGATAGTAATCGATGTTTTCCGTAAGGCCCGGAACTTCCAACGGGGAATACACCTCCGCCTTGAAGCCAATCTTTTCATATGCGCTTTTCAGATACTCTGCGATCTCAACCTCATTTCCATAGGCTCCGAAATTTTGAGAATCAATCCTTACCAGTTCTGAAAGAAATGTAAATAACTGTTCTTTTTCCTGATCAATCAGATCAAATACCTTTCCCCTATCCATATCCTCTAATAATCTCCTTATGTACAAGACGAATTCTTCATATGAATTTTCATATGAATTAAAAGTACGGTAAACAGGTTACCGTACTTTCTTAAATAAGTCAAACTGTCTTTTATAAAGATTTACCGATCGTTTTTCTTAATCAGACTTTCCGAAAACCGTATCCGAATATTATCTGTTCAAATAAGCGTCGTATGACTGCTGAATCATACCGATGGCATCGTCAACCTTGAGTTCTTTAAGCTTAGCCTGGAAGTTATCCCACTCTGCATCTACATCCATCTGGCCGGTAAGGAACTTAGCTCTGTACTCGGCAAATACGTTATGAATGTCGGTGAAAAGGAAGGTATAGTCATCAGCCACTTCGGCCAGAAGTGAACATCTGGGCCAGAGGTTTTCGGTCGTATTCCAGATATTATTCTCGATATACGCAGCAGATCCTCTTACGCATGCACGGTCTCCAAGAAGAGAGTTGATATCGGCAAGTTCAAGGTTATCCGATGAATAGCACATGATGGTGCCAAGAATGTCCCAGATGGCCTTTTTCTCTGCGGGAGTATTGGGGTCGGGTGTGCCGGGTGCCGGTGCAAGAACCATAAGTCCTTCGTCATTGTAGGTAAGTCCGCCGTTGTCGAGGAAATCTGAACCATAACGGAGTCTTAAAGTGTTCTCCATATCGTACTGAAGATCATAGAACGCTGCAAGAATCTCGGGATGCTCGCACTTGTCGGTGATCACGCACTGAGGCTGTGTGTCAGCACCATTACGTACATTGGGGTGAGTATGATACTTGGCAGTATAGCCTTCTGCTTTGGGAGGAAGCATGTAATCAAATCCGTCAGCGTCATAAACCATATTGACAACACCAAGGTTGGTCTGGGCTTCTGCCATGATGCTGTTGATGGTGTCGGCATTACCTGTGAGGCACTCCTCCCAGATAAGTCCCTTCTGATACCAGTCACCAAACTGCTTGATGGCTGCCTTGTACTCGTCAGTCGTGAAGGTGTAGTAGCACTGTCCGTCATCATTGATCATGATGTCCATGTCAACGCCGGAGTCCTTCTGTCCAATGCCGAACATACCCATGCAAGCTTCCAGGGAGCTGTTTCCGCCGAAGCAGTTCTCGGGAATGAAGTACGGGATCTCATCGGTAGCATCGCCGTTGCCGTTCATATCATTGTCCTTGAAGTACTGAAGCATATCCTCAAACTCTGCAAGGTCCTGGGGAGTATGATCGATTCCCTTGGCATCCTGCCACTGCTTGAGCCAGTCCTGGTTGACCTGCATAAGGCCTTCGCACTGGGTATACTTTGCATCTTCCTTGACACCGAAAAGTGAATAGAACTTTCCGTCTGAGAACTTCATAGAATTAAGAAGATGGGGGTTCTTCTGTACAACGTGCTCATTGAAGTAGGGCATGATTGTGGGATCCATCATGAAATCATCGAACGGGATCGCGATTCCTGCGGCTGCCATTTCCTCAATATCAGCAATGGTCATGTTGTCGAGATATAAGGTCATAATAGCATCACCGTAATCCCCGGACATAAGACGCATCTGAAGGTTTGTTCCGCTTTCGGGAGCATCGTACTCACCAAGCTTTACAAATTCAAAGTTTACATTGGTCTCTGCACAGAGTGAAAGCCAGTCCTCGTTTACTTCAAGGTCCGGAAGATCACCATAGCGGTAGTTCGATGCAAGAATCGTGAATGTAACGGGCTCAGCAAGCGGGAACATGGTTCCTTCCAGGTTCCATTTTCCTTCTGCCGCGGGAGCTGTCTCTGCTGCTTCTGTTGCGGCTGCCTCTGTTGCCGCTGCCTGGGTTGCAGCTGCCTGGGTAGCTGCCTGAGTTGCTGCTTCGGTTGCGGCAGCCTGTGTCTCAGCAGGCTGTGATGAACATGCTGCAAGGGAAAGAACCATTACAGTCGCAAGAAGCATTGCTAAAAACTTCTTCATCATTTTCCTCCTTAAAAAATTTTATTTTTGATGTTTTCACACCTAAACCGCCGCTCCGCGGCAGTTTAATACTTTTTCATGTCACCCCTTTACAGAGCCAAGCATGATACCCTTTACGAAGTATTTCTGGATAAAGGGATACAGAATGACCATTGGTACCGCCGACACAACAACGATTGCATACTTCAGAAGCTGTGTCTGCCGGATCGACGCAACAAAGGCCTCCATGTCAAGTCCTGACGAGGAATCCAGATTGGTGGCTGCCTGCAGCGTGATTCTCTTGATGAAAACCTGAAGTGTCTGAATCTTGTCATCCGTGATATACATCGTTGCCTCCAGGTAATTATTCCAGTGACCAAGAGCGAAGTTCAGACACATTACGGCAAGTACGGGCTTCGCAAGCGGGACGGCGATCTGAATAAATGTCCTCATATGACCCGCACCGTCAAGAGCCGCCGATTCATAAACCGATTCCGGAATGGAGTTCTCAAAATAGTTTCTGCTGATGATCAGGTTATACGGTCCGAAAATACATGGGATCAGAAGAGACCAGATGGTATTGATCATGCCGAACTGCTTGACAACAAGGTATGTGGGGATCATTCCGCCGGTGAAGTACATCGTGAATACAAAGAAAAGCGTAAGCCAGCTTCTTCCGGGAAGACTCTTCTTTGATAAGGCATAAGAAGCCGCGGTAGTAACGATCATCTGAAGGAAGGTTCCGAAGAACGTATAGAAAAGGGCGTTCCTGTATCCGATCCAGATGATCTTCTCATCAAGAAGTTTCTTATAGGCTTCGAAATTGATGCCCTTTGGTAAGATCCATACTTGTCCCTTCATGATATAGCTGGGATCCGATATGGACGCAAGGATGACAAGATACAGCGGATACATGACAACAATTGCGATGATGATCAGGACAACGATGATCAGAATATCGAGAGCCCGGTCTCCTTTATTGGGCTTTATTCTATTCGGATTATTTTTCGGATTATTTTGCTTTGACATTATTCGCTTCCTTTCACGATCAGAACAGGGATGAATCGGACACACGTTTTGCAATGGCATTCGATATCATGAGCATAATAAAATTCACAAGATTCGTGAAAAGATCCGTTGCTGCAGAATAGCCATACTGACGGCTTACAAATCCGAGTTTGTATGTATAGGTTCCTATGGTCTCGGATGCTCCGAGGTTCAGGTCTGTCTGGAGAAGAAGGAGCTTTTCCGTAGAAGCCGTAAAGAAGGTTCCCATGTTCATGATGAGAAGGATCACGATCGTGGGAGCGATTGCCGGCAGATCCACATGCAGGATCTTCTGCCATTTTGAGCATCCGTCAATATAGGAGGCGTCCACCAGCTCCATGCTGACGGAGGACAGGGCCGCCATATAGATCACGCAGTTGAATCCCGCTTTTGACCATATTTCAGAAATGATGTACAGTGGGAAAACGTATTTTTCATCTCCGAGGAAGCTGACCGTGGGAAGACCCAGGTTCTTGAACAGAATATTGATAAAACCGGTGGATCCGTTACAGAAAAGAAGAACAATGCTCATCGTAACGGCCACGGAAATCAGATACGGGATATATGTCACCGTCTGCGCGGTTTTCTTGAGCCCGGGCAGGGTGCAGTTATGAAGTAAAAGGGCGAGCGCTATGGGAATCGGGAAAGTAAGAACCGTTCCGATGCCGATACGAAGCGTGTTCCTTACCGTGCGCTCAAATGCTCCGGTACTGAAGAAACGTTCGAAGTTATCCCATCCCACCCATTTGGCTGTGGCAATGGTCTGCCCGAGCTTCATCTGCTTGAACGCGAGCTGGATGCCGTACATCGGATAGTACTTGAACAGAAGCACGGCAATAAAGCCGGGAAGTATCATCAGATACAGTTCCCAGTGTTTGAGAATCCTTTTGCCGAGCGGAACCTTGTTCAACTGAGGGGTGTTGCTTGTCTTCATAATTTTCTCCCACTTATCCTTTATGTGAAAAATTCCCAAATAAACGGCTCTATTATATAATATTTTGTATTTTTATACAATCCCTTTATTTAAGTATTTTTTCCAGCTCTCGATGTATTCTTCCGCCTGTCCCGGCTCCCGTCCCTCAGCAAAAATGCGCAGAAGCGGTTCTGTTCCCGAAGGCCGGCAGATTACGAATGAGTCGTCAGCGAAGTAAACTTTGATCCCATCAATGCAGTTTACCCTTGTCGGTTCCTGTGAAAACTTCGGCATCATTTCAATTACATTCTTCTTTTCGGACTCGGAAATGATTCGTGCGATGCATTCCTTCTGCTCCGGAGTAATCGGCATATTACACTCTACAAAACAGGAATCTCCATATTTATCGCGAAGTTCTCTTATAAGTTCACCCGGCTTCTTACCGATCTTACAGTACATCTCGGTAAATAAAGCAGCTGCATATATAGAATCCTTTCCATGGATATGACCACGCACGGTAAGTCCCCCGGAAGATTCTCCTCCAAGTACTGCATCGTATTTGTCGATGGCAGCTGAAATATGCTTGAATCCAACCGGTACCTCGTAACATTCTTCTCCAAGAGCATGGGCTACACGGTCAAGGAGATGGGTTGTGGCAAGGTTCCTGACAACCGGTCCTTTCCAGCCTTTATACTCATGAAGGTAATAATAAAGAAGGACCAGGATATCATTTGCAGAGATGTATTCACCGTCGGAATCAATCACTCCCAAACGGTCTCCGTCACCATCCACACCAAAACCAAAGTCATACCCTCCGTCCTTTACCTGTTCCGCAAGAAGCTTCAGGGTATCCTTCGTGGGAGCCGGCATCATTCCGCCGAAATAGGCGTCCTTATTGCCGTTAATCTGGTCCGGTGTACAGCGTGTGGTGTAGAACAGCACATTAAACGGATAGCTTGAGGAACCGTGCATGGAATCGAACAGAATTCTCGGTCCTCTTCTGCGGATAGCCTCCGTGTCGAGAATGGAAAGAATGTCGTCAAGAAAATCATTAAAGGGATTCTCGATAAATTCGATAAAATCTGCCTTCAATGCCTCCGTAAATTCCATGGATTTAATGTTTCCTGCACGTTTGCAGCGATACTCAATATTCTCGGTTACTTCCACCGGAGCATCGCGGCCTTCGTCCACGATAACCTTGATTCCGTTATAGATCGACGGGTTATGAGAAGCGGTGACCTCAAGGCCATAATGCAGTTTCTGCTTCATCACGGTATGCATCACAAGCGGTGTGGGGGCAGAACGGTGCATCACCCGTACGTGGATCCCGTTTCCGGCAAGCACCTCGGCAAGCCACCTTGCGGCAACATCGGAAAGAAAACGTCTGTCATAACCGATAACCACAGGGAGGTCATTTTCTCCGAGTTCAATGATTCGCTCCGCGAGTGCCTGGGCAATGAGGGTGATGTTTTCTTTCTGAAAATCTTTTCCTATTTCGGCTCTCCAGCCGCCTGTTCCGAATTTGATCATTATCTGTTTAACTCTCTTATAATTTTCTTGCATCTGCAATAATTTCCCGGATCTTATCGGCATTTTCTTCCATTTCCTGCACCATCTTCATCTGGGTATGGGTACGGACAAGATTATGCTCCGGATAGGCAATCTTGTAATAAACATCACCTTCCAGATAATCCGCGAGGAAACGAAGGGCCTGCTCATAAGCAATCCCCCGGGCACCTATCGGCAGCGTGTCGATTTCCTTTTCCGTAAGTTTTCCTTCACAGCCCCGGAGAAATCCTCTGGCAAACGCCCGGTATAACGCAAGGTCGCATTTCACCTTACTCACATCCGGCTCATCTTCCGCCGCCGTCGATGCTCCGATCCGAAGGGCATCTCCAAAATCATTCATGGCAAATCCAGGCATGACCGTATCCAGATCGATCACACAGACCGGCTTATGTTCTACGGTATCAAAAAGAAGGTTGTTGATCTTGGTATCATTATGGGTTACCCGTAACGGAAGATCTCCTTTCTCATAACTCTCCATGGAGAAAAAGGCCAGATCTTTCCGGCTGAGAATGAACTCGATTTCCTCCCTGCATTCACTCACCCTTCCGGCTTTGTCTTCTTCCACAACCTTTTGGAAATTCAGGTAACGGGCGCGGGTATTATGGAAATCCGGAATCGTTTCAAAAAGAGTCCCGGCGGGATAATCCGACAGCTGGCTCTGGAAATGACCAAAAGCTTCTCCTGTCAGATAGAAATCTTCTGTCGAACCGGATACCTCAAAACTTACCGTATTCTCTAAAAATGCTGTCACTCTCCAATACTCGCCGTCTTCATCAATCACATAATCAAGTCCGTCCTTTGCCGGAATGATTGTGAGGGTCTCTCTCTCCGGGTCACCGCCTTCAAGAGCAATTTTCTTCTTAAGGAAATCCGTTACGCCTCTCATGTTGGCCATGAGTTCGTCAGGATGTTTGAACACATACTTATTGATCTTCTGAAGGACATACTTCTTCTCGCATCCGTCTGCTTCAAAAACCAGTAACACCGTATCATTGATATGCCCGTTTCCAAAAGGAACTGCTTTCTTCAGTTCCCCGGGAATAGCAAATCTGTAAGCTAGTTTCTCGTAATTTATCTCTGACATAATCACTCTCCAACCATGGGGATCACTTTTGCCGGGTTCTCGTCACTGATACCGAAGTAACGAAGAAGGTTCTTATAATATACATGCTCCATGAAATCATCTACATCTTCCGGTATCAGTTTCCGGTAAAGATCATCATCCCTCTTCTGCCATTCCGCAGCCCATGCCGTATTATATTTGCTCGTATTGCAGTCTGTACCGAAAATAAGGTTATACCTGAGCTCATAGGAACTCCAGGAAAGAAGATGGGTAAACACTTCCTCACGGTATAATCTGGGGGTGCCGGGAGTAACATCGATGAACATCTCGCAGCTCATATCCGGTCTTCTGTAGTAAGCATTATTGAATTTTCCATATACGGCAATGCACTCATCAAACCAGGGCCACGAAACATGAGCCAGGCAGAATCTGAGCTTCGGAATCTCAATCAGTGCTTCAAAGTTTGAGGGTTTGTTGTTATTGGCAGAAGCAAGACCATCCCAGCAGATTCCGGAATGGAAAAGCACCGGTTTATTATTCTTCGCAATTTCTTCGCAGGCAATCATGCACCTTTCATTTGAAGGAGCATATTCTGAACAGATCATTTTGAATCCGTAAACGCCTGCCTTCACAGCCATATCAATCTGATCAAGCATATCTGACTCTAAAGGATTAATATAATATACCGGGAAAAGATTCTCTTCCCCCTCGCATGTGTCAAGACAGTCCTGAAGTCTTCTTTCCGGATCCCAGTCCCGGAATTTAATCGGGTCAACCGAAAGAATTACCCCGCCGTCAATTCCTGCGGCACGGAGGCCTTCCATAAGCCTTTTCTGATTTCCCTTCGGGTCAATTACGTATTCTTCACGATTCAGTCCCGTATGGATATGTGCATCAATTCTCATAGCTTCTCCTTTTCTTTTATCTCTGTCTTAAAAATGTTGCCTGCAATCAGTCTAATGTTTTTCCGTTCTTTGTGAGGACTCCGAATTCCTTTCTTGCTCTCTTGAACTCACGTGCTATGGCACCGATATCCCCGCTGTAATTCAGGAAACTCGCTCCCATATCGAGGTATTTCTGCCCTTCCTCAGGACTCCCGACAGGAAGTCCCCACCACTTTCCGTTCATTTTGGCAGCGTCTGCAATCTTATGAATGGCATCCTGCATGATGTCGCAATTCATCTGCCCGAACACGCCAAGACTTGTACTGAGATCAGCCGGTCCGATAAAAAAGGCATCAATACCGGGAACTGCGGCAATCTCATCAATATTCGGAAGCGCTTCCGCATCTTCAATCTGGATCATTACAAAAGTCTCTCTGTTGCAGAATGCCATATTTTCGATCTCGTCATCCTGCATGTACCGGGTATCTGCGCCGGCCAGATCGATTCCTCTTCTGCCAAGCGGCGGATACTTTGCATTCTCTGCTATATAAGCAGCTTCCTCCGGTGTCTTAATATGGGGCACCATAATTCCGGCGGCTCCGTCTTCGAGAGCCCTGAAATAATCAAGATATCCCTGTTTTCTGACCCTGACAACGCAGTCACAGTCAGAAGCCCTGGCCCCCTGGATCATATGGAATACTTCATCCTCTGTAAAAGGCTTATGCTCCATATCAATCCAAATGCAGTCATATCCGAGGATTCCGGCAAGTTCTGCTGTTCTTGAACCGCCGAAACCAACGCCTGTACAGAAAGCCCATCTGCCGTCACGGATTTTTTCCAGTGTTTTACTCCTTCTCATACCTTCACCTTTTCAAAAACAATCCGGGCCTTGCTTTCTTTATATCCTTATGGTTTTTAATCATAAAATTCCCGAAACCGGAATGCAAGGATTTTGGAACAATTGTATAAAAATATGTAAAATTCAAAGAAAAACAGATAACAAAGTTACCGAAAATCAAACGAGATGACCGGTACATCCGATCTTCCCCAACTGACCACCGGCGTTAGCTTCAGGGAATCAAATACCTCCTGCAGCGCGATGTCATAGCACCGTTTATGGTTTTCAAAAACATGCATGATTTCCTTTTCCTTTCCTCCCCGTGTGCCGGTCAGGAGAAACTCTCTGCACAAACCGGCAGGCATCGGCTGCTGGGGATGATCCAGCCGGTAATTGGATCGGGTCGGCTGCGTACGCTCGGTTTCCGAACCATTCAGGGAAGTCCTGTCCAGATCACTTGAGAAGACAATATGAATATTATGGACTTCCTGTTCCGGAAATCTGTACAGGATACTGCTGCCGGGCTCTATGTAGGCAGCCGCGGTTTCCTCCGTGGTACCGTAGATCCTGTGCGGGCGGTCCTGACCGTTCCTTATGACATCCGATGCCCCTGATAGCACTGCAGAGGCACAGGCTTCCGGGATGTGCCTTTTTTTTGAGGGAAGGAAACAATCGCCGGCCATAAGGCTTTCCTGAAGTTCGGAAAGGTGGTCCGTGGTAATATCATGCGGACTGCATTGATATTTTACAGAAAGAGCAGCGGCCCTTCCGACTGCCTCACCGAGCAGGGCACAGGTAGCCATGACTCTCGTACTGCTCAGCGCCATATGGGAGGTGCTGATGTTTCTTCCCGCAAAAAACAGGTTGTCGACATTTCTGGAATACAGAGACCTGTATGGAATGGAATAAGGCGCCGGCGTATGATAATCGGTATTCGGCACGCCGCGGTGGAAGAAACCATCCGGGTAATGGTCATCGAGAGGCCACCCGCCGAAAGCGACTTCATCTTCAAATACCTTTCCCGATGAAATATCCTGCTGTGTGAGAATGTATTCTCCCACCATTCTGCGGGATTCTCTCTTACCGGGCAAAAAGCCCAAAAACTCAAGATCCCAGTTTTCCGAACGAAAGTTTCCGGAATTCTTCACATAGTCCCACGTTCCGACGGCCAGAGAAAGAAGTTCATCCCGAACTTTTTCAGTATCTGCAATGGAATCGCGGTTTCCGCCCAGTTCGAGATACCAGAAATTTTCATCATCATTGTAGATATCCGGCTCCCGGTTTTCGAAATCCTTCCCGGAGAGTTGCGTACTCCATTCCGGCGGATTGAACCGGATAGGCTGATCGGTTTCCCGCCCCTGGATGAGACAGGACATCCCCATGGTCTTTCTGTCAGCGGTGGTGGTTGTGGTGATTTCCCCGAATTCCTCCGCTGCCTCTCTTCCGCACCGGAACTCTGCTCCGGTCAGCGGAGCTAAAATACTGTCTCCCGAACAGTCCGCATAGAAACCGGCATGGACTTCGAATTTCGTCTGTGTGGTCATCTGGTAGCCGGTTACGGATTTGATTCTGATATCTCTTCCGTGACGAAACTCTCCGGTTTCGGTTTCCGCATCCATGCAGGTACAGTTGAGCAGAAGCTCAATATTCTTTTCCCGCCGGATAAAACTGTACAGGATGCTGTCCCAGACAGCATAGCTTTTTGTCGGATTGCGGTACAGGTTTTCAAGAGCAATCTCCTCAATGATGCCGGTTTCCCGGTTGTTGC
Organism: Candidatus Avilachnospira sp.; assembly: GCA_045642005.1. Classification (GTDB taxonomy): domain Bacteria; phylum Bacillota; class Clostridia; order Lachnospirales; family Lachnospiraceae; genus Avilachnospira. The sequence continues at coordinate 12,490 of JAZUHZ010000228.1, forward strand.
TTCCGTGCGCCCCGCTGATCCACATCCGGATCTCGGAGGAGGCATTCCCTCCGAGCACGGGTCTTTCCTGCATCAGAACGGTGTTAATTCCCATTCTTGCCGCCGAAATAGCCGTACACATTCCTGCCATGCCGCCGCCCACGACGCAGAGGTCGCAGTGAATTTTATGAACTGAAAGCATAGAATATCCTCAAACAGATCTGACTGCGTAAAAAGAAAACTCAGGATTTTACCGCCCACATTTCCACTTCACAGAGCAGATTCGGAAGAAGGCCTGCCTGAACCGCAGTCCTTACAGGTTTCGGATCGGGAAAACGTCTCTTATATACTTCGTTAAAACGCCCCCAGTCCGCAAGATCCTTCATATAAACATTGACCTTGAAAACATCAGCGAAGCCGCATCCGGCTGATTGAAGCTGCTTTTCACAGTTATCGAGTGTTGCCGAAGCCTGTTCCTCGATGCTTTCTCCCAGGATACTGCCATCCATCCCGATGGCCGCACAGCCGGAAATGACAACAAGTTTCCTGCACGTAACCTCCAGGACCGATGAATATGGTCCGGCGGTTATGTGCTGCTTTGCCCCTTCAGGCCTCTTTTTTAATTCGCTCATGATTCTCTCCTTACATCCGTGATACAGGAAATCTGTTCCGTATCCAAAACCCGTTCCTCCTGCTGACCGGGGATTCCGTCTGCGGTATCGATAAAGCGCATTTCCATCGTTCCGTCCGTCTGGCACCCTGTAATAAGATACTTTCCCATAACGCTGATATCTCTTGGATTTTTTCCGCACGGAACGGTCCCGAACAGGATGGGGATCCCGTCACGATCGGGTTCAAATACAGAAATACAGTCACGGCCCGTCGGTTCCGCCATCACACGGTTGGAAACATAGATTCTGCTGTTGTCAGATTTTACAGCAGCAGAACCTCCATAATCGTCAAATCCGTTCGAGATACAGTCCGTAGAGGAAATGACCTCACCGCAGTCATCCTCCATCCGGAGCGTGCAAAGGGTATAGGAAATCTCGCATACGACATACAGGAGGTCCTTTCTGTTATGAGAAAAAAGGATATGCCTCGGCCCGCTTCCGGCCGGCATACTGACAACGTACTTTTCCTCAAACTTTCCATCCGGATATTCAAAGCACAGCACTTCATCCGTCCCGAGATCGGCAACGAAGAGCTTATCCTCAAAGGGAGAGAATGCTGTGCAGTGTACATGAGGACCGGCCTGTCTTTCCGGGTCCCTTCCGCTTCCCGTCCTTCTCTTTCGGAAAAGTCTTTCGCCGATGGAACCATCTTCTCTTAAAAGAAAAACATCGATATCACCAGATTCGTACCCTGCTGCGGCAAGGTATTTTCCGTCCCGGCTTACAGAGAGAAAGCAGGTGTAGCCGCCTGATGCGGCGGCCTCTCCTGTATGCCGAAGACTCCCGTCCCTGAGAATCTGAAAAGAATGAACCGAGCCTTTTTCCGGCGTTTCCGAAACCGCATAGAGATTGTTTTTCTTTCCGTCAAAACACAAATAGGACGGACACTCTACTTCAGGGTTTTCAGAAACCTGGATGGCGCTTCCGTCCTCTTCATTCCATAAGAAGCACCGGATGCCGGCTTTTCCTTTTTCGCAATAGGAACCTGTGTAAAAGAAATTATTCTTCATTCTGCTGCCGGTTTTACAAAATCATTTTCCGCAGCAACGGGAAGAAGGGCTCCGCCGTCAATAAACAGCGTAGTGCCTGTAATATACCCCGCATCTTCTGAAGCAAGGTATACGCAGCCCTTTCCAATCTCTCTCTTTGTGGCAAATCTTCTCATCGGAAGCCTCTTTGCAGCCTCCCACCGATGATCATCCGGTGCCCAGCCCACATCCGTATAGCCGGGGGCGACCGCATTCATGCGGATTCCGTACGGAATGAGTTCCATAGCACAATTTTTAGTGAATTTTTCCACAGCCGCCTTGGTGGGCCCGTAAACGGTGGATCGTGGCCAGTTTCCAACAGACTGATTAGAAGAAATGTTGATGATGGACCCCTTTGTTCCGTCGGCGATCATTCTCTTCACACATTCCTGCGTGCAGAAGAAAAGCCCCTTCCAGTCCACACCGGTCATGAAATCAAACATTTCTTCTGTCGTGTCAAGAAAATACGCTTCCACTCCCACCCCTGCGTCATTGACAAGGACATCCAGGGGACCAAAATCGCGATAAATATCCTCATACATCCGCTTGATATCCTTCATATTCGAGAGATCGGCATACACTGCATATGCCTCAGCTCCCATTTCTCTGATGCGTTCGCAAACCTCCGCAGCTTCTGCAGGACGGTTGTGGTAATTCACTGCCACATCATATCCTGCTTCCGCAAAGCAGAGCGAAATATCACGTCCGATTCCCTTCGCCCCGCCTGTTACCAGAACTTTTTTCCTTTTTTCCATACTTTCACACCTCGAATCCTTTTAACCGTTCTATGATGATTTCTGTCTCTCCGGGATACAGTGTCATGGGATTGATGAAAAATGATTTTTCGTCGTTTGTCATTAGATATACCGAAGGCTCCCCTTCCAGCATTCCCTTTTGCACTGCATCGGAAGAAATTTTTCCGTCCTTTATCATGACAAGCGCCCTTGCGATCGGCTGTCCCGCCTCATTCGGGAAATCCCTTTCTGCAGAAAACAGATCACTTCCCGCAAATGCATCGACAAGCTTTAAGACTTCTCCTTCGCACCAGTCCGCTCTTTTCTCATGGTCCATTTCCACATACTGCTTCAGCGCGGAATAAAGGCCTACGAGTTCCTCGCGGCCTGTCTTCAGCATCCTTCCGGCCCCGTAATTCGGAAAGCCTATGGAGGAAACCGCATCAATAAACGCTTTCTTTCCCAGCACCAGTCCGCTGGATTGCGGGCCCCGGATATCCTTACCGCCGCTGAAAAGAGCGGCATCCGCACCCATTTGCGTAAACTTCCAGAGATTTTCCAGCGGCGGAAGCTGTGCGGCCGCATCCACGATCACGGGGACCCCGTTTTCGTGAGCGATCTTTATGGTCTTTTCCAGTGAAAGCGCCCCTTCCGGCGTCCATACGGCATGCACGTAATAGACGGCCGCCGTTTTTTCATCGATTGCCCGGATCAGATCCTCTTCCGTCGCCGGCAGGATAAAATTGGGATATCCGATTTCCTGATAGGAAAGACCCGCCTCCTGGATCGTAAAATCGTAGGGATTCCTGTGCGACTTAAACACAACTACATTGTATTCTGACAGAAGCCGACGGTCCATATAAAAATGTCTCGCCTTCCCGTACTTTAACTGAACTGCGGCGCAAACGGAAAGAAACAGTCCCGCCGCTGCTCCGCAGGTGACAAAAGCCGCCTCATTTTTCGTCATCCGGGCAATTTCCGCGTTTATGACCTTCTGGAGTTTCCGGATCTCAACAAAGCTTCCGGCTGCACTTTTCATATCTTCCAGCGTTTTTTCACTCATCCGCGAACCGCCGGCCACCGTGTAGGTCCCTGCAGCATTGATCATCTTTCGTACGCCCAGTTCACTGTAAATATCAGACATCCCGGTCATCCCTCCTCAGTAGCCTTCCGGCTTTTTCCCCTGTTATGTCCTGCGCCATATAGGCTGCTTTTCCATTGACATAGACCCGTTCCATGCCTTCTCCGAACCGGAAAGGATCCGTATATCCTGCCGGTGATGCCACATTATTCAGATTGAAAATATTAATATCAGCATCATATCCTGCCTTGAGAAGGCCTTTTTTCCCGATTCTGTAAACGGATGCCGGGCTCCCTGTCATCTTTCTGACCGCCTCTTCCACCGGTATCAGTTTCCGGTCCCTGACATAATCAGTCAAAAGCTTTGGAAACGCGCCATACAGCCGCGGATGGGGCAGCCCGCTCTTCGGATATACCGAATCCGAAATCAGATTGCTGTACGGATATTGAAGAATCCTCAGGATGTCCTCCTCACAGGTAATAAAAATCACCATTGTGACATTGCATTTTTCTTCGATCAGAAGATCAAACGCCGCATCCTCCGGTGTTTTTCCCTGTTCCGCTGCAATTCGGGCCACTGTCTTTCCTACAAGATTCCGGTTCTTTTCACTTCCTACTGTCGTAATGAGAAGGGCATCCCACCCTGATGCGTAGATGAGATTTTCAAATCTCGTCTGAGGCTCGGAAAGGATCTTTTTTAACTCCTCCCTGGTTTTCTGATCGGAAAGTCTCCGTACAATCTCGTCGGTACCGCCTTCCTGATACCATGGTGGAAGAATCTGAATGAGCTGTGATGAACCGGCCGTATACGGATAGACGTCACAGGAGACCGAAAGGCCTCTTTCCCGTGCTTCATTCATCAGCCGGAATGCTTCAAAAATGCTTTGGTTCCAGTTTCTTTGTCCCACGGCCATTAAATGACTGATATGCAGCGGTACCTGAAGCTCTTCTGCAATCCGAATGATCTCCTGCACGGAAGGAAGCAAAAGGTCCCCGTAGCCTCGGATATGGGCAACAAGCGGCACTCTGTATTTTTTCATCGGGGAAAGAGCACGTACAAATCCCTCAAAACTGTAACAGTTTTCCGGAGAATATACAATTCCCATGCTCACGCCAAGAGCCCCTTGGGAAAGAGCCTCTTCCATGTTCTCATGAACTGACTTCATCTCGGCTTCGGTCAGATCCCCGCCGTTAAACCCTTTGGCATTCATCCTGAGGGTTCCGTTTCCGACACAGTACCCAACATTCAGCCTCAGAGGCCTCTTTTCCAGCGCGCCAAGATAGGCACCCGTACTTTCGGCAGGGAGATTCTCCCGAAGTTCCCCGATCACCGGTTCCAGGAAGCGAAAGATCTCCTTTTTGTGCTCTCCCGCTGCCGGCGTCAGTGAAAGGCCGCACTGCCCGTTTACGATAGTCGTAATTCCCTGGGAAAGCTCGATTTTTCCGAAATCATCCCCGAATACGGCTGCATCTGCGTGCCTGTGTATGTCGATAAAACCCGGTGTTACATACCGCCCGGCAGCATCAACCGTTTCACAGGATACGCTTCCGAAATCTTCGGAAATTCCCGCAATCTTCCCGCTTCTCACCAGAATATCCGCATGGTACGGAGCCGAACCGGTACCGTCCACAATAATTCCGTTTTTTATTACCAGTTCTGCCATTTACATGATCCCGAAACGTGAAAAAGCTTCCGCAGCCGGCATGCCGGCCCGGATGGCCTTTGCGACATTCTTTTCCCCGGTCGCTTTTTCATACGCTGATTGTATGATTTCTTTTTCCCGGTCCTGCGGCACGGTAAGCACACCGTCAATGTCGCCGATGACCAGGTCACCCGGATGAATCACCACGTCCCCAAAAGTGATCGGTACTCTGTAATCGAGCACTTTCCCCCTCGGAGCCTGATCCTGGGCATAGGAGCCGGCAGAAAACACAGGAACATTTTGCTCAAGGATGCCTTTCGTATCCCGTAAATATCCGTTCAGGACCGCCCCGGCACCCTTGCAATAAACCAGCCTCGCCGTCATGATCTCTCCAAGAAGCGCATACCGGTAGGAAGAACCGCTGCATACATAGATTTCCCCTTCCTGCAGGGAATCCAGTGCTTCCAGCATCATGCCGAAGGGTTTATTCAGTATTCTCTCGTCCGTGATATCTTCAATATCGCTTTCGAGGACCGTCATCGCTCTTCCGACAAGAAACATATCATCTTTCAGCGGGCGGATCTGCGGGGGAAGGAACTGATGGACAAGTCCCATCTTGTCCATAATATCCCCTACAACCGCTGTGTAAAGGTATTCCCTGACAAGACTGAAAAGTTCTGTGTCATTCTGATAACTGATCACGATAGATATCTCTCCTTTGAATTGAAACCTTCTATTATCATGCGCTGCAGGGCGCACAGATCCGGAATCTGTCTTCAGGCAACGCAGGCCGGTAAAAAACATTTTCTGAATTTTTATTGTATCATTCCCGTAAAGAGAACACAACTATCGAGAAGAAATCCAATAAGAACAGAAACGTTTTATAGCGGCTGTACGATCCCGTTTTTTACGGTCTGTGCGGATGAGGCATGATGTTTTTGCAACATACGGCAGCGGCTTTTCCAAGTCGCGAACTTCTTACCTCATAAAAATAATCACC
>JAZUHZ010000229.1:0-2039 GCA_045642005.1 Candidatus Avilachnospira sp.
AGTCGGATATGACTCCCGGCCTTGCCAATAAGATCACCATGCCCCTTTGCGAGAAGATCTGCTGCAATTTCCCGGAGACGTTAGAGTATCTCCCGAAGGGAAAAGGCGTGCTTTCCGGCAGCCCGATCCGGAAGGAGCTTCTGTCGGGAAGCCGTGAAGAGGGACTTCGGTTTGCCGGTCTTTCCGGAGAAAAACCGGTGATCCTCGTGATCGGCGGAAGTCTCGGCGCCGTTCATGTCAACGAAGCGGTCCGGAAGGTGCTTCCCGAGCTTCTCAAAAACTATGATGTGATCCATATCTGCGGTGCCAAAAATGTGGACGATTCCCTCCGGGGAACGCCGGGGTATGTGCAGTTCGGATATGTGAACGAGGAACTTAAGGATCTCTTTGCCGCTGCCGACCTTTTTATTTCCCGGGCCGGAGCGAATGCTATCTGTGAAATCCTGGCGCTTTGTAAGCCGAATCTCCTGATCCCCTTAGGCGGCGAAGCGAGCCGCGGCGACCAGATCTTAAATGCCCGCTCTTTTGAAAAGCAGGGGTATTCCGTGGTCCTCTGTGAAGAGGAACTTACGGATGAAAGGCTTCTTTCGGAAGTGGAGGCGCTGTACCGGGACCGGGAAAAGTATACCGTGGCCATGCAGGCTTCCGTGATGAAGGACGGCGTGGAGACCATTATGGGTCTGGTTAGGGAACTTGCGGAATGAAAAATATCATCAGGGCGATCAGGACAGGGTTTGACTATGTGACAAGGGATGAGAATGACAATATCGAGTCCGTAACCCATGCCCTCGCCGATTTTGATCTGACAATTGAGAAAGGTTCGTTTGTATGCATTCTCGGGCATAACGGGAGCGGAAAATCCACGTTTGCCCGTCTCATTAACGGACTCAATCTTCCCACGAGCGGGGAGATCTTTGTGACGGATCTTTCGACACTGATCGAGGAAAACCTGCTTCCGATCCGAAAGGCTGCCGGGATGGTGTTTCAGAATCCCGATAACCAGATCATTGCCAATGTGGTGGAAGAAGATGTGGGCTTCGGGCCGGAGAATCTCGGGGTACCGACGGAAGAAATCCTTCAGCGCGTGGATAAGGCACTTTCGGATGTCTCCATGACCGAATTCCGGGACCGGTCTCCGAACCGCCTTTCCGGCGGACAGAAACAGCGGGTGGCCATTGCCGGCGTCATGGCGATGAAGCCGGAATGCATCATCTTAGATGAGCCGACGGCCATGCTCGACCCCGAAGGGCGCGAGGACGTGCTCCGGACGATTCATGAACTGAATCAGAAGGAAGGGATCACGATCGTGCTCATTACCCACTACATGGAGGAAGCCACGGATGCCGATCGGATCGTGGTCATGGATCACGGACGTATTGTCATGGACGGGGCGCCGCGCGAGATCTTTTCCCGCGTCAGAGAACTGAAGGCTCTTTCCCTCTGTGTGCCGGAAATGGCCGAACTCAGTTACGAACTGAAAAAGGCAGGCGTGCCGCTTTCGGACGGGATCCTCACGAGAGAGGAACTCTGCGGGGCGCTTACAAAGATAAAGAATGCTTAGAGAAATCACACTGGGACAGTATTATCCCGTTTCATCCCCCATACATGCGCTGGACCCGAGAACCAAGCTTCTCGGGACTTTAGTGTTTCTTATTTCTCTTTTTGTGACAAAGAGTGCTGCCGGTTATCTCGTCGCCACGGTGTTTCTTTCTTCCGTGATCCTTCTTTCCCGGGTACCGTTCCGTTTTATCACGAAGGGGCTCCGGGCGATCCTTTTTGTACTCGTTATCTCCGTATCGTTTAACATCTTTCTGACGGACGGAACGCCGGTTTTTGTGCTCGGGCCTTTAAAAGCCACCCGGGAGGGTCTTTCGCTTGCGGCTTTCATGGGGATCCGGCTCATTTATCTTGTGATCGGCTCCAGTGTGCTGACGCTCACGACGACGCCAAATGCCCTCACCAACGGACTGGAGACCTCTCTTTCTTTCCTGAATAAGATCCACGTCCCGGTGCATGAGATCGCCATGATGATGAGCATT
>JAZUHZ010000230.1:0-4106 GCA_045642005.1 Candidatus Avilachnospira sp.
TATTGTCTTCCTAAGACCGCTTGGCCTCCGACTTCATTCTTGTGAGAAATGGGAAACTGTGTTTTGTGGATCTCGGGGACACCTGCATCGGCCATCCCGTTTTCGACTTCGCCATGATTGCCAATACCCACTTCATCATTCCTTCTGTGAATCCCACCTATGCCGGGCAATTCTTTGCGGTTGACCCGCGCGTCATGCTCCGGTTGTGGAACGATGTTTTTTCCCTTTATTTTTCGGGACTCTCACAGGAAAGGCAGAATACTGTCCGGAAGGGAATCATGGCTTTTGCCGTTCTTCGCCAGGGCCTCTCCCCGGCGGACGGGCGGGTCTTCTCCGAACACATTCTGATGAAGAATGTCGCGGTGACAAAGCGGGAGCTGCTTCCGAATATTGAACTGATTACCGGTTCCATTGACTGGTAGGAAAGAGTAGTGTATGTACCTGATTTGTGAAAAGGACAATTCATTATGCCCGGTTCTGCAGCACGGCCCCGAGGTGTTCACGTTGGCGCGTCAGTGCGGGGCGGAGCGGATCCATGTCCTTATGCCTGACGGCGGGGCCTATGACCTTGTGCATGTCAGAAATTCCGACTACCGCCCCGATTTTATCCGGAGCCGCTGGAAGGATGAGTCCTGCTATCCGGAATACCGTACCTATTCGGTCGATGAGAAAAGCAGTCTGTATCTGGATTTTTTCCGCGTTTTCAGAACAGTATATATTACCTCCGTGAACGAGTACACTGTGGCGCTTGCCGAGGCGTTGCTGCGATACACGCGCCTTGCGGTTTTCTCACTGGACGAGCGGATCTGCCGGTTCTTCGGTGAACGCGTTCCTGTTTTTAAAGGGGAGGAGATTCCACGGGGAAGAGATGTGCTTGTTATCGGTGACCTGTCCGCGGATCTTGTTTTTGATGTGAGCTTTCACAGAATCGGTCCTGTCTGTGCGTTCCATAATGTCTTTTTTCTGCAGGGGCAGGGCGTGCTCTCTCTTGATGAATATTCTTACGCCGAGCTCGCGATTGACGAAGGCGCCGGAATCGGGAGCGTTCTCAACAATCTGTACCGGTTCGGAAAGGCCGTTTCCCGCATAGGCCTTACTCCTGTAGTAAGGGGGAAAACCGTAGGACATTTCAACACCGCTTTTTTGGAAAAGTATTTCAATCTTCATCTCACGGCGCCGGAAGCCGGAAGCGCCAACACAGTGTATTTTCCGGAAATGTCAACACTTTCCTCCACCATGTTTCTGGACTGGGTCAAGCCTGAGCTGGGGCTTTCGATTCTCTCGGAGGCGTTTCTCTCGGATATGAAGGAATATGCTGACGCTGTGATTGGCGAAAAGAGGCTGCTCGGCGTACTTATCCGCGGAACAGACTATAAAGTTGTCCATAAGGATGGCCCGCGAAAAATGGCGGACGTATCAGACATGATCCCCATGATCCGCGAGTGGATGGACAGCTACGGATATGACGGGATCTTTCTTGCCACCGAGGATCGGGATATACTTGCCGAAATGCGGGAAGCATTCGGCGATGATGTGAAGGTGATCGCTCAGGAACGGCATTCTGTGGCTGACCTTGACGGCAAAAAGCTTCTCGCCGAACTCGAAAAAGAGAGTGCCGCCGATTATGAGGGCAGTGTGGCAGAAAGTACGGTAAACTATTTCTACGCGCTCTACATGCTGTCACGCTGCACCGCTTTCATTTGCTCCGGGGCATGTAACGGATATGATCTTGCCGTTGGCTTTAACGGCGGAGCGTATGAGCATGTTTATCTTTATCAAAATTGCTGAGACAGTCGAATTTCTCCGATAACGCGATTCGCAAACAGTGATACAACAGAGCAGAATGACAGTATTCAAACAGGTGTGAAGATGAGAACATATTTTGTGGATAAACTGGAACAGAATGCCGAAAAATATCCTGAACGTACAGCCGTTACACTGGATTTCGGAGAAGCGGCGATCACATATTCCGAACTATGGATCCGATCGGGCAGAATATATGATGCCCTGAAGAAGCATGGAATCGGGCGGGAGGACATTGTCATGGTTCTGCTTCCCAGACATCCGATGATGATCGTCGCGCTTCTGGGAGTGCTCCGCGCAGGAGCCGCGGTGACTCTCGTGGAAGACACCTGTCCCGAAGAACGTCTCATGTATATGAAGGCGGACTGCGGCGTCCGGTTCGTAATCGACCGGGACTTCTATGAAAAGGCACAGCAGAGCCCATCCCTTCCCGGCAGAGAGCCGTTTTATCCGCATGATGCAGGAATGATCTTTTACACTTCCGGTACTACCGGAAAACCGAAGGGAATCCTCCATGAATACGGAAAAATCGACATGGGTATCGCCGGAACGGTGACGGATGAGGATAGGGTGGATTTTGACTGCTGCGACAGATTTGCTTTCGTTCCGCCTTTTAACTTTTCTGCCACGGTGATCCACGGTCTGCCAGAGCTTTACACAGCGAATACGCTTTATATCCTGTCCTATCATGTGTCCAAAAACTTCAAACGGCTCCGCGAGCTTCTGGAAAAGGAAAGAATCACCAGATTGTTTCTTTCCCCTTCTGTACTGAGAGTCTACACCGAAGGCTTTCCGTATGTCCGGTCGATCATGACAGGATCGGAACCGGCCTCCCGTTTGTCCGTCCCGGGCCATGCAATCACGGTTCATTATGCCATGACAGAATCTCTGTACTGCGTTTCCAAATATGTGCTGGAGCAGGAGAGCACGGACGCACCGATCGCCACGGCGGATACAGGCAAAAACATCCGCATTCTCAGGGAGGACGGAACGCCTGCGCCGGACGGGGAAACAGGTGAAATCTGCTTCCCGGATCCCTATTTCCGCGGCTATATCAACATGCCTGAAAAAACACGTGAGGTGTTCCGTGACGGTCTCTTCCACTCCGGCGATCTCGGATATCGGAGTGAAAACGGTGATGTCTTTATCAAAGGGCGTATGGACGATATGATAAAGATCAACGGAAACAGGATCGAACCGGGAGAGATCGAAGCCGCGGCGAGAGAAATTTCGGGGATCGGAAACCTGGCGGCAAAGGGGTTCATCGGCAGCCAACGGTCTTATGTGGCACTGTACTATCCGGAAAAGGAGGCAGATAAAGCCTGCATCTTCCGAGATCCCGCGCTGGCAAGACGCAGGTTTTCGGAAAAGCTTCCCTCCTATATGATTCCATCGTATTTTGTTCCCATTGAATCCATGCCGCTGAACGCGAACGGAAAACTGTCCCGAAGTCTGTTGCCGGAACCGGCAGTAGCAGCGGAAGCCGGGAAATACCGAAGAAAGCCATCTGACGGGGTGGAGGAATTGCTTTGCCGCGCAATGGAATCGGTCCTGCCGGGTACAAAAATAGGGCCGGATGACGATTTCTACGAAGCCGGAGGCGATTCCCTTTCAGCGATCCTGATGATCACCGCCTGCTCCGAACAGGGCTGCGACATCACGGTGGAGGATCTGCTGGAAGAAAGAACGGCGGCCGCTCTTGCGCAGAAAATATCCGGCAGAAGAAGGACGTCCCGGGAAGAGCGTACCCTGACGGAAGACCTGGCGAGAAAAAAACCGCAGCGTTTGCTTGCCGGTCAGCAGATTTACTGGAAGCTGTTTGAAACGTATCCGAACCATCCTTCCATCTGCGTGCCGGTTTTTGCCATTCTGAAAAAGGATACCGACCTGGAACGCCTGAAAAACGCAGTTAACAGAGTCATCTTCCACCATCCGGCGCTCCTTTCGGGCTTCCTGCGGGAAGCGGACGGAAGCGTGGTACAGTATTATGATGCAACGATGTTTCATCCCGCAGTGATTGAAGAAATGTCCGCCGGAGAACTGGAGTGCGAGCGTGGGAAATTTCTTAAACCGGTGGACCTTCTGAAGGACAGACTTTACTGCGCCAGGATCATCCATACGCCGGAAAAGAATGTGTTTCTGTTTTCCGTTCACCATATCATAGGAGATGGCACTTCAAACAGCATGCTGCTGCGCCAGATCGCCTTATGCTATCGGGATCCCGAAGCTGAGCTTCCGCCGGACCTGTATTATTCACTGTGTGAAGCGGAAGCAGCTAAAGCCAAGTCGGAGGCCAAGCGGTC
>JAZUHZ010000231.1:0-3758 GCA_045642005.1 Candidatus Avilachnospira sp.
TGTAAACAGCCTGGTTGCATTGATTCCTACCAGCCAGTCTGCATACAGCCGGCACAGGGCCGACTGATAAAGGCTGTCATAATCATTTCCGGGACGCAGATGGTCAAATCCGTCACGGATGGCAGATTCTTCCATGGATGAGATCCACAGACGGTAAACCGGCTTTTTACATCCCGCCTGCTGATACACCAGACGGAAGATCAGCTCTCCCTCCCGTCCGGCATCGGTCGCACAGATAACACTTGTTATGTCCGCATGTTCCTTTGATGTCATCAGGCTTTTCACGACCTTGTACTGCTTGCTGGTCTCCGGCTTTACCACAAATTGAAACTCATCCGGCAGAATGGGCAGGGAGCCGTATGTCCAGCTTCCTTCCCACTGTTCGCCGTACCGTTCCGGATCTGCCAGTTCCACCAGATGTCCCACGCACCAGGAAACAATGTACCCGTTTCCCTCCACATAACCTTCATGGCGTTTGTCTGCTCCCAGTACCTTTGCCACGGCCATACCGACGCTTGGTTTTTCCGTGATCACAAGCTGCATTACTCATCCTCCTCCGTGCGGTTTAAGAAAGCATCTTCCGGGCTTTCCTCCTCATCGTCATCATCGTCGTATTCGATTTCTTCTTTTTCCATCTGTGGCATGACGGGAGCTGCCTCCTCATCCTCTTCCACAAACTTCTCGTTCTTCTTTTTCACGACCTTGAAATAATAAGCGACTGCAATAAACCCGACACAGAGTACGGCGATGACGGCCCATCCTGCAGGCGGGATGCTTGACTTGCCGTTCGGTGTCACAGGTTTCTCCGGGTTTACTGCCCCGTTTGTGGCATTGGTGTTGTCAACAGTGACAAGCGGTTCTCCTTCCTCATCCTCTCCGTTTTCTGACGGTACGGAAGCTTTCGCTCCGATGGAGTTCTTTGGAAGTGTCTCTGAGTTATTGCTTGTAACATTCAAAAGATCATTTTCCGATATTTCCGTGAGGAAATACGCGGTTTCCGAATTGCCGTTCCGGTCAATGATCAGATAGAAGACCTTTCCGGAATCTGCCGTGATGGTAAAGAATTCCCTTCCGGAATCGAGAACGGAAAAACCTTCTTCCCCGGACTGTCCTCCGGACATCCAGCCAAGCAGACCTTCCTCCGCTTCTCCTTCCGTTTCTCCGTTAATAAGGCCCGCAAGTGCATCTGCCTTGATCCCCGCCACTCCGGTTCCGCCACTTGCAATGACATTACCGGCCGCATCGGTGATGACATGCCCCGTCACTTTTCCCGTGGCGCTTTCCGGGTCTGTGGCCTCTCCGGATTGGGGCAGGTACGCAGCCCCGCTCTGGTCTCCCTCTCCGTAATACGGATTGGCAAGAGTACCGGAATCCGTGATGTTCCCGGCTCCGTCCTTTACCTTGACCGAAAAACTCTCAAAGGACGCATCAAACTGCTGCAGCCTTATGGAAAGCTTCCCTCCGGGAACATCTGTGTATTCATAATCATTGACATAGATTGCCGCGATTCCGGACTGGGTATCCTCGGCATCCACAGTAAGCCTTCCGGCACTGATGGCAGCATTGAAGGTGGGTGGTGTCGTATCAAAGCATTTGATGTTCTTATGCTTCTCATATTCAATGGAATTGGTATCAGTCACCTTTATATACAGGGCTCCGTTCTGTGTTGCCGTGAACTTCATCTCTTCGGTGATATCCGTCCAGGTTCCTTCCGTTCCTTCCCTTGCTTCCACCTTGGATATGGTGAAATTTCCGGTATCTTTGGTATCCTTTACTTCCACCGTGATTTCTGCATCCTCACAGACCCATTCCTGCGGTGCTGTGATCCTGATGGATACTTCTGGTGTCTGATACTCACACTTCGAAGCATCTGCGCTACATATCGGACATTCTGCGTTGACATGGCCCGTTTCACAGTGACAGGTACAGATACATCCGGTTGCAGAAGTTTCTTCTGCAGGCGTGGTTTCCGTCTCTGCTTCGGTTCCCGAAGGTGCCGCCGTTACCGGTGCGCTTCCTGTCGGAAGCTCTGCGGCAAATGCGTTACCGCCGCTTAACGAACATAAGGAAAGCAGCGTTGTTGTGGCAAAAATCAGGAACTTACGGATTCCCTCAGCCCTCATTTTTCTGTGCTTCATGTTGTTTTTTCTCCTCTTCTTTCTGCCTGAGCATTTCATTGATTTCTGCCTCAGAAAGCTTGTTCAGCATCTGAAGCTTGGCCGGTGAGATTTTCAGTCTCTTGACCACTTTCAGCGTTGCGGCATCCTCCGCTCTTGTTTTCTGTCCCTCCAGATCTCTTTTTCTTGCCTCCAGGATGGCGATCTGGTCATCCACCCTTTCGATGTCTTTCATGATTCTTTCAATTGTCATGCAGTTCCTCCTTATTCTGCTGCAAAATAAAAGTACGGATTGCAGTACTCTCCGTCCTTTTTGTATTCCAGATAAAGCCCGTACTGGTTCGTCTGTCCCGTAGCCCCCGCATTTGCGATCAGATCACGCGGCCCGACATTATCCCCGGTTTTTACGTTAATCACGCCGAGATGACCGTATTTCAGGGCATAGCCCTGGGCTTTGTCCTCAATGACGACATAATTGCCGATGTTAGAATCGAAACCAACCTCTGTTACCTCTCCTAAAAGACCGGAATACACATTTGCCCCGATCTCCGTCTTGATCTCAATTCCCTTGAAGTCATCTTCCAGCCCGGTATACGGGTTCACGTTCAGCCCGTACCTTCTGGTCACGCTCGGATACCAGTTTCCGTCCAGCGGCGGATAAAAGACCTGAAAAGCGCCTCTGGTCAGCTTATACATCTCATAGGCCTTGTTCTGGTCTTCCGTCATCAGTCCTTTTGCAACCGTATCCATATCGTTTCTTGTGACCTTTGTGGTCAGGATCTTTACCTCATAGGTTTCCGTAACCGGTGTGATCACGGTTTTTCCGTTCACGACCTCTACGTTATAGACCGTTCTTGTCCTTGTTTCCGTGGAAGAGATCCGCTCCACCTGATATACGCCGTCAAACAGCTTTACCAGTGCATCCACGGCACTTTCTGCCGTGAACTGCCCGATGCTCGCCGTAAGATATGCCATCAGTTCATTCGGATCATGATCATAGCTGCAGATATCGTAACGGTACTCGTCATACTCCGGATATTTCAGCGGTGTGGCTTTCACCGTCCCGCGAAGCTTTGATTCCAGTTCCGTCCAGGCATGATCCGCTTTGTCAATCACTTCCCCGGAGCTCTGATAGGAACCGGTCATTACTCCGCTTTCCCCACCAAACATAAAGGCACCCAATATATCCCGAATCTTGGTGCGTATATCTCCAACTGCCACATAATCAATTGTTTCAAAGACGGTTTTATCGCCGTCTAACAACGATGCTTCGTTTTGGGCGAAGTAACCAATCTTGACATTATGTCCTATTTTGAGGGTCCCTAAGTAGTCTAATTGGTCCATGATACAGCGCACAAGGGTCGTCTTTCCTTCGCCGTTCTTACCTACAAAAGCCACTTTCTCTCCTCGGCGAATAGTGAGTGCCACGTTGCTGATAACAGGGTGTTCGGCTTCGGGATAGGTTTTCTCTAAATCTTCGATGATTACAGGAAAATCTCCACTTCGTGGGGCAGGCGGGAAACGAAGATTGAGCCGCGATGTATCTTCCAAATCTACTTCCAAACGTTCCAACTTATCCAACTGTTTGATACGTGATTGTACCTGCACGGCCTTGGTGGCTTTATAGCGGAAACGCTCGAT
>JAZUHZ010000232.1:0-5029 GCA_045642005.1 Candidatus Avilachnospira sp.
AAACCTCACAGCCTGTTTGGATAGTTTTCACAAACATTTCCGGCAGGCTGTGTTTTTTATGTGTATTCTGTTGAAAATGTGGAAAATGTGATAAACATGTGTTATAATGAAGCCATCCTAGGAAGGAAAGGAAGTGAATTCTATGAAATTCAATATCAAGGGACTTAATATTACTGTTTATGATTCAATGAAGGAACGAATCGAAAAAAAGCTCAGTAAGCTTTCCAAGTTCTTCCCTGAGGAGACCGTGGCGGACGTGACACTTTCGACGCAGAAGGATACTAAGACAATTGAGGTAACCATCCCTGTGAAGGGAGGAATCATCAGAGCAGAAGAGGGAACCGACGATTTCTTCGTAACGCTTGACCGGGTGATCGAGGTGCTCGCACGTCAGATCCGCCGTCACCGTACGAAACTGATCGACCGTACCCAGAATACGGAAAGCTTCTCTGATTTCTTCGCAGAGGATGAGGAAACAGGCGATGAGGATGAGATCAGGATCGAGAAGGTCAAGAAGTTTGACTTTAAGCCGATGGATCCCGAAGAGGCCTGCCTGCAGATGGAACTTCTGGGACATGATTTCTTTGTATTCAAAGATGCCTCCACCAATGAGACCTGCGTGGTGTACCGCCGGAAAAACGGAACCTACGGACTGATCGAGCCGGAAGAATAATAAAGGATAAAAATACGGCAGCTGCCGTGAAAACCCACAAAAAACCGTGAAACTTGTAACCTACATAAAAACCGTGAAACATCTTTGATGTTTCCAGCCCACATAAAAACCGTGAAACGTCCTGGATGTTTCACGGTTTTTATGCTTCATGATCTGCGTGAAACATTTTAATGTTTCACACAGATCATGCCCCTCAGCTCTCTGATGAATCCGGGATCGGTTCCGCAGCACCCGCCGAGATAGGAAACGAAAGGAATCGCCTCGGAAACCGTATCGGCAAAGGCCCTGGCGCTGTAGGCACGGGACTCTTTGCCGTCCGTTCCGATGACGGGAAGTCCTGCATTCGGCTTAAATACGAGCGGAAGTCTGGTGCATTCCGAAAATTTCCGGATGACGGGAAGCGCCTCTTCCGGACCGAGAGAACAGTTCATGCCGATGGCGGCGGCCCCGGCTTCCTGAAGCTCTTTTGCAATCTCCTCCACCGGATTTCCCATGAGCGTCCGGCCGGACTTCTCAAAGGTCATGGTGGTGAGAACGGGAAGTTCAAGTTTCAGGGCTTCGGAAAGCGCCACCTTCATCATTTCCAGATCCATGAATGTCTCAAGATCAACAAGATCGGCACCTTCTCCCCGGGCAGCTTCAAAGATCTCCCGGTAGCAGTCCGCTGCCTCGTCCTCTTCCATATCACCGTAGGGCTCCATAAGAACCGGCAGCGGGCCGACGGAAAGAACGGTCTTCTTCCCGGTGCCTGCGAGGGTTTCTTTCGTGATCCGGATGCCGGCCTTCACGATCTCGGCCACCGTATAGGGGCTTCCTTTCAGGGAAAAACGGTTGGCGCTGAAGGTATTGGCCTGGACACAGTCGGCCCCGGCTTCCGCGTACTCCCTGACCAGTTCCCGGATGAGTTCCGGGTGTTCCATATTGTAGTGCCATGTGGGAACCTTTTCGATGCCCCGGGCTTCGGCTTTTTCCCAGAGGCTCGTGCCGAAGGCACCGTCCATAAGGATAATATCTGACATTAGAATACTCCTTTTTTCTGATTTCATTTCTGCTATTGTACCTTTTTCCGGCCGTTTTGAAAAGATGCAATTTTTCACTTACATAATCCGGCAAAGTATGTTAAAATGATGCCAGGAGGTATGAGATGTTTGAAACAGGCCAATTTGTTGTAAAGGCAAACACAGGAGTATGCAGGGTTACCGGGGTCACAACTTACAGCCTTTCAGAAGAAGAGGAAGAAAAGACATATTACCGTCTGGAGGTTCCGGGCAGCGGAAACGGAACGATCCTTGTCCCGGTGGACTTAAGTAAGAGCAATATCCGCCCGGTGATGACGGAAAAAGAAGCGCTTTGCCTCATGGAACGGATTTCTGACATCGGGACCGTCTGGCCGGACCGCGACCGGATCCGCGAGCAGGGATATAAAGATGCGATTAAGTCCAATGATCCGGAAGCTATCCTCGGGATGCTGAAGGAACTGTACCGGAGAAGCAGAGAACGGGAAACCATCGGGAAAAAGATCACGGCGGTGGATGACCGGTACGCGAAAATTGCCGAGGGGGTTCTTTTTTCCGAGATATCGCTGGTCCTCGGGAAAGAGTACAGCGAGATCCGGGAAATGATCATACAGTATATATGAAGTAAAGAGGATGTTTTTTGTGATATACAGGAGGGCGTCCTCTTGTTTTTTTTATATTTAAGAGTAAAATAAACTCGAATAAGTATTGTTTTGAAAGAAGTTTTACCAAATGGAAGAAAATCAGAAAAAAAGCGGCAGACACTATGCCTGGACCATCCTTCTTGTCTGCTGCTGTCTGAATGCCTCGGCGCTCGGCCTCACCAATACCAACGGAATCTTTTATGCCGCGATCTGTGAGGACCTTGGCATGATGATGTCGGAACTGACGGTCCATACGATCGTATGCGGTCTGGTGTCTGTCGTCACGCTGCTCTTTGTGGATAAGATCTTCCGGAAATATCCGATCCGGCCTGTGCTCATTCTGAGTCTCCTTATGTACCATCTGTCCTATATGAGCATGGCCTTTTTTTCAAAGAGCATCGAGTGGTGCATCGCCTCGGTTTTCACGGGCCTTTCCGGCGCCTTTCTCCTTTATGTTCCGGTTCCGCTTCTTCTGAACAACTGGTTTGTGAAAAAGAAAAAGCTGGCGTTAAGCATCTGCTTCGTCGCCTCCGGTTTCTCCGGGATCGTGACCAACCTGCTTCTCGGGGTCATTGTCACCCGGTTTGGCTGGCGGGACGCCTATATCTTCCGGGGAATCCTTCTTCTTATTATGTCCCTGCCGGTCATGTTCCTTGTGAAGAAGGCGCCGCAGGAAATGGGTCTCAGCGCCTACGGTGCGCAGGATACAGCGCCTGAAGAAGGAAAGCATGCGCAGAAACTCATGGGTGAGAGTGCGGAAAAACACACCTTTGAGGAGAGAAGAATCAAATATATTTTTGCAATTTATCTGGCTATTACCTTCAATCTCGGATGTGCCATGGTGACGCAGCTTCCGAACTATGCCAACAGTCTGGGACTCGGACTGTTGCTCGGATCCTATCTGACCTCGATCGCCATGGCGGGCAACATCATTTCCAAGGCTGCCATGGGACCTGCCGTGGAAAAGAAGGGAATCCTCGGTTCCGGCGCGGTGATCGCAGGCCTCATCGCTTTCGGCTTTTTTGTGATCGCGGCAGGCTTCCAGAGCACCCCGGTGATCATGGCCGTTGCCTTTACCACCGGAATCACGGCGTGCTCCAACACGCTGATCATCCCGAATCTGCTGGACACCTTTGTCACGGGGGACAACTACGTACACATGCTCTCCCGGTGCTCCATGGGAACCATGCTCGCGGGAGCTTTTTCCGCCGTGCTGTCCTCAGCGCTTTATGACGGATTTGGTGATTACCGTCCGGTATTCCTCGTTTACGGAATCCTGGAGACGGTGAACATAATTGTATTACTCACGGTTTTCAGAACAAAGAGCAGGAAAAAGCCTGCCTGATGAAAGAAAGGAATCCTATGAAATTCAATCCCTATATTGAAAGTCTCACACCCTCGAAATCCATGGCGATGTCCATGCTCGCAAAAGAACTGAAGAAGGCGGATCCGTCGATCATCGACCTTTCTATCGGAGAACCCGATTTCGATACTCCGAGAGCTGTTGTGGATGAAGCCATCAAGTGGTTAAATGCAGGATATACCCACTATACCACCGGCCCCGGCCTTCCGGAGCTCAGAGAAGCCATCGCTGCAAAACTTAGGGAAGACAACGGCTGCAGCTATGACGCTTCCGAGATCATCGTGACTCCGAGTGGAAAATACGGCATCTGCATTGCGCTCCAGACCCTTCTTTCCGCAGGCGACGAAGCCATCGTATTTGCTCCCTACTGGGTGTCTTATCCCGCGCTGATCGAGTCAAACGGCGCAAAGTGCGTGTCCGTGGAACTTACGGCGGAAAATGATTACCGCATCGATGAGGAGAGCCTGCGGGCCGCCTGCACGGAAAAGACAAGAGTCATGATCATCAACTATCCCAACAATCCGACAGGCATGTCGCTGACGGAGCCGGAACTTACGGCGATTAAAAACGTCATGAAAGACTTCCCGGAGATCACCCTGATCTCGGATGAGATGTATGAGTCCATCATTTTCGACGGCCGGAACGTGATCTCCCCGGCAGCGGATCCGGACCTTCAAGGCCGTGTGATCACCAGTAACGGTTTCTCCAAGTGCGCAGCTATGACGGGCTGGAGAATCGGATATATTGCGGGACCGCTTCCGTTTATCAAGACCGCTACCCGGTATTTCGGCCATACGGTTTCCCAGACCTGCGGCTTTATTCAGAAGGCAGCTGTGGTGGCGCTTACCTGCAAGGACGAGATGAAGGCCATGAGAGAGTCGTTCCAGGCCCGCAGAGATCTCTTCGTGGATGCCTTAAACGAGATCCCCGGGATCCACTGCAAAAAGCCGGAAGGCGCTTTCTATGCATGGGCCGGCTTTGATCAGAGCCTGATCGAGAAACTGCCCGGCTACGAGCCCGGAAAAGCAGAGTATTCCTCCGAGGTGAGCGAATTCCTTCTCCGTACCGCAAAAGTCAGCACCGTGCCCGGCATCGCCAACGGCGTGACTCAGACGACCTACGTACGCTTCTGCTTTGCAGCGGCCGAAGAAGACTTAAAGAGAGCCGTCCAGCAGATCAGGGCGGCTGTCGCAGCACTGTAAATATCATCGTCGAGACATAACAGGCGTGAAACATCCGTGTTCGTGAAACACGGCAGAGCCGCGTTTCACGAACACGGATGTGTATGACGGGCATGTCCCGACGCTTGGGTGAAAGTCCCAAGGAGCGTAGT
>JAZUHZ010000233.1:0-2670 GCA_045642005.1 Candidatus Avilachnospira sp.
AAACTCATGAAGGCATTCGAGGAGTCCGGTGCTGACAGGCTTCTCCTTCTCGGTGATCTTCTGTACCATGGTCCGAGAAATGAACTTCCTGACGGCTATGCTCCGAAGGAAGTGTTCGCCATGTTAAACGGGATCAAAGACCGTATTCTTGCGGTACGGGGCAACTGTGATGCCGAAGTGGATCAGATGGTTCTGGAGTTTCCGATCATGGCGGATTTTGCCTGGCTTTCCCCGGACGGGGTACGGATTTTTGCCACCCACGGTCATGTCTATAATGATACGGAACCCGGAAAGATGCCGCTTCTTTCGGAAGGCGATGCGCTTCTGTTCGGGCATATTCATCTGCCGGTGGCGGAAAAGAGAGAGACAGAGGACGGGAAAATATATTCCCTTCTCAACCCCGGAAGTGTATCCCTCCCGAAGGACGGAAATCCGCATTCCTATGCGGTACTTGAAAACCGTATTTTCCGGATCATGGATTTTTGCGGCGGCGTTGTCAAAGAAATATCTCTGTAAGAAATGAAGTATCAGCTGATCGCCCCCTGCCATTTCGGGCTGGAGGCATGTACCAAAAAAGAAATTACAAAACTGGGATATGGGATCACGGAGACAACGGACGGGAAGGTGACTTTTTCGGGCGATGCACTTGCCATCGCACGGGCCAATGTCTTCCTTCGTACCTCGGAACGTATCCTTTTGAAAGCTGCGGACTTTACCGCCGTGACCTGGGATGAACTTTTTGAGAAGACCCGGGCGATTCCCTGGGAGGAATATATCCCCTGGGACGGAAGGGTCTATGTGGCCAAGGCCAACAGCGTAAAGTCGGCGCTTTTCTCGCCCCGTGATTTCCAGACGATCATCCAGAAGGCCGTTGTGGAACGGATGAAGGAGCATTATCACCGGGAGGGAAGACTCCCGATGACGGGGGCGGATTATCTCCTCCGGGTGACCGCGATGAAAGACCGGATCACCATCGGGATCGACACCTCCGGCGACTCCCTGCATAAAAGGGGATACCGGAAACTGGTGGCCAAAGCTCCGATCACGGAGACGCTGGCAGCAGCCCTTCTCATGCTCACTCCCTGGGAGAAGGAAAAGATCCTGGTGGATCCGTTCTGCGGATCAGGGACTTTCTGTATTGAGGCAGCCATGATGGCGGCAAAAATCGCCCCCGGCATGAAGCGGGACTTTGCGGCAACCGCGTGGGACAATCTGATTGCGAAGGAAAACTGGTACAGGGCTTTTGATGAAGCCTATGACCTTTCCGAATCCGCAGACCTTGGAGCGCTTAAAGAGGAAGTGGACATTCAGGGATATGATATTGATGACGATGTGCTCTGGGCAGCCAGAAATAATGCTTCGGCAGCCGGGGTAAAAGATCTGATTCATTTCCAGAAACGGGATGTGGCGGAGCTTTCCCATCCGAAAAGGAACGGAATCATTATCACCAATCCACCTTATGGGGAACGACTTGAGGAAAAGGAAAACCTGCCTCCTCTTTACGGTGCCCTCGGGGAACGCTTTTCCATGCTCCGCGACTGGTCTCTCTACATGATCACCGCCTGGGAGGATGCGGAGAAATATTTCGGCCGCAAAGCGGACAAAAACCGTAAAGTCTATAACGGCATGATGAAGACCTATTTCCTTACC
Source organism: Candidatus Avilachnospira sp. (assembly GCA_045642005.1). Lineage (GTDB taxonomy): Bacteria > Bacillota > Clostridia > Lachnospirales > Lachnospiraceae > Avilachnospira. The sequence continues at coordinate 1,651 of JAZUHZ010000233.1, forward strand.
TACATGGGGGAGAAAGAGTCATGAGCACTGAAAACCGGATCGTGATCCTTCTGCTGGCGGCGGTGCTCGTGCTCCTTATCGCGGTGCTCGTGGTCCTTCTTCTGCGTACCGGTTCCCGGAGAACGGATGACCTCGTCAATGACATGGAGAACCTTCTCGATGAGTCCGAGGACCACATCACGGACCGTGTGGGGGCAAGAGTCGCCGACATCAAGGCGGATATCGCCCGGAGGCTCTATCAGGATTCGGAGGAAAACCGGAAAAACCGCGTGGAAGTATCGGATATGATCCGGAAAGGCAATGAACTGCAGGGAGAAAGCCTGCAGCGGATGAACGACAGGATAGAACAGAAACTGTCCTTCATGCAGCGGGATCAGTTCCAGCGGCTTTCCGAGTTCAATGAAAAGACGGAAAATGTCATGCGGGAATCTCTCCGGGAGCTCCAGGAGACAAACCGCGCGAAGCTTTCGGAAATGCAGGAGAACATCAGTGAAAAGCTGGACCGGGACCTGAATGAACGTCTCGATGAAAGCCTGAAAAACGTCGGGGAACAACTGAACCGGCTGTATGTTTCTCTTGGGGAACTGACGAAACTGGAAGGAGATGTGACCAATCTGAACCGGACTCTTTCCAGCGTCAAAACACGGGGAGTTTTCGGAGAGGCGCGGCTGGAAAATATCCTTTCCAATATCCTGAGCCCGGGGCTTTACGATAAGAACGTGGTAACAAAGAAGTCCGAAGGGCAGAACCGGGACATGGTGGAATTTGCGGTAAAGATCCCGGACAAGGATACCCCCGGAGAGTTTATGTATCTGCCGCTCGATTCCAAATATCCCGGGGACATCTATGAGCATATCCTGGAGGCTTCCGAAGCGGGCAATGCCGAAAACTTAAGAAAAGCGGTAAAGGAACTGGAGTTTCGGATCCGGCAGGAGGCCAGGGATATTCAGGCAAAGTATCTCGATCCGCCGGTGACGACGGATTTCGCAATCATGTTCCTGCCGACAGAGTCTCTCTATG
>JAZUHZ010000234.1:0-8853 GCA_045642005.1 Candidatus Avilachnospira sp.
GAAACACGGCAGAGCCGCGTTTCACGAGCCTGACGTTTCACGCAGATCATGTAGGGGTGGGTTAATTACTCCAGGTACCGTCGGGACCGATGCGGAAGTCGCCGATCTGGGTATCCCGGGCCATGAAACCGTATTGGCCGTCGGCGCGGGAGCCCTGCGGGTAGAAGTAGTACCATTTACCGTCGACTTCGTACCAGCCGGTAACCATGATGCCGCTTTGATTGAAATAGTAACGGCCACCGCCGAGATCCACCCAGCCGGTCATCATATGGCCTTCGCAGCTACCGCTCTGGGGGTCCAGATAGTACCAGTGATTGTTGTCGTAAAGCCAGCCGGTCCTCATGATGCCGGTTTCTTTATCCATGTAGAAGTACCATCCGGTCCCGGGATCGGTCTGCCAGCCATAAAGCTGCTTTCCCTTACTGTCGAGGTAGTACCAGGAGCCGTTGAGTTTTAACCAGCCGGCGCCGGCATACTGTCCGCTCGGATAGCGGAAATACGTACCGGTGGCGTCTTTGACCCAGCCCCCCACGTTTTCCGTGCCGGTGCCGTTCGGGTAGTTCGAATTTCCCTGCTGATGGGATGAACTGCCGCCTTTTTCATCACCTGAGGTCTGTCCCGAACCGTCGGATACCTGATCCGGACGGATATACAGTCCGCCGGACTCCACCCATTCGGAAATTTTCCCTCCCTGGTTAACCATATCGGAGGGTACCGCGCACCGTACCCGGAAGGTATAGTCTCCTTCTTTTGTCATGTATGGAAAGAAGTTATAGTAAGTTCCCTGGTACTCGAGGAGTTTCTTGACGACACTGCCGTTTCTGTAACAGTAGATATCGTAGAGACCGGAGCCGCCGTATTCTGCCGCGTTCCATCGGGCAATGCCGCGTTCTGCATCCCAGTAGACGCTTTGCGGAGCGGTGTAGGCTCCTTTGGCCGGATTGATCCGGAGAGTGATCTCCAGCATATATCCGGAATCGCGAATGGCGCTGGAGATGAACGTGCCTTTGGCGACGTGGACATTTGATTCGGTGTAGCCTCCCTGAAACAGCCAGAGTTTGGTGTAATTTTTGTAGTCAATTTCTCTGGGCCTTGCTGAAAGGTATACTTTCATACGCGGGGCATCTCCCACTTGTAAATGATCGACGACGTCAATCCACTCGGCTTCGATGAGGTCGTAGTATTCGTTGTCGGGTACAGAGATATAGGAGAAAGCGTTGTCGGACAGCTCGTCCCCGGTATTGAGGGCGATGGTGTTGATTGTAAGGCGAACAGAGGGGATAGCCTGCACGCGGACGGTAGAATAGTAGCTGGCCGCCATTGCGGCGGATGCCGCAAAGCATGTCAGGAGAAGGGTCAGGGCCAGGATTTGAATACGTTTTTTCATATATGGATTCTCCGTGGTTTTAAAGAATTACAGGATATATTGTATATCATACGGAGAGGGGAATCAAATTACGATTTACTGTCGATTTTGTGAGGGGGCATGAGCTGTGTGAAACATCTCTGTGTGTGAAACACGCAAGCGCGTTTCACACACAGAGATGTTTCACGCAGCTCATGTAGAAGGCGAGGTTTCACGCAGCTCATGTGGGGTGGGCGGGCTTTGGTAATTAAAAAACGTGAAACCGGAGGTTTCACGTTTTTATGGTCTTTTCTGTTAAGATTATACCAGCTCGATGAGTACCATCATCGCATTGTCACCTTTTCTCTGACCGATCTTTACGATACGGGTGTATCCACCGTTGCGGTTCTGATACTTGGGTGCGTACTCGTCAAAGAGTTTTGCTACGATATCGGCCTTTTTGGTGTTGCGCTTCTTGCCGGCAGCCTGTGCGGGCACTTCGGTAACATCGTAGAGAACCTCGAGCATCTGACGTCTTGCATGAAGTCTGGAGGGGTTATCCTTCTTGATAGTCTTCTGAACTTCGTCGTAAACGGTTACTTTCTTCTTTACGCCGTCGATCTCTTTGACTTCCTTCACACGCTTGCCGTCTTTGTCTTTGCGGGCAACCTTTGCGGTTACGGTTACTTCTTCGAAATTGTCCTTCTCACGAACAGCCATAGCGATGAGCTTTTCAGCTGTCTTTCTGAGTTCCTTGGCTCTTGCTTCGGTGGTAACGATCTTTCCGTTGTAAAGAAGTGCGGTTACCTGGTTACGAAGGAGTGCCTTTCTCTGAGAAGAGGTCTTTCCTAACTTTCTGTACATTGCCATAATTTTCTGTCCTTCCTGCCGTGCTCTTCGGTCTTACCGGCAACTAGTTGCGCCTGCGGTCTTATCAACCGGACTTTATTACAGTTCTTCCTGATTGCTTAATGAAAGGCCGAGGTCCTTCAGCTTAACAAGCACTTCTTCGAGTGACTTTCTGCCGAGGTTTCTCACTTTCATCATGTCATCCGTCGTCTTGGAGCAAAGCTCCTCCACGGTATTGATTCCGGCTCTCTTTAAGCAGTTGTAGGAACGAACGGAAAGCTCCAGCTCGTCAATGCTCATCTCGAGAACCTTGCCCTTTTCGTCTGCGGGCTTATCTACGATAACATCGATATTCTTGGTGTTGTCCGAAAGGTCAACGAAGAGCTTTAAGTGCTCGCTTAAAACCTTCGCTGCGAGGCTGACTGCCTCATCGGGAGCGATGGTACCGTTTGTGTAAACATCCAGGGTCAGCTTGTCATAGTCTGTCATCTGACCGACACGGGTGTTTTCAACGTTCATGTTGACACGCTCTACAGGTGTATAGATCGAGTCGATAGCGATGCTGCCAATGGGTGCGTCGTCCGTCTTGTTGCGGTCGGCGCCCACATATCCGCGTCCGTTTGTTATGGTGAGTACCATGTTGAGGCGGGAATCGGCACCGCTTAAGGTAGCGATGACCTGATCCGGATTCATGATCTCGATGTCCTGATCCACCTGGATATCGGAAGCCTTGACCACGCAGGGACCTTCCACGTCGATATAAGCAGTCTTCTGCTCATAGTCCTCGGAAAGGTTCTTGATGGCAAGCTCTTTGATATTCATGATGATCTCGGTGACATCTTCCTTAACGCCCGGGATCGAGGAGAATTCATGAAGAACTCCGTCAATCTGGATGCGGCTTACTGCTGTTCCGATCAGAGATGAGAGCATGATGCGTCTGAGAGAATTGCCAAGTGTTACGCCGTAGCCTCTCTCGAGGGGCTCGCATACGAACTTGCCGTATCTCTTGTCATCCGAAATTTCTACCGTACTGATATTGGGTTTTTCGAAATCAAACACTTCTAATCTCCTTTTCCTCAAAGAATCATGCGGCGTTAGCCGATCTACCATTAGTTCTTTGAATAGAGCTCGACGATAAGCATTTCGTCAACGGGAACATCGATGGCATCTCTCTTGGGAAGTTCATTGACGGTACCCTTTAAGTTCTCCTTGTCGCTTGTGAGCCACTCGGGAACGCTTCTGCCTGCGGTTACCTCAAGAACGTCCTTATATCTCTGGGAAGCTTTCTGCTTCTCTTTGATCTCGATCACGTCGCCGGCCTTTACAAGGTAGGAAGGAACGTTTACGCCCTTGCCGTTAATCTTAACGTGCTTGTGGTCGATGATCTGTCTTGCCTCACGACGGGTACGAGCCCAGCCGAGACGGAAAAGAACGTTATCGAGTCTTGTCTCCAGCATCACCATCAGGTTTTCACCGGTCATGCCGTCCATACGCTCAGCCTTTGCATAGTAGTTGCGGAAGGGCTTCTCGAGTACGCCATAGATGAATTTTGCTTTCTGCTTCTCACGAAGCTGTGTGCCGTACTCTGAAAGCTTTCTCTGCTGATGCTGAGCTTTTCTGTTGGATTTCTTATCTATTCCTAAAAACACGGGATCCAGATCGAGTGATCTGCATCTTTTAAGAACAGGAACTCTGTCTACTGCCATTTTATCTAACCTCCACTATCAGACTCTTCTACGCTTGGGCGGGCGGCATCCGTTATGCGGAACGGGTGTAACATCCTTAATGCTGGTAACTGCAAGTCCTGATGCTCCAAGGGCACGGATAGCTGCTTCACGTCCTGAACCGGGTCCCTTTACCATTACATCTACTGACTTTAATCCATGCACTAAAGCTGCCTTAACAGCAGTTTCTGCAGCCATCTGAGCTGCGTATGGAGTAGATTTTCTTGAACCTCTAAATCCCAGACCGCCGGCACTTGCCCATGAGATGGCGTTTCCTTCAGCATCTGTCAGCGTTACGATCGTATTGTTGAAAGAAGCCTGGATATGTGCCTGTCCGTGTTCAACGTTTTTCTTGACGCGCTTCTTGGTAACCTTCTTCGCGCCTGACACTTTCTTTGCCATAATTAAACTAACCTACTTTCTTTTTGAAGTGATTTTTCCTGTGCTTAAAGCATGCAAATCACTGACCATTATTTCTTCTTGTTTGCTACAGTCTTTCTCGGACCCTTGCATGTTCTTGCATTGGTCTTTGTCTTCTGTCCACGGCAGGGAAGTCCTTTTCTGTGACGGATTCCGCGATAGCAGCCGATCTCCTGAAGTCTCTTGATGTCCATAGCGGTCTCTCTTCTGAGGTCACCTTCTACCATCTGAGTCTCAGCGATTACTTCTGCAATAGCCTTAACTTCGTCATCGGTAAGGTCCTTGCAACGTGTGTCAGGGTTAACTTTTGCTTCCGCAAGGATACGCTTACTTGAAGATACGCCGATACCATAGATATAGGTAAGACCGATCTCTACGCGCTTCTCTCTGGGAAGGTCAACGCCAGCAATACGAGCCATGTTTTTCCTCCTTACTTAATCAACCTTGTCTCTGTTTGTGCTTCGGGTTCTCGCAGATTACTCTTACGATGCCCTTTCTCTTGATCACCTTACACTTTTCGCATATAGGTTTCACTGAAGATCTTACTTTCATTTCAATCTCCTCCTTTGCCGGCAGCTTTAAAACAGCAAAAGGGGCACAAAAACCCCATCGGGTTCTTATGAGCTGCCGAATAGTTAATATATCATATAACGCCTGCAATTGCAAGCATTATTTGTCTCTCCAGATGATTCTTGCCTTACTTAAATCGTAGGGGCTCATCTCAAGAGTTACTTTATCTCCGGGAAGGATCCTGATGTAGTTCATCCGGAGTTTGCCGGAGATATGCGCAAGTACCTGGTGGCCGTTTTCGAGCTCCACCTGGAACATTGCATTCGGGAGCTTTTCTACTACCGTTCCCTCAAGTTCAATTACATCCGCTTTAGACATAAACCTCTTTCCAAGACTTATCTTACCTTATACAGTTTTTTCTCTTCCGGAAGAAGGGAAAGCACTTCGGGCTCGCCCTCCGTAATGAGAATGGTGTTTTCGTAGTGGGCTGAAGGGCTGTGATCACAGGTCACGAAGGTCCATCCGTTCTCCTGCTCCATGACCTCCCAGGTTCCCAGATTGATCATGGGCTCCACTGCAATGGTCATATTCTTCCTGAGCTTCATGCCGCGGGAACGGCAGGTGAAATTGGGAACTTCCGGATCCTCGTGCATTTCCCGGCCGATGCCGTGTCCCACGAGATCTTCGACGATGCCGTATCCGAACTGCGAGATGTAGTCCTCGACGGCCCGGCCGATGTCATTGACTCTTCCTCCGTCGGTGGCCTTTTTGATCCCGGCGAAGAAACTCTCTCTGGTGTGTTCGATGAGTTCTTTTATTTCCGGATCGATATCTCCCACCGCGTGAGTTCTTGCCGCATCGGACTGCCAGCCCTTCCAGATGACGCCGGTATCAATGGAGACGATGTCGCCTTCTTCGAGGATGCGTCCTTTGTCCGGGATCCCGTGAACCACTTCGTCATTCACGGATACGCAGGCGCTGGCGGGGAATCCGGCATATCCCTTAAAGGATGGCACGGCTCCCATGCTGCGGATCAGTTCTTCACATTTTGTGTCAATGTCCAGCGTGGCGAGTCCCGGCTTTACGAATCCTTCGAGTTCTTTGTGAACTTTTGCGAGGATCTGTCCGGCCTCACGCATGAGTTCGATTTCACGCTCAGTTTTAATTGTTACCATAATGTACTAACGCTTTAACAATTTCCTTATAGACATCATACGGATGCAGCGTACCGTCTATCTCAATGAGAATTCCTTTTCTCTTGTAATAGTCCCGGATCGGCTCGGTTTCGGAATGATAGATCTCGAGTCGCTTGGAAACGGTCTCGTCATCATCGTCCGCACGTCCCGAAAGGGGCGCTCCGCATTTGTCACAGATTCCCGTGATGATCGGAGGATTGGTCTTGGTGTTGTACTGGGCATCACAGACGGGGCAGACAATTCTTGTCTTCATTCGCTCGCGGATCACTTCGTCCGGTACCGTGAGGCTTACGGCATAGTCGATTTCTTCGCCAAACTTCAGAAGGGAATGGCGGAGAGCCTTGGCCTGTGCATAGGTTCTCGGGAAACCGTCGAGGATGTATCCTCTCTGGCAGTCCCGCTGCAGGATTCTCTCCATCACCATCTCGATAACGATCTGGTCGGATACGAGCTCACCTTTGGAGATGATCTCTTTGACTTTCTTTCCGAGGTCGGTCTCTTCCTTGATATTCTTACGGAACAGGGTTCCGGAAGAAATATGGGGAATGCTGAACCGCTCTGCGAAATAGTTGGACTGTGTACCTTTTCCCGCGCCGGGAGCTCCTAACATTACAACTCGCATATTACCCTCCAGGGATAAAAACTTCTGCCCGAAAGTGATTCCGGGCAGAAGCTTGCCTCATTAATCGTTAAGGAAACCTTTGTAATTTCTCACAAGCATCAGAGACTCGATCTGCTTCATTGTCTCAAGGATAACTCCGACAATAATGATGAGTGAGGTGCCCATGAATGAAAGGCGTCCGACACCGAACAGTCCTGAACAGATGATCGGAATGATGCATACGATGGCAAGACCGCAGGCGCCGATGAAAATGATGTACTTGAGGATGTGATTGATGTAATCACTGGTGGGACGACCGGGACGGATACCCGGGATGAACCCGCCGTTTTTCTTCATGTTGTTTGCGATCTCCAGGGGATTAAAGGTAATCCCTGTGTAGAAGTAGGCAAACGCGAAGATGAGTACCAGATAGATCACAAGTCCGATGTTGGCCCACGGAACCGCGGTTCTGCACCAGGTTCCCGAGTTGCAGAGGTAAACGATCTTGCCCCAGAAGGTGGAGTAGTCTACCTTGGTGAACTGTCCGATGATGGTCGGAATTGACATCAGGGAGCTTGCGAAGATGACGGGGATCACGCCTGCGGTATTAACCTTTAACGGGATCACGGAGGAACTTCCGCCTACCATGTGACGGCCCTGCATCTTTCTGGAATACTGTACCGGAATGTTTCTCACGGCCTTCTCAAGAAGAACGGTGAACATGGTCATGCCGATGATCACAGCGATGATGATGATCGCATAAACAACGGCAACTGCCACGTTCTTTCCTCTGATGAACGAGGTGAAAAGACTGGTAAGGTCATCCGGAAGGGAGGAAAGGATGTTGAAAAGCAGTACGATTGAGATACCGTTTCCGACTCCCTTTTCTGTAATGCACTCACCGAACCACATCAGAAGTGCTGAACCGGCGGTCATGGAGACAATGCAGACAAGCACGCTCCAGAAGTTGTAGTTGTACAGAAGTCCGCTGCCGCCGAATCCTACTGCCATAGCGGTAGACTCGATCAGGGCAAGAGCAACTGTGACATATCTGGTGTATTCAGCGATTTTCTTCCGTCCGTCATCTCCGTCTTTCTTGATCTCCTCAAGAGCCGGGATGGCGATGGTAAGAAGCTCCATGATAATGGAGGATGTGATGTAGGGGGTGATGCTTAATGCAAAGATGGAGAGATCCGTAAAGGATCCTCCTGTCATTGCATTGAACCAACCGAATGCGTCAGTATCGGATACTGACTGAAGGAGTGACGCCAGATAGGAGGAGTTCACGCCCGGAATGGGGAGAACTGATCCGAACCGGATGATCACCAGCATCAGAAGTGTATAGAAGATCTTCTTTCTGACTTCCTCGACTTTAAATGCATTTACTATGGATTTCCACATACTCAGATCTCCTCGCAGGTTCCGCCGCAGCTTTCAATCTTCTGCCGGGCAGTCTCTGTGAATTTGTCTGCCTTAACAGTAAGAGACTTTGTAAGCTCTCCATTTCCTAAGATCTTAACTCCACCGAGTTCTTTTTTGATGATGCCTGCTTCGTAAAGAGCATCGATATCCACAACTGCACCGTTCTCAAATCTCTCTTCAAGGGTGCTTACGTTGATGCCGACATACTCAACTCTGTTTCTGCAGAGGAAGCCTCTCTTCGGGAGTCTTCTGTAAAGAGGCATCTGGCCGCCTTCGAAACCAGGTCTCGGAGCGCCGCTTCTGGCCTTCTGGCCCTTATGTCCGTATCCGGCTGTCTTTCCGTTTCCTGAACCGTGTCCACGGCCCTTACGGAAGTTCTTAGCGTGCTTTGAACCTTCTGCCGGTTTTAAGTTTGATAATTCCATTCTGTACCTCCCGGATTAGATCTCTTCAACCTTCACCATGTGCTTTACCTGATTGAGCATGCCTCTTACGGCTGCGTTGTCAGGATATTCACGGGTCTGGCCGATCTTCTTAAGACCAAGTGCTGCAACAGTCTTCTTGTTCTTCGGAACCTGAGCGATCGTTGACTTTGTAAGGGTAACCTTTAACTTTTCTGGCATTACTCGATCCTCCCTATTACTTAAGAATTTCTGCTACGGACTTTGAACGGAGTTCTGCGCACTTCTCAGGAGTCTTCATTGCCTTTAATCCTTCGATGGTTGCAAGACCGCAGTTAACTTTGTTTCTGGATGCGAGTGACTTGGTACGGATGTTCTTGATGCC
>JAZUHZ010000235.1:0-27302 GCA_045642005.1 Candidatus Avilachnospira sp.
CATGGCAAAGGCCGTGGCACATACTTCCGGCACTCCGCTTGTGTGCCTTCCTTCCTCTCTCGGTACCTTTAACTGCTGGAGCGCGATGAGCGTCATGTATACGCCCGAACATAAGCCTCTGGACAGAATCTGGTATGAAGAGGAGAACAACTGCGTGATCCTTGACACCAAGCTTCTTGCCGAAGAGCCGGTAAAGAACTTCGCTTCCGGTATGGCAGACTGCCTGGCAAAATATATCGAGACCGGATTCATGCTGGAGACCAAGAATGTCAACACCATGCCTGCCGATATGTATACCTCCAAGGTAATGGCACAGGCAACGAATGACATCTGCATGAACAAGGGAGAAAAGGCCTACCGTGACTGTATCGCCCATGAAGTGACACAGGAGTTTGAGGACTGCACCTTTGCCGTCGTAGCGACCACCGCGATTGCGGCGGCTGCCAACTACGCCAACAAGAACGCCCTCCTTGGTGCTGCCAGGGCGGAAGGCGCAAAGGGATGTTCCTTCTCCCACGGCCTTTACTATGCGGCAAGAAAAATGTATACCGAAGAGTGCTGGGGATTTTTGCACGGCGAGATCGTCGGTCTCGGCCTCCGTGCCAACAATGCCGTTTACGGAAGATCCGAGTTCGAGACCAAAAACCTCTGCCGGTTCCTTGATTCCATCGGACAGCCCGCAACGCTTAAGGAAATCGGCATGAGAACCGGAGATAAGGATCTTGAGGATCTCTGCGACTGCATCATGACCGTATGGGGCAAGCACCCCGACTGGCACCGTGAGATCATCCTTGATGGTCTGCACATGATCAAGGGATAATATAAAGGTTAACGGCCTACGGCGCAGGATCTTCTGCTGCTCATCACGCTCCCGGATACGGTTTCAATATGTTTCTGCCGCGCCCTCATAAGCATGCGCGGGGGTCATCCCGCGCATAATCGGGCTTGCAGAAACATTTGAAACTCGTATCCTCCCGCTATTATTCGCATCAGAAGATCCTGCACCTCCGGCCTGGAACGGAGAATATTCATGACAGAAAATTTAATTCATGCAATGAGTACCGACTACGCCGAGTACTTAAAGGACGAGTCACGTTCCGTCGGTGAGGCGGAAAGCATCTCGTTTCCGGTAAGTGAGGACGAAGTCCGCGCCATTGTCAGAGAAGAATACGAAAAGGGCCACCGGATCACCGTTCAGGGAGCCAGGACCGGCCTTGCCGCGGCAGCGGTTCCGCACGGCGGGCACATCCTGAATCTTTCCAAGATGGATCATGTGACCGCGCTCAGAAAGGGCACGGACGGAAAATTCTACATTACCGTAGAACCCGGTGCCATCCTTTCTCAGGTAAAAAAATTTATCGAATCCAGAAAGTTCAACCAGACCGGCTGGTCGGAGGAATCAAAGAAGGCATTTATCGGGTTTTCCGCGGCTCCGGAGCAGCTTCTGACACCGGATCCGACCGAATCCTCCGCCACCTTAGGCGGTATGGTGAGCTGCAATGCCTCCGGCGCGAGAAGTTATCTCTACGGACCGACGAGAGGCCGGGTGAATGCCATCCGTGTCGTACTCTGTGACGGGGATGTTATCGCCCTGGAAAGAGGCCGCGTATTTGCCGAAGGACGGAAACTTACGCTTACGACCGAGGGCGGCCGGCTGATTTCCGTGGATCTTCCCACCTACACGCTTCCGAAGACCAAGAACGCTTCCGGTTACTTCATTGCGGATGATATGGACGCCATCGATCTTTTCATCGGTTCGGACGGAACGCTCGGTGTCATCACTTCCATCGAACTGGAGCTTCTTCCCATGCCGGCGACTATCTGGGGAGTGACCTGCTTCTTCGCAGAGGAATCTCAGGCGGTGAAATTCGTGCAGACGGTGAGAGAAGAGATCCGGAATCTTTCCTCGCTGGAGTATTTTGACGGAAAAGCCCTGAACCTTTTACGCAAACAGAAAGAGGAAAGCACGGCGTTTGCCCAGCTTCCTTTCATTAATAAAGAATACGGATGCGCCGTGTATACGGAAGTGCACTGTGAAACGGAAGCAGAGGCGACTGAAGGACTCTTTGCCATTGGTGAAGCGATGGGACGCTGCGGCGGCAGTGAGGAGAACACCTGGGTGGCCAGAAATGCCTCCGAGCGGGATATCCTGTATTTCTTCCGTCATGCGACACCCGAAAGTGTGAACATGACGATCGACAAGAGAAAGAAGATCGATCCGATCATCACAAAGCTCGGCTCCGACATGTCGGTGCCCGATATCTATCTTTCCGAAGTGATTGAAATGTATGAAAAAGACCTCGGAGAGGGCGGATTTGACTATGTCAAGTTCGGCCACATCGGAAACAACCATCTGCATGTCAATATCCTTCCCAGAAACGGCGAGGAGTATAAGGCAGGTAAGGAACTCTTCAAAAAGTGGGCAAAGCGCGTGACGGAAATGGGCGGCGCCGTTTCTGCAGAGCACGGCGTCGGAAAACTGAAAGCGGATTTCCTCAAGGTAATGTACGGACCGGAGCACATTCATGAGATGGCGCTCTTAAAGCAGAAATTTGACCCGAAGGGGCTTCTCGGAACCGGAAATCTCTTTACACCCATTGAAGGAGGAGAAGACTGATGAAATATACTGTATGTATCAAACAGGTGCCCTCCACCAATGAGGTCCGGCTCGATCCCGAGACCCATGCCATCATCCGTGACGGCCGGCAGTCCGTCATCAATCCTTTTGATCTTTATGCCGTGGAACTGGCGAAAGAGCTCCGTGAAAAGACCGGCGGAACCGTGACAGCGATTTCCATGGGAATTCCCGCCACAGAGCGGCTTCTCAGGGAGTGTGTAAGCCGCGGAGCCGATGATGCCGTGCTCATTTCTGACCGCGCTTTCGCAGGCTCGGATACCCTGGCGACCTCTTATGCGCTTTCCATTGGAATTAAAAAAGCCGGGATGCCCGATCTGATCATCTGCGGAAAAATGGCCGTGGACGGTGATACCGCTCAGATCGGACCGGAACTGGCAGCCACGCTCGGCATCCATCATGTGACGGATGTAAAGGCCGTGCTCGCAATCAACGAAGAATCCGTTACCGTGGAAAAGGTGACGGAAACCGGGTCTTTCGTGGAGCAGGTTTCTTTCCCCGCCGTGCTCACGGTTGTGAAAGATATTGTCCAGCCCGGCCTTCCTTCGATCAAAGGCGTGCGGAAGAGCCTTGATGCTCCGTTTACCGTGCTCAATGCCAAAGATGCCGAAGCGGATACCGAACGCACCGGATTTGCCGGATCTCCGACCACCGTGGTAAGAACCTTTACTCCGGAAGGAAAGACGGAAGCCGTGGAAATACCGGGAGCGACCGGCGAGAAAGCCGCATTCATTCTCAGCATGATCAAGGAGGTGCGCTGATGTCAAAGATCGTCATAGACAAAGAAAAGTGCCTCGGCTGCGGAAAATGCGCAGCCGCCTGTACTGCCGGTGCCATCTCTGTGAATCCGGATCCCGAAGCCAAAAATAAACTCGGTAAACTTGCCAAAGTGGATCCGTCCCTCTGCACCATGTGCTCCGTGTGTCTCTCGAGCTGTAAATTCGGCGCCATCCGTATGGAAGTGGGCGCAGCCGCCCTTACGGATTATCACGGGGTATGGGTTTTCTGCGAGACGATGGAAGGACAGTTCCTTCCGGTTTCCTATGAGCTTTTAGGGAAGGGCAGAGAACTGGCGGATGCGATCGGAACAGAGCTTACGGCACTGTTTGTGGAATCTGCTTCCAAAGAGGCGCTTTCCGAACTCGGAAAGGAACTGATCCCCTATGGTGCAGACTGCGTGATTGCAATCCCGGCGGCAACGGATGCCTTCCTTCTGGAGGAGTGCTATGCAGAGGCCATCTGCAAGACCGTGGAGGAAAGAAAGCCTGAAATCCTTCTGTTCGGTGCCACTATGTTCGGGCGGTCCCTGGCCCCGAGAGTGGCGGCGACGCTCCGTACCGGTCTGACTGCGGACTGCACCGTGCTCGAATTTGATAAAGAGTCGGGACTTTTACAGCAGACAAGGCCTGCCTTCGGCGGAAACCTGATGGCCACTATCGTGTGTCCGAAGCACCGTCCCCAGATGGCGACCGTACGTCCCGGCATCATGAAAGCCATGGAGCCGGATCCTTCCCGTAAAGGGGAAGTGATCGTTTCCGGAACGGGCGCCAGAGAGATTCAGGGCATTGAGCTGGTTTCCATGCTGAAAGCCGAAAAAACCGAGAGTATTAAAGATGCGAAGATCATCATTGACTGCGGCAGAGGCGTGGGCTCCAAGAAGAATCTGAAACTGGTGAAAGAGCTCTGCGAAAAGCTCGGTGCCGCCTACGGATGTTCAAGGCCTCTGGTGGATACCGGTCTCTGTGAGTACCCGCATCAGGTGGGACAGACCGGATGCACGGTGGCTCCCGACCTCCTCATCTGCCTCGGAATCTCCGGTGCCATCCAGCATCTGGCCGGCATTGCCAATGCGAAGAAAGTCATTGCCGTGAACAATGATCCGGACGCGCCCATTTTTGCGGCCGCCGATTATAAGATTGTGGGGGACTGCATGGAGGTCGTCCGGGAAATGCTTGCAGAAATCAACTGATTGTTGTGCAAAATACACAATATTCTGCCAGAATATTTGTATGCTGTTACAATTTGTTCAAATTCTGTTCATAATTATTGACTCTGAAAGATGAAAATAGTATACTAACGCATAAGTTGTGGACGTTGTGTCCTAACTATATTTTTTCAGGAGGAAACAAAATGAAGAAGTTACTTGCTATGCTTCTCGCAGCAGCTATGGTTCTCAGCCTTGCAGCTTGCGGATCATCAGCTCCCGCAGCTACCGAAGCACCTCCCGCAGCTACCGAAGCAGCTCCCGCAGCTACCGAAGCAGCCACAACAGCAGCTCCCGCAACAGAGGCAGCTACTGAAGCAGCTCCCGCCGAGGAAGAAGCACCCGCAGAAATCACTGAAGTAGTTTACTACTGCTCAGTAGGTGCTTACCTTATCACTCTTCAGGAAGAGATCGATAAGTGGAACCAGGGCGAAGGAAAAGATAAGGGTGTTTACCTTAACCTTATCTCCAACATCAACACTTACTCAACAGACCTTCAGGCTCTTCTTGAGGCAGGTACACACTACGATCTTATCGACGTAAATACCTCTCATCAGGACTGGATCGAAAAAGGTTGGGTAGTTGACCTTCGTGAGATCGACGATCCCGAACTCCAGGATCTCATTGCTTCTTATGAGCCCTACATTCAGCCCGGTATCAACATTCAGGCTGATCACCTTCACGCTCTTCCCCTCGAAGTAGTTCCGCTTAAGATGGCTGTTAACACAGACCTCTTCGAAGCTAACGGCCTCGAGCTTCCCAAGACCTGGGCAGACGTAGTTGAGTGCGCTAAGGTTATCACCGAGAACGGTAAGGGTGCAGCTCCCGACGGAACCGATGCTTTCGGTTACGGCGCAACCACATGGGGTTCACTCTGGTCACGTCTTACCTTCAAGTCATCCATGAGCTCTACTGGTAAGGGCTGGTGGGATCCCAACAACGAGACCTACAACTGGATGCAGTATAAGGTTCCCGCAGAAGCTGTTAAGACAATGTTCGAGAACGGCTGGACCCTTGGTATGGACGACCTTGCTATCGACCCGATCCGTGCTGAATTCGCAGCAGGCCGTGTTGGTATGTTCCCCGCTCCGTCTTATGACTATGCTGTTTACACCTCACAGTTCCCGGCAGTTTGCAACTGGACAGTAATCGATATGCCCACCATCGAAGAGGGTGAGGCTCCCTTCAAGGGCGTTTACCTTGACAGAACCGGTTGCTCTATCGACCAGGTTGCTTATGACGAAGCTGACGAAGTTAAGCAGGCAGCTATCGTAGACGCATTCATCTTCCTTAACTCTGATTACCTCAATGGTAAGATCTATGAGTCAGGCGGAATGATCCCCTACAAGGCTGACGTTATCGCTAACGCTACCCCGAATGCTGACCTTGGTCCGCAGTGGGCACTCTTCGGCGACATCACCAACTACACCTCTATGAACCTCTTCCCCGACAGCCTTCTTCCGCTTGAGGGTGAGAAGTCAAACGTTTGCTTCCAGAACTGGTGCCATGATCCTAACATGACATTCGAGGAAGTAGCTCAGGATTGCGCAGACCGTTACAACGCAGCATATCAGGAGCTTAAGGCAGATGGCGACATCGACCTTTCAGCTTATGTATATGACTATGATTCAAAGGTTAAGAAGTAATTCTTAAAAGCTAATAAAAGAGGCGTCCGAAAGGACGCTTCTTTTTTTGGCCAAAAATAATACACATTATTTACTGTTTGGGTGTATAATATGGAGGTTTGAAAGAGGTTATGTAAAATGAGAACTGAAAAGAAAAAGCTGCATTACGGTTGGATCGTATTTGCAGCATGTTTTGTCATGGTATTTGTCACTCTCGGTTTCTGCAGTTCGGTAAAAAGCCTGTATCTGGCTCCGGTAACCAAAGACACCGGTCTTCCGAGAAGTATTTTTTCCCTGAATGACTGCTGCAGGTATATCGTGGTAGCGGTACTGAATATTTTCTTCGGCCGTATCGTAGCCAGGGTAGGAGCCAGAAAAATGGTGATTGCAGGTTTTCTCTTCCTGGCGATTTCCCAGTACATCTTCTCTGTTTCCTCAACGGCTCTCGTGTTCTGTATCGGCGGCTGTTTTCTGGGCCTGGGCCTCGCGTTTTCCACCACAACAATCGTAGGATATTTCGTTGAAAAATGGTTCACAAATTCCAAGGGAACCATCATGGGAATTATTCTCGCCGCCAACGGGCTCGGTGCTTCGCTGGCTTCCCAGGTACTTTCCCCCATTATTGAAAGCGCATCGGACGGTTGGAGAAATGCCTATCGGACTTCCGCCATCATCGTCCTCATAACTGGCATTATCGTCATCCTTTTTTTGCGGAATGATCCTGCCGAGATGAATCTCGAGCCGATGGGAAAGGAAAAGGAACTGAAAACCGCGAAAGGAGAACACTGGCTCGGCTATGCCTATGACATGGTCAAAAAGAAGCCATACTATCTGCTGACACTTCTCTGCTGTTTCCTGTACGGAGTGATCATTCAGTCCTATTCTTCATGCTCCAGCGCGCATTTTAGGGATGTAGGCGTTGATCCGGTGGTCATTGCCAATGTTTCCAGTATTTACAGTCTTCTGCTGTTTGCAGCCAAAACAGGAACAGGATTTCTTTTTGATAAAGCTGGTCTCCGGACCGTTGTGCTCTTCTGCTCGGCGTTTGCATGTATCTCCATCTTCGTCATGGCCGGCGTAACGGGAAATACAGGCGCCTATGTGTACTCCCTGGTGGCGGCATTCGGACTTCCTCTTGAAACCATCGTCATGCCGCTTCTGGCCATGGACATGTTCGGTGTGACACCGTATGCGAGGATCATGGGAATTGTTGTCGGCATGGTACAGCTTGGTTCCTGCGCGGGTATGCTTCTCACCAACGCCTATTTTGACCGGTTCGGCACCTACCGGCCTATCATGGTATTCTACGGAATCGTACTCATCGCCGTTACGGTTCTGATGAATGTTCTGATTACCAAAGCACATAAAGACAGGAGGAAATATAAATAATGGGAAAATACGGACTGAAACTTAAGTGGTTTACGGTAGCCAGTTTTGAAATCGAAAAGGACGGACATCACATTGTGACTGATCCGTTTATTACCCTCTCCGGGAACAGCCCCTGCACCTTCGAAGACGTGGAGCAGTGTGACCTCTTCACGCTGAGTCATGTGCACTGGGATCATATCACGGATATTCCGGTGCTGATGGATAAGTTCCCGAAGGCGCCGCTTCTCTGCGGCTCTCTTTCCGCGCTTCCCTTAGTGGAATGGGGAAATCTGATCCCGCAGCATGTGTATCCGATGGATGCGGGCCTTGAACTGGATTTTGACTGGGTAAAGGTCAAGGCGCTTTTCGGCCGTCATGTGGACTTTGAGAAGAAGTATTCGGAGCTTGAGTCCCAGCTTCGCAGAAAACCTTTTGTCGATAAGGCCATGGGCGACATGCAGATCCTCGGAACCCTCGAATACCGCAATTTCTTCTTTACGTTCCCGGACGGTACGAAGGTTCTTGTATGGGGCAACGAGTTTACAGCGGTACAGAAGAACATCGTCAAAGCCCTTAAGCCCGATGTCGCGATCATTCAGTCTACAAGACAGCTTCAGGATATTCCCGGATACTGCGAGTTTGTGAAAGCGGCCGGCTGCAAAGTGGTGATCCCGCATCACATGGATCTTTCCAAGCCATATGCGGAATATCGCCCGGCGCTTCTTTCTCTGGCAGAGGAGATTCATAAAGTCACCCCGGAAGTGGAGTTCATCCTTCCGGAATATAATGAATGGTTTGAAGTATGAGATTTGTAATTCAGAGAGTTCAGAGAGCGTCGGTTGCCGTTGACGGAGAGGTGATCGGAAAGATCGGAAAAGGGTTTCTGGTGCTTTGCGGAATCCGTGAGGATGATACGAAAGAACTGGCAGACAAAATGGTAAAAAAGCTCTGCGGCCTCCGGATCTTTGACGATGAAAACGGGAAAACGAATCTGGACATCAATACCGTCGGCGGGGAACTGCTTCTGATCTCCCAGTTTACGCTTTATGCCGACTGTCATCACGGAAACCGGCCGAGCTTTCTGGCCGCCGGGCGGCCGGAAATGGCGGAACCGCTTTATGAGCACATCATTGAAGAATGCAGAAAGTATCTGCCGAAGGTCGAACGGGGAAAGTTCGGCGCGGACATGAAAGTGGACCTCTTAAATGACGGCCCGTTCACAGTCGTCCTGGATTCCGACGAAATCTTCCGATGAAAATAAGAAATAAAAGGGGCTGTCGCAATACTGAAATTTTTTAGTGCAACAGCCCCTTTTGTTATGGAAGTATTACCGATTATTCGTGGTTTTCCCGTCAGATGATTTTTTTGCGGTCACTTTCTTCGCCGGCTTCTTTCCCTTCCGGATGAGGAGCTCTTCGGCGGCGATGCCGGGGGTGGTCATGCCCATGGGATCGAGGATCTTGTCGAGTTCCTGTTTTGTAAGCATTCCCTCATCGATGATCAGTTTCCGGACGGAAGTTCCCTTCTTGATTGCCTTCTTCGCAACGGAAGCTGCTTTCTTGTAGCCGACATGCGGACAGATGGCCGTAACCACACCGACGGAATTGTCCACCAGATCGGCGCAGTGCTTTTCGTTCACAGTGATGCCGCGCACGCAGTTCACGGTAAAGGTATCTACGGCATGGTCAAGGGTTTCGATGGACTGGAAAAGGTTGTAATAAATGATCGGCTCAAAGGCATTGAGTTCCAGCTGCCCGGCCTCTGCGGCCAGGGCCACGGTCACATCGTTTCCGATGATGTTGAAGCATACCTGGTTTAAAACCTCCGGAATCACGGGGTTGACCTTTCCGGGCATAATGGAGGAACCGTTCTGCTTGGCAGGAAGATTGATCTCACCGAAACCGCACCGGGGCCCGGAGGACATCAGGCGAAGGTCGTTGCAGATCTTTGACAGAGCTACCGCCAGGGATTTCAGTGCCGCGGATACCGCGGCAAAGGAATCAAGATGCATGGTTCCGTCGATCAGATCCTCCGCCTGGATAAGTTCCAGCCCGGAGACTTTTGCAATCTCGGGAACGATGTTCTGATAATAGGTCTTATCGGCATTCAGTCCGGTACCGATAGCGGTTCCGCCCATGTTGAGTTCCCGCATCTCGCCGATCACATTGTTCACCCGCTCGATGCCTCTCTTTGTGGCAACGGCATAGGCGTGGAACTCCTGCCCCAGACGCACGGGAACAGCGTCCTGCATCTGAGTACGTCCCATTTTGATCACGCCGTCAAACTCCTCTTCTTTTTCCAGGAAGGCATCGTACAGCTGCCAGAGCGTCTTTTCACAGGAAGACCAGAGCTTTAAGATCGTCATCTTGCCGGCGGAAGGAATCACATCATTGGTGGACTGGCCGTAGTTCACATGATCGTTCGGGTGGACGATGGAATAATCTCCCTTTTCGCCTCCAAGAAGCTCGATGGCCCGGTTTGCAATCACTTCATTGGCATTCATATTCATCGAGGTACCGGCGCTTCCCTGAATGGGATCCACGATGAATTCCTCGTGAAGCTTTCCCTTGATGATCTCATCACAGGCCTTTTCAATGGCTCTTGTTTTTTTGTTGTCGAGAAGGCCTACGCTGTGGTTGACGATTGCACAGGCTTTTTTGATCTCGGCTAAAGAGATGATCATATGTTTATTGAGGCTCTCGCCTGTAATAGCGAAATTCTCGGCCGCTCGCAGCGACTGAACTCCGTAATACGCTTCCGCAGGCACCTTCTTGCCACCGATGGAATCTTCTTCATTTCTATACTCTATTCTTGCCATGTTTCCCTCCGCATTAACATGTATTTTACAGATTGCGGCATTATTGTACCCATTTTAATACTATAATTCAATTACTAATTGAATTGTATAATATATAGCATAAACGTTATATTGATTGACGCTGCTTCAGGCTTTGTGATGATTTGTGATGAATTTTGAAATTTGTGATGATTTGTGATGATTCACAGATGCACAACATTTCAGTTGTTGATCCTTTTGTTTTGTGGTACAATAAGCTGTACGGAGGAACAGGATATGAACTTTCAGAACCTGGAATATTTTCTTGTCACGGCAAGAGAACTCAATATGACGAAAGCGGCGGGGCAGCTGCACATTTCCCAGCAGGCCCTTTCCAGCCACATTATCAAGCTGGAGCAGGAACTTTCCTGCCAGCTTTTTGACCGGAGCCACGGGCTGCAGCTTACCTACAGCGGAAAGCAGCTCAGAAAAAGCGCAGAGCAGATCCTGGATATTAAACATCAGGCGCTGGTGGCAATCAATGACATCAACCGGAATCAGCGCGGTGAGCTCAGGATCGGCATCGCCCACACGAGAGGCCAGGCGCTTCTGCCGTTTATTCTTCCGGAGTTTCAGAAAGCGCATCCTTTTGTGGAGCTGACGGTACTGGAAGGCAGTTCTCTCGAGCTGGAGGATCATCTGGAGCACGGGCTGGTCGACGTGATCATCGGCTATGCACCTTTTATGCTGGAAACCTGCGAGACGGTTCCGCTGATGAAGGAACGGATGTATCTCCTGGTGCCTCGGGAACTCGCGCGGGAAAAGTTCGGAGACCGGGAAGCGGAGCGTATTTTCACGGAGTACCGGGAAAACGCGGATATCTCGGTATTCGGCGAGCTTCCTTTTGTCATGCTTCAGAAGGGAGACCGGATCCGCTCCCTTGTGGAGAGAGAGTTCTATCTGAAAGGAATCGATCCGCCGGTGACCGTGGAAACGGGCAATATCCAGACTGCCTGTGCTCTCTGCGCCGAAGGCATGGGATGCACTGTCTGTCCGGAAATCTATCTCGGAAGCCGCTATACGACGGTCGGTGAGGGGAGCTATGTCCGTTCCAAAATCGCGATTTTTGACTTTTATGATGCGGATGATGCGGATACTATTGCCATCGGCTATAACCGTGACCGGTATCTTTCGGGAACGGCCGGGGATTTCATCCGTTTCACGGCTGAGAAATGCAAAGAGATCTTCAGTCAATAAAAAAGTGGCTCTGTTGAGCCACCATACGCGAGCGGGATACGGGAGTCGAACCCGCCTCCAAAGCTTGGGAAGCTTTTATATTACCGATGTACTAATCCCGCGTAGCTATCTTTATACCACAGATTGCGGGTTCAATCAAGTGTATTTTGCGAAAACAGCGGGTTATGTTCCCTCTTTTTTCTCTTTTTACAATGGAAAAGAGGCGAAGAGGCGCGTATGATCATCATAGAGATTTACTGATATCAACATTGAAAAAACTATCGGAGGTGATTTTTTGTATTACGGTTATTACGGAATGGATGCAACCTATCTGCTTGTTGTGATCGGCCTTCTCATCACGCTGATCGCCCAGGCAAAAGTGAAGACCGCCTATGCGAAATATCAGGAGGTCCGTTCGCTTTCCGGTCTTACCGGCGCACAGGCAGCCAGAAAGATTCTTGTGTCGAACGGGATCTATGATGTGGATGTGGAGTGCCTGCCCACGAAAGGCCTGACGGACTATTATGATCCGCAGACCAAAAGAGTCTGCCTGTCCATTGATATTTTTAACGGAACGAGCATTGCGGCACTCGCTATTGCGGCACACGAGTGCGGGCATGCCATGCAGGACGCGTTTGAATACACCCCCTTACGGCTTCGGACGGCGCTGGTGCCGGTGGCCAATGTCGGTTCAAAGGCATCCTGGTATTTTATTCTGGCAGGGCTCATGATCGGCGGACAGGGCACGGTGCTCTGCGAGATCGGAATTGTGATGTTTGCATTGGCAGTCGGCCTCGAACTGGTGACGCTGCCGGTGGAATTTAACGCATCCCGGCGTGCTCTTTCCCAGGTGGAGGAGCTTGGCCTTGTGACAGAAGAAGAACATACGGGGGCGCAGAAGGTTCTGAAAGCGGCTGCGCTGACCTATGTGGCGGCTGCGGCGTCCGGGCTTTTACAGTTACTGAGGCTTGTGATTTTATTCGGAAACAGAAGAGGAAGGAGAGACTGATGAGAAAACAGAAAAAAATCCTGTCAATTGCACTGACATTGCTTGTTATCGCTTCTCTGTTTACCGGCTGCAAGAAAGTGGGACCGGCGGAAATACAAACGGTTCCCGCAGAAACAAAGATCACCGCAGCCCCCGCAGCGGAAGCTGTGACAGAGCCTGTGACAGAAACGGAAGTCCCGACCGAAGCGGTTTCCGAAAAGGAGTACGACATCACCGTGCCGAACTTCCCGTTCCGGCGGGCAACCTTCCCGGTGATGGACGGATCCACCGCGGCGGTGCCTCTTGGCAAAGCCATCGCGTCCACACTTCTTTCCGAAACCATGGAGGAAGTTGCTGATCTCTGCACATTTAACCGGACCACCCAGTCCTTCCGGAATCTTTCCGCGGGTCTGTGTGATATCCTGGTAGTCGGGGAACCCAATGCCGCCGTTTATGAGGAGATGGAAGCAGCCGGTTTCCGGTACGATCTCCGGGAGATCGCAACCGACGCCCTGATTTTTGTGGTGAATGAGGAGAACCCGGTAGAGAACCTGACCACGGACGAGATCCGGGATATTTATACCGGAAAAATCACCAACTGGAAGGAAGTCGGAGGAAATGATGCCGAGATCATCCCCTTCCAGCGAAATGAAGGTGCGGGAAGCCAGGCCCTCATCAAAAAGCTGATCATGGGGGATACGGAGATGATGACCCCGCCCACCGAACTGGTGGCCGGCTCGATGGGAGATCTCATGACCTGCGTGAGAGATTATGACGGCAGCGCCAATGCGCTCGGATATTCGGTCTATTATTATGCCAATGATATGAAGATGGCAAAGGGGCTTAAGATCCTCTCCGTCGATGGCGTGGAACCGTCCGCAGAGACGATCCGGAAGGGAGAGTACCCGCATCTGAACGCCTATTACTGTGTAATCCCCTCTGATCCTTCCGAGGGAACGGAAGAGGAAAAACTGCGCGCGGAAGGCGCCCGGGTGATCTATGACTGGCTCGGTACCGCCGGCGGTCAGAACCTGGTGGCCTCCATGGGCTACGTGTCCGTCATGGATGTGGGAGAGGGAACCGTCACCCGTGAGGAACTCCCGGGGGATCTCTTTACCCTGATCGACGGAAAGGAACCGGGGGAACTGACGGCAAGAGACGACTACGGAATGCTGATCCCCTATGCCGGAATCCCGCTTTATGAAAATTATGAAGACGGCAGCTCCTATCAGGCCGGAAACTACTACGGTTTCTTTGATGAGAACGGACGGATCGCCAGCGCTCCGCTGTATCCGTTTGTGGAAGTACTTACCCGTTACAACAGCCGCACCGGAACAGAAGAGTATATTCCGGTATATGCCGTGTCGGAAAGGCAGGAAGGTGTGGAAACGGATGAATCCGGCAATGTGATCGACGGATATTTCACTAAGAAACTGGTGACGGCGGACGGAAAATTCATCTCTGAAAAAGAGTATGCCGGAGTTGAGGTATTCCCGGACGGCATCCGGTGTACGGAGAATTTTGATTATGATCACTTCGACTATCTCGGAATTGACGGGACGCTTCTCTTTACCGAGAAGGATCTCCTGAAGGCAAACCCCGGGATGGGAGAAAAGCTCAACGAGTATCGGTGGATGGATTTCCGTTCCTTCGGAGAGTATTACACGATGGAACTTGCGGACGGCACCTATGTGATCGACCCCGAAACGCTTACAATCATCGCGGGCCCTTACGCAGGGGTTACGGACTATGCCTTTGGCCTCTTTAAGGTCTGTGACGGACCCGCGTGGGAGAATACCACAAGATGGGGTCTTGTCAATACACAGTTTGAGACGGTCATCCCGTTTGTTCATGAGGAGATTGAGATTTTAGAGAACGGCGGCGCCACGGGACTTACCGAAGGAAGAGTCACGGTGTATGATGCGGACGGGAAAGAAATCGCGCATCTTGACAATGTTACGGGCGTTTATCCGACCTGTTACGGGTTTGAAGCCCACCGGTATGAGCAGAATTCCGGAACCGCGACGCGCTACTGTGATTTTGCCGGAAAAGTCCTTTTTGAGGATGATGAGTATGTGACCACCGGTTTTGACCGGATTCCGGTAATTACGATGCCGGCCCGCCTTTCGGACGACGGAGAGGCCGTTCTCACGGACGGGGAGGCAACCGGATATTATGTGTATCAGCTGGAGACGGAAGAAGGTGTCTTCCTGGAGAACGTGGACAGCGTCTATCCCTTCTATACGGTAGAAGGAACCTCGCCGCTTCCCTGTCTCTCGGCCATCCGGTACGGCTATGAGGAGGGAGAGAAGGATGTGAGCTATATTCTTCCCACAGATCTTTCCGAAATGTATGAAGCCGGCTGCTCGGTCTATGCAGCGGCGGACCAGCTGACCGGAGAATGGTACATTGTTACTTATGATGACTGGGAGGACGATGATTTCCGGCTCCTCAATGCGGATCTGTCAGTCGCAGCCGAGGGTCTTCCGTCCGGCTTTGAGATCCGGGACGGCCTCATCCTCTATCAGACGGACAACGCCTTTATCGCCGAAAAGCCGGACGGCACCGTCGTATTCCGGTATTCGCTGATCAAGTCCCTGGGAGATTAATATACTTTGTGAAACAGAAAACCCGTGAAACATCGAAGGTGTTTCACAGGTTTTCATCTGACTTAAAGCCTTCACCATGGACTTCAGTAGAGTCCATCACGAAGGCAAACGCCCCGGGATCTGTCTGCCGGATCAGACGAATCGTCTGAGTCAGTTCGTGACGGCGGGTCACGGTGATGACCATTTGTTTTTCCGAACCTGTATAACCGCCGAAGGCGGGAATGACGGTTGTCCCACGGTCGGTGCAGGTGTTCAGCACCTTTACCACCTCGCTTCCGTTTTCCGTGATGGTGTAAATGACCTTCGCATAGTCAACACCTTCGGTCAGGGCATCGATTACACGGGAATTCACGATAATCGTTATGGTGGAATACAGAGCTACGTCAATATCTTTGAAAACACAGACGGCCACTGCCACTACGGTGATGTCCAGAAAAAGAAGCAGCGTACCGGTGGGAACGTTCGGGAACCATTTTTTGATGAGGAGTGCCAGAAGATCCGTCCCTCCGGTACTGATGCCGCGGAGAAACAGGATGCCTACCCCAAGGCCGCTCAGCGCCCCGCCAAAGAATGAGGCAATCAGGGCATCATTTGTGTACTGCGGAAGGATGGCCTCACTGAGCTCTATAAATCCGGAAAGCAGCACGGTGGAAATCAGGGTGAACACTAAGGGTCTGGACCCCAAAAGCTTCCAGGCGGCGAGCAGCAGCGGAATATTCAGCATCAGGGTCCAGATGCTGACACGGATGGGAGTGATATAGGCAAGGGCTGTTGCCAGGCCGGATACGCCTCCCGCCGCGATATCATTGGGGATGGTAAACATAGCCAGAGAAACGCCGATCATGGCGCTTCCGATTACGCTGTACAGAAAGTCGGTAAGAAACCGACCGAATCTGTTTTCAGTGAAATAAGCTTTCATAGGAAGATTCACCTCTCATTTCCTTTCCTTCCGAATTTCGGTGAAGTGTCGAAAATATGCAGCCCGAGGCGGTCGGAGAGAAACTCCATCATGCGGGTCCCGCCGATGCTGTTTCCTTTCCTGTCCAAAGCCGGACCGTAGGTACCGATTCCCAACCGGCCTTCCACACAGGCCATGATTCCACCGCCGACACCGCTTTTTGCGGGGATTCCCACACGTACGGCAAACTCGCCGGAACCGTCATACATACCGCAGGTCATCATCAGCGTCTTGACGATCCGCGCGGTATACGGACTCATCAGCCGGTTTCCGCTGTCCGGATTGATTCCTCCGCCGGCAAGGACCCTGGCCATGTTTGCCAGAGAAACGGCATTGACGCTCAGGGAGCACATCTTAAAGTATAAGTCCATGATTTCCGGGACATTCCCACGCAGCACTCCCTTACTCTCAAGAAGATATCCGATAGCCCGGTTCCGGCTGCCTGTCCCGTATTCGGATTGATACACGCGTTCATTCAGCCGGATCCCGTGATCAGAGCACAGTTCCCTGGTATAGGAAAGCATTTCCTCAAAACGGATCTTTGGCGCGAGGAGGCTGACCACCTCGATGGCCCCGGCATTGATCATAGGGTTATACGGACGGTTGGATACCGTGTCCAGCTTGATGATGGAATTAAAGGCATCGCCCGTCGGCTCCATCATTACATGAGAAAACACTTCGCCGGCGCCGAAGGTTTCAAGCGCCAGGGCGAGGGTGACGACTTTGCTGATACTCTGGATCGTGAAGCGCTTTTCCGCGTCACCTAGCAGAATGCACGCTCCGTCAATCGGAGCAATGCAAAGGCCGATTGCTTCCGGATCGGCCTTTTTCAGTTCGGGAATATAATCTGCGGTCTTTCCCTGTTTTACAAATTTTTTTCCATAGGCAAGGGCTTCCCGTGCAGTCTCCTCGATCATGGCAGAATCCTCCTGAAAAAACAGCCGGCAGTCGAAAAACGTCTGCCGGCTTCCATCCCTCTATGCGGGATGATTACTGCTGGTTCTTTTTGCGTTCGGCAACGCCGTTTAAGTAGTATAAAGCTGCCCAGCAGGCGTCATGGGAAGCGGTCTGGTAACTTAAGTTATCCGGATAGATCTCGACGAAGTCAAGTCCCTTTGCCCCGGCAAGACCGGCTTCATGAAGCATCATGCAGAGCTCGTAGGAACTCAGACCACACATATCCTGCGGCCCCTGCGGCATGCATGCTGCATCCAGGGCGTCCGCACAGATGGTGATATACACAAGATCCGTATCTGTGAATACATTCCTGATTGCTTTATCAATCGATGCTTTCCAGCCATTCTCCTTCACTTCCCGGGCGGAAATGACCTGAGCTCCGTATTTCAGGGCATTGGCGTATTCTTCTTTATGGTTCCTGGGGCCGCGGATCCCGATATGCGCGATTTTCGCGGGATTCATGTTCGGATCGTTGTACAGTTTGTAGAACGGAGAGCAGCGGGCCAGTTCGTCATCCCCGAAATGGGAATAATTGTCGAGATGGGCATCAAAATGGAGAACACCGATCCGTTTCGGGTGACGTTTTGCAATCTCCGAGATGATCGGGTAGGCAATGCCATGGTCACCGCCGAAGGTGATGGGAAAGGCCCCCGCGTCCACGATCTGACCGATCCGTTCCCGGATTCCCGCAAATGTCAGGTCATAATCACCGTTTTTGCAGGTCACATCACCGAAATCTCCCGCTTTCAGATAGTCGAAGGAGTCAATGCCGAAATCGGGCAGAAAGCCGGTATACCGGATAGATACGGAACGGATAGCTTTCGGCCCTTCTGTGCAGGAGGAGAAGCCGCCGATGGTGCAGCCGCCTTCCCACGGAACCCCCGTGATCACAGCATCCATCCCCTGGAGATCTTCTGTGTTCTCAAGAACCGGAAGGTTCAGCCAGGAGGGTACGCCGCTGTAGACGTTGTTTGGCAGAAAAGCAGGGTCGTAAATAGTGGGTTTACTGTTTCTCATAGTGTTCGTCCTTTGCATATTCGATAATATCAAACTATAGATTTGATTATGCCGTATTATAGGCGTGACGGTCAGCAAAAGTCAAGCTTAAATTCATTATTCTCAAAATATTTGACAATGTCAAATTTCTGTGGTATAATCCTGCTATCAAGAAAAAGGTGGTCCCCAGATGACGAAAACTCCGAAAATCATTCAGTCTGTCCAGCGCGCGGCGGATATTATTGCCTGTTTTCACGGCACGCCGGTGGAGCTTTCTCTCAGTGAGATCAGCGACACGCTGGGGCTGAACAAAAGTACTGCGCATGGAATCATCAGTACGCTTTGCATAAACAACTTTCTGGAGCAGTCACCTTCCGGAAAATACAGGCTCGGCCGTGTGTTTTCCGCTTCCTTCGGAGATGACGGAAATACGAGAAAAATGATCCTGAAAGAGAAAGCCCAGCAGCCCATGCAGCGCCTGGCAGACCGCTTTTCCGGCAGTACGGCACTTCTTTACAGGGAAGGGAATGAACTGATCATTCTGAACAGAATCACTCCTTCCGGGGCAAATTACGTCATTTCCGTCCATGATTCGGTCATCAATCCGCTGCACACCTCGGCTTCGGGGAAACTCCTTCTCTCAAGCTTCGGCGAGGACGAACTGGAGTCCTATCTGGAAAGAAATCCCCTGATCCGGGCGACCGAGCATACGATTTGCACCAAAGAGGCGCTGAAAGAGGATCTCGGACTGATCCGCTCCCGGCAGTATTCCACGGAAAACGAAGAACTCGGACCGGGAATCTATGCGGTTTCCGTTCCGATCTATGACAAAACGCACCGGTTCTGTGCTGCCTTAAGTATTACCGGTCTCGACAGGTTTATCCGGGAGAATGGGGAACTGGTTCGTGAACTGAAAGAAACCGCGGATACGCTTTCACATCAGGTTTTTTACTGATCCGAAAAAAGAAAACAAATAATATGAAAAACGCGTTGCGAACTGCCTTCGGCAGGAACCGGACGCGTTTTTGCAGTTATTCTTCACAGCAGAAAATTTATATATAAGGCAGGAATTTGATACTTTACGGCGGTATTTGTGTATTATCTTCAAAACCTGTTTTTTATAATCTGATGCAAGGGTCAAAAGCCCGCATTGCGCAGCTTGCTGCAGTAAGCGCGCATCACAGCAAGGGTACAAATTCCGCTTTGCGCAAAAACGGGGTTTGCTCTCGTACAAAAACAGGAGGAAAAAACAATGAAGAAATTTATGGCAATGCTGCTTGCAATGTCCATGCTGCTTTCTCTTGCAGCATGTTCTTCGCAGGAAGCGGCAGCACCTGCAGCTGCGGCGGCAGGTTCACAGGAAACTGAAGCGAAGGCCGAAGTTCCCGGTGAAGTGGAAGTTGTAACGTATTATTGTTCCATCGGCGCTTATCTCGGCCCCCTTCAGGAGGAGATTAACAAATGGAACGAAGGCGCCGGCAAGGAAAAGGGTATTTTCATTGAACTGACCAGCGATATCAATTCTTACGATGAAAATCTGGATGCTCTTCTTACTTCCGGAGGTATGGCATACGATATCTTTGACGCCGGTCTTGATTATCCGTGGCGTGTGGATTACTGCTATGATCTTAACACCATCGAGAATGAAAGCCTTAAGGCTCTCGTGGCAAGCTACGATTCTTACAGCAGAGAGGGGTTCAATGTCCTTCACGGAAAAGAGTTTGCCCTTCCGCTGGAAGTAGTTCCCGTGAAGTTTGCCGTGAACAAGGATCTGTTCGACAAGAACAACCTCGAGCTGCCGAAGACATGGGACGATATTGTCAATGCCGCAAAGGTGATCACCGAGAACGGCGGCGGTGAGGAATTCGGTTTCGGATGGTCAAACTGGAGCTGGAGCTTCTACCGTCTGATGATGAAATTCTCAGCTCCCGGAAACGGAAGAATCTGGTGGGATCCCACAACAGAAACTTATGATTTCACACAATATAAAGTTCCTATGGAAGCGCTGACCACCATGTACAAGAATGACTGGATGATGGGTGCCGATGACCTTGGAATTGATGAGATCCGCGCTCAGTTCGCAGCCGGAAAGGTTGGCATGTTCCCTGCTCCCTCTTATGATGTCGGTGTTTATACCACGCAGTTCCCGGCACAGTGCAACTGGGTTGCCATTGATCCTCCGGTGATCAATGAGGGTGAATCCTACAAGGGCATTTATCTGGAGCGTGTATCTGCCTCCATCTCCACATCTGTATCACCCGAACGTCTGGATGCCGTTGCGGAAGCTCTGGCTTTCCTGAATGGCGACGAAGTGAATACCAAAATGTACCAGTCCACTGGTATGATCCCGTATAAGGCATCTCTGATGGAAGGGGTAACGCTCAATGTTGAGAGCCCGCAGTTTGAGTTCATGGCTGACACCGATGACTATGTACCGATGTGCCTGTACCCCGATTACGAAGTTACCATCGAGGGTGAGGATGCCAATGAAGTCTTCAATGCCGTGATGCACGGTGAGGTTGATTTCGATACCGCGGCAGAAGATCTGAGAAGCCGTTTCCAGGCCGGTTATGACGCCGGAAAAGCAAGCGGGATCGATCTGGAGAGATTCCATTACGACTACAGCCTGGCAAAGTAACGAACCAAAAGAGGGCGGCGGCTTCCTGAGAGACCCCCGCCCTCTCTTTCAAAGAGAAACTGTTCGGATCTGACCGAAAAACGGTAAAGGATGAGTTTTATGAAAAAGAAACACAGTCACAAATTAAGAACCAGAGAAATTGTGCAAAGCTATCTGATGATTGCCGGCAGTGTGCTGGGCCTCCTTGTTTTCGTGGTATTCCCGCTGCTCTGGCAGCTCCGGTGGTGCCTGTTTTCCTATAAAGGCCACGGAGCGATCACTTATGTGGGTTTGGATCAGTTCGTACGTGCGTTTGAGCGTTCCCCGAAATTCTGGCTCTCTGTCAGAAACACCTTTGTGTTTGCTTTCGGCAAGCTCCTCGTGGAGATCCCGCTGGCACTGATCCTTGCCTTTATTCTTACAAGAAATGTCAAGGCAAAGTCTTTCTTCCGTTCGGTATTTTTTATGCCGTCCATGATTTCGGTCGCGGTAATCGGTGTTATTTTCACCTATTTCTTTGCGCATAATCAGGGTGTCATTAACTCAATCCTCCGCCAGTTCGGCGGAAAAGGCGTCAAGTGGTTTGCGGAGGGGGACACCTCCATGCTGGTTCTGATGATCGCATCGATATGGCAGAACTTCGGTATCAATATGATTTTCCTGATGACCGGTATTCAGAGTATCGATCCGGTCATGTATGAGGCGGCCGGACTGGACGGTGCCAGCGGAATAAAACAGTTTTTTTCAATCACGATCCCTCTTCTGGGCCCGGTACTGCAGGTCGTACTGATGAATGCAATATTAGGCTCTCTGCATGTGACCGACCTGGTACTGACTCTGACGAACGGAAATCCTCTCGGCAAGACGGAAGTGATGATGACATATATCTATAAACAGTTCTTCCAGAATACCTCCGGACGTGATTACGGCTACGGCGCCGCCCTGACGGTCATTACGGCAGGAATGCTTGGAATCGTCACGATCATCTATCTGGCAGTCACCAGGAAGAATTCGGATATTTATTAAAGGGAGGAGTCGGAAATGGACAGATATGTCAGCAAAGGAACAAAGATCATTCTCTATGCGTGCCTGATCATCATTGCAGTGATCACACTGATCCCCCTTCTGTATACTTTTTCAGCGGCATTAAAGACGAATTTCGAAATTGCTCAGGGCGGAGTCAATCTGATCCCAAAGGAACCCACGTGGGATAACCTCCGGCAGGTCTGGGGCATGGGCGGAAGTTCTACATTCAAAAAGAGCACGTATGCGGATTATTCCGTGAATTCCCTCATCATATCCACCCTCTCGACAGCCCTTATCGTGATCATGACTTCCATGTCAGCGTATTGTTTTGAGAGAGGAAACTTTCCCGGAAAAAATGCATTGTACTGGACTTTCCTGAGCACCATGTTCATCGGAGCGGGAACTGTGACGATCTTCCCGATCATGCAGATCACGAGTAAGTTCGGCCTTAATAACATGTGGGGTCTGATCCTGGTGGAAAGTTCGGTGGCCGGCGCCTCCAATCTTTTTCTCACCATGGGATACTTAAAGACGATCAGCAAAGAACTGGATGACGCCGCCAAAATCGACGGCTGTACCTTTTTCTCGACATGGTACAGGATCATCCTGCCGCTTTCCAAGCCGATCCTTGCGACAGTGGCGCTGATGTCATTTACCAGTGTATGGAATGACTATCTTCTTCCGACACTGATGCTCGCTACAAAACCCGACCAGATCACGTTAATTGTAGCAGTTACCAGACTGCAGTCCGCCGGCGGCGCCGGTGCCAGCCAGTACAATCTGATGATGGCCGGTACCGTCCTCACGATTCTTCCGGTGCTGGTGCTTTTTGTTGTCCTGAACAAGCAGTTCGTGGCCGGAATCACACAGGGAGCAGTCAAAGGTTAATGGGAGTTTTTTCGAAAATAAAGAAAAGCGGGAAGCGGAAGCTTCCCCCTTTTGTGCAGTATACGTTTTTTCCGCTTCTGGAGTCTTTTCTTTTAGGAGCCGGGTTTTCACTTTGTGATCCGCTTCTTAGGTCACTCCCCACATTTACGGTCTGCGCCGTACGCTACGGGGTAGCGGCAATCGCCGTAGTATGCTATACCATATTCTTAGGAAAACAGGGAAAGATATTTGAAAAAGAGAATCTCCTCGGCGGAATCCTGGCGGGACTCTTAGGAGCGCTGGCATCCGGTGCCTGCTATACGGGACAGAGTTTTTCAGGAGCAGGAAAAAGCGGGTTTATTATTTCCATGTACGTGTTTTTCGTGCCGATTCTGGATCTTCTCAGGGGGAACCGGGTGAAGACGAGCATCTGGATCTGTGAAGGATTCATTTTTGCGGGACTTTGGCTTCTCTGCATGAATAATGAAACCGGCCTTTCCGGAGGCGATGCGCTGCTTCTTCTGAGCTCCCTTCTGTATGCGCTGCAGGTACTGGTATTTGACCGGTACATGAAGACTTGTGATCCGGCGCCTTTTACCACCGTTCTATATGTGTCACAGGCTCTCTTTGCGGGTCTTGTCTCTGTTTTTCTCGAATCGCCGGATCCGGCCCTCTTCCGGGAAAATCTGGGGGCGCCTATCCTTGTGGGAATCCTTTGCAGCGCAGTTCCATATACGGTGGGCGCGTATGCGCAGCAGGGCGGTGACGTGAACCGGCTGAGCATTCTGTGGAGTACGGAGTCCGTCTTCTCGGTTTTGTGTGCAACGGCCTTCCTTCACGAAAAAATGTCTCTGAAAGAACTTCTCGGCTGCCTGATCGTATTTGCGGCCGTTGTTTTGTCCTATGTGGAACCAAAGAAGAAAAAGAAAGGGGAATGCCATGAAAACAGCGGACAGCTACTTTAAGCCCGGAGATGAGGAACATCTCATTTTACTCTGGAAGGAACTTCACCGGGTTCCGGAACTGGGAATGAATCTTCCGGAAACCGTGAAGATTGTAAAAAAAGAACTGACCGACATCGGGATCCCGTTTACCGAAGAATTCGGAAAGGGAAGTGTCGTGGCGGAAATCGGAGAGAAGTCCGCAAGACCGGTGATCGCTCTGCGGGCGGATATGGATGCGCTGCCTATCGAAGAAAAATGCGAAGACGAATACCGCTCGCAAAATCCGGGCTGTATGCATGCCTGCGGTCACGATTCCCATACGGCGATGCTCCTTTGCGCCGCACGGGCACTCCAGTGCGCGTGGAACGAAGGGGAGCTTTCCTGCCGGGTGAAGCTTCTTTTCCAGCCCAGCGAGGAGACAGATCCCAGCGGGGCACAGATGATGGTGGAAAACGGAGCGCTCGAGGACGTCGATTATGTGTTCGGCCAGCATGTGGATCCGGCGTTTCCGACGGGAACCTTTGCTTTCTGCGACGGCCCGCTGTATGCCGGCAGCCGCTCCTACGACATCACATTTACCGGAAAGTCCTCCCATGCCACCGTACCGCAGGCAGCGGCGGACCCGCTTGCCATGGCAGTCAGGGCGTATGAAGGGATCTATCTGATGAAATGCCGGATGATCGGACCGTTTGAGGAACATATCATTTCTGTTTCATCGCTGCACGCCGGAACCTGCCACAATATCATTCCGGATACGGCGGAAATGAAAATCTCCGTCCGATTTTATGATCCCGGGCTGGATAGAAAGATCCGGGAGAAAATCCATAAAATCTGTGAGGATGCTGCGGAGGAATTCGGAGGCTCGGTCCTTATTTCGGATGACGCCTCCTGCCCGGCTCTCTGCACGGAAAAAGAAATGAATGAAATTGCAAAAAAGGCGGCAGTCCTTACTGCCGGAGCAGAAAATATTGTGGAAACAGAGCGGGACATGGCTTCGGAAGACTGTTCCTGGTTTCTGGAAAAGTGTCCCGGCACCTATTCTCTTCTGGGAGTCAGAAATGAAGAAAAAGGGTATACGGAGCAGCTGCACAATTCCCGTTTTCACGTGGACGAAAAAGCGCTTCTTACGGGAAGCCGGTATTTTGCACAGCTTGCGCTGATGTTTTAAGACAGGAGGTACTGTATGGGAAAATTCCTGATTGGATGGTCTGAAGTCGATATCACGCCGGACAGACCGGTTTTACTCTGCGGTCAGTTTGCGGAGCGTGTTTCACAGTCTGTGGAAAAGCCGATCTCGGCAACGGCGCTGGCACTTTCGGACGGCACGGAGCAGATGGTCGTGGTCAGCGTGGATCTTGTGGATATTTCCGTTTCCCTTGCAAAAGCAGTCAAGGAGGCGGTTTCGGATGTGGAGGGACTTCAGCCGGAAAAAGTGATTATTGCTGCCATCCATACGCATACGTCCATCGATTACGGATCAGATTATGAAAGCTACACC
This sequence comes from Candidatus Avilachnospira sp., assembly GCA_045642005.1. Taxonomy (GTDB): domain Bacteria; phylum Bacillota; class Clostridia; order Lachnospirales; family Lachnospiraceae; genus Avilachnospira. Next base: position 25,085 of record JAZUHZ010000235.1, read on the forward strand.
GACCGCTTCTGTGAATATGTGGATATTCCGTATGAGGATATGGGGCTCAGGAAAGAAGATTATCCCTATGTAACGGCGGCAGATACAAAGGACCCTGAGATTCTTTCACCTAAAGAAGCCAATGCTTTTCTTACGGAGAGGATCGCTTCGGCCATCCGCAAAGCATGGAAGAACAGGAAGCCCGGTTCCGTTGCCAATGCGTTCGGCCGCGCTGCCATCGGCATGTGCCGCCGGGTACAGTATACGGATGCCACCGCTGCCATGTGGGGCGATGCCGATACGGCGGTATTTGAATCGCTGGAAGGCGGCAGCGATACCGGAGTGGAACTGCTCTTCACCTTCGATGAAAAGGGCGGTTTTACCGGTGTGATCCCGAATATCGCCTGCCCGGCGCAGTGCGTGCAGCACAGGCTGTTCATCTCCCCGGATTACTGGGGGGAAGCAAAGATGCTTTTACGAAAGCATTTCGGTGAGGAACTCTATATGCTTCCGCTTTGCTCGGCGGCAGGCGATCAGTGCCCGGTGGATCTCGTCCGCTGGGTGGAACCGGAAAGTGATGTGCATGACCCGAATATTAAGAGAAACGATCCGCCCGCAAGGAAGGCCGATCCCTCCATGTTCGATCTTTCCGGCATGCGGCTTGCCGGACGGAGAGTGGCTCAGGAGATCATCAATGTATTTGATGACGGCAACTGGAAAAAAATCACGGAGGGAGTGTTCCGTCACGAAGTCATGCGGCTAAATCTTCCGCTGCGCCGTGTCTCCCGGACGGAGTATCGCGAGGCAGTGGCATCTTTCCGGGATGCGATCCTTCGGAAAGAAACGAAGGAACTGGATTTCAATGATATGGCCGACCATCTGATCGAGGCCGGGATTATCAACCGGTTTCATCTGCAGGAAAAGACAGAGTTTGACCAGGCGGAAGTCCATGTGGTACGGCTCGGCCGGATCGCCATTGCTTCCAGTCCTTTTGAACTGTTCCTTGATTACGGCAACCAGATCCGGGCAAGAAGCAAAGCAGAGCAGACGTTCCTTGTGCAGCTTGCTGACGGCTGTGAAGGATACCTGCCGACAAAGAAAGCGGAAGAACACGGTCATTACAGCGCCATCGTCGGCAGCGGTTTTGTGGGACATGAAGGCGGTGACCTTCTGGTACGCACAACTCTTGACAAAATTCAGGAACAGTTTGAGGAATCATGATATCTTTAGATAATGAAGAAGCCGTCATCGGCGATAACCTGTTTGACGTGGTTTGTGTGGATGACCCCGGTTTTCCGGTGGATATCTGGCTTACGGATCTGCATAAGATTTCAGGAAACGGCGTTCCGACGCACTGGCACCGGAATCTGAATCTCATGACCGCGATGCCGGGAAGCCGTGCCGTGGTCGAGGTCTACGGAAACACGCTTCCGGTGGATGAAAACAGTATCGTTCTTGTGAATTTCGGAGAACTGCACGATTTTCATGCGCTTTCTGACGAGATCCCGGCGGTTGTGATGACATGGCTTCTGGATCAGAAAATCCTCTGTTCCTTTGACGGAAGCCGTATCGGCCGGGAAGTGATGGATTATCTGAATCATGGTTTTTCCGCGATGCTTGTCCGCAGGGATCATGAAGAAGAAAGAAGAACATTTGACCTTCTCACGGAAGCCGCGAAAGAGTATTCTGAAAAGAAAGAGGGATTCCGCGTTCGTTTTACAGCGGATCTCATGGAGGCAGTCGGGCAGCTGATGCTCTGCCCGCCGGAAGTCGTTCTGCCCAGGAACATGGTGGACATGGATTCCTATTCCAATGTCAAAAGAATGATCAATTTCATTCATAAAAACTATGAGCGGCAGATCAGTGTCCGGGATATCACTTCCTGTGCGAATCTGTCGGAATCCTACGGCAGCAGGCTGTTTAAGAAGATCACCGGGGCAAGTATTTACAGGTATCTGATCGAATACAGGATCCGGATGTCACTTTCGGAGCTGATGAATACGGATAAATCCGTGACACAGATTGCCTATGACTCCGGTTTTACCAGCGTAAGTAATTTTATTTCCAGCTTCCGGAGAATTGCGGGCTGCACGCCCCAGAGCTGCCGGAGAGGACAGGGGACGAATTTCTCTATTCCGTAAGGACGGCTCTGCGGAAAGACCGCATCGTTCTGATGATGTCAGGCATATAGATGCAGCCTTAGCTCCGTGAAACGGAGACTCCAAAACATAAACTCCGT
>JAZUHZ010000236.1:0-3139 GCA_045642005.1 Candidatus Avilachnospira sp.
CGTATCCGGGGGGGCGGTACCGGCGGCCGGCGCGCCGCCAGCGCCCGCTGCCGGGACCCCGGGCCGGTTCCCGCGGCCTGCCGGCAGGCCGGTGTATTTTTCCGCCTGCTTCCGGAATTTTTCCAGATTCTGTCCCGCCGACGGCTCCCGTGCCGCCACTTCCGCGAGCCGTTTCAGAAACACCTTGTAAAACTCCGCTCTCTCCGTAAAGGACGCCGCGCTGATACGGTCGAGGCGCCGGAACAGAAGCACGGGCTCCGCCGCGAAGCGCAGGATATTCTCCGTCATGATCTGCGCATACAGATAGGAGAGGTGAATGCTGTCCGGCACGTCCGGCGAGGAATCATCGATATCCATGAGGTAATTAATGGCGGCGCTGTAATCCTTATCCCGGATATAGAGCTTGGCCAGCAGATCCGCCACGAGAAGGTAAAGCTGACGGTTGGTCCGGAGGCTTAATCCCCCGGAAACGGCGCCTTCCAGAAGGTCAATGATCTCCCGCTCTCCGGGGATCGTTCCGGCGGCACCGGAAGAGGATTTCCCTGAAGCACCGTATGGCGCGTATCGGAAATCACCCCGGAGCGTGCGCGGCGATTCGATGAGGAGTTTGGCGCAGGCATCTGTCACCGACGTGCTGCCGTCCTTTGCGGCCTTGTCGGTATCGATAAAACAGGTCACATAGCAGGCCGCCATGCCGATGGCCTTCAGAAGCTCCGGCGGAAACTCCTGCGCTTCGTCGATAATGATGTGCTTATAGGTATCGACTCCGGCATAACTGTCCCGGACCACCTGTCCCCAGTCCGTATCCGAACGGGACATCTGCTGGAAGCTGTCCGGCTTCGGAACCTTCTTTTTGAGGATCAGTTTATAGAAATCCCGGAGCCATGAAGTGAAGGTGTCGATCACGACACCGTCAAACTCATGCCGGCCGCGCACCGAAGCCCGAAGCGCCAGCATATCCTTATGTTCCGGAACCAGCAGATAAATGAGTTCCCGGGATTTTTCCGAGATCTTCATGGCCCGGTACATGGCGGAAACGGTTTTGCCGCTCCCCTCCTGCCCTTCGATCAGATAGTCCTTAAAGAACGGGAGTTCGATGACCGCGGTCTGTTCCGCCGAAAGCTCGTCTTCCGGAGGAAGCGGGAACGGACGGACATTCCGGCTCTGGGAAGAAGGCTGCGCGGTTTTGGCAGCTTTCCGCCGCACCGCTGCGGTACCCTTCTGCACATTCACGGGATCGGGGGAAGATATGCCTGTATGGAAAGAAGCGCCCTGCGAAGATGCGGGCGCATGGCCGGGGATATGTTTACTTGAGGGAGGCATGTTGCGGCTTCCGGCCATTTTACTCCTCCCCGCCGGTATAGACGAAAACCGCCGTGATATCGTCACCGCAGCCTCCGCGGCTGGTATCCGAAAGCCAGCCTTTCAGGTTTTCTTTCACGGCTTTCCAGCCGTGTTCCCGGATCAGGTCAAAATAATCCCGGCAGGTGCGGTAAAACTCCTGCTGGTTTACATAACTGTTGGACAGTCCGTCTGTGGAAAGCATATACATATACGGTCCGTGCCCGGGGGCCGGCGTCGTCATGCAGGAAACCACGGCTTTTTTCCAGGAATCCGTCTTGGAAAGAGAATGAGTCTCCACCCCGAGGAATTTGTCCGGTTCGATCAGCGGCCGCACTTCCTCCTCATCCACATACGTGAGATCTCCGTCTCCGAGCTGATAGGCAAACACGTATTTCTCCGTCACTAAAAGGCCGATCAGCGTGGTGCCGTACATCCTGAGGATCTCATCCTCCAAAAGCCCTTCTTCCCGGGAAAGGCCCTTATGGATCATGAGGATCTTGTCCTTCCACTCCCGGCTGATCTCCTGGGCGATCTTCATTTCGCCTTCTCTGCGGAGGTAGGCGATCATTTCGTCCGGGTCCTCATAGGAATTGCAGTAATCCGTCATCAGACTCGTAAAGACCTTGGTGGCATACTTCGAGCCGTCGGCGCTGTAGGGGCATTTGTCCGATCCGTGGCCGTCGGCGACCGCCACGATCTTCACCCCGGAGAGGTAGTCGACCTTGCGCCAGTAGTCCTGGCACTCCTTCTCATGACCGGGGCGGCTGTGGGACGCGCCCTGCGCCCGGTCACCGAATACAACTGTGTTCATTGCGTCACCATACCATGTCTGCGTTTACAGAGGCCGGGATACTGGACATGTCCAGAAGGAGCTCTGCGTTGTTGTCGGCTTTCAGTGCGGTCTCGGCATCAATGGCCCGGGAAGCGGGCTGGGATACCACAGAAGCTACCGTGGAAGCCCACTTGATCATGCGGGTAAGATCCTGGGCATTGCCGGCTTTCAATACAAGTTCGCGGTTTCCGGTAAACTCGGCGAGAACATCATCATCCGCATCCTGTCCGATGGAGATGGCGATCCGTACGGCCTTTCTTCCCCACGGAAGCTTCAGGAGCTTCTCGAGGGGCTTGCGGTAGTCGTCCGTCGGCTGTCCGTCACTCATGAGGACAATTACCGGCGGAAGCGCACGGTCTGACATGGGCGGGATGGTAAGCTGGGCCGAAAGCATTTCAAATGCTTTTCCGAGATCCGTAACGCCTACCGCGTACAGATCATCCCAGGCAAAGTCCTCCACGGGAACCGGATCCGGTGTCACCCACTCTGCTCCCTGCGAGAATTTCAGGGTACGGATATAGAGCTGGGCGTTCGGATTTTCGTCTGCCGCATCCTGCATGGGTTTGATGCACTCCTGAACGGCATTGTTGACCGTTGCGATCTTTTCGCCGTGCATAGAGCCTGAGCAGTCTACCACCCAGAAAAAGTGAAGCGGGCGGGATGCCAGTTCTCCGCCGGGACGTCTCATTACCATTTCTTCCATATATGTTGCTCCTTTCCTTTGATTCATGAACTGTGTGAAACACCTCATCTCGTGAAACACCAAAGATGTTTCACGAGATGGGCGTTTCACGCAGTTCATGCAGATGAGCGCTTCACGTGCCTGACGTTTCACGCAGTTCATGTCAGGTAGTTATTTCTTAAACTCGATCGTGCCGCGGCCGAAATCGATTTTTGCCTCCGGCAGGATGCGGGCCACCCTTCCCGGGGGCACGATCACCTGGGCGCCGTCGGGTGTCTGGT
>JAZUHZ010000237.1:0-1998 GCA_045642005.1 Candidatus Avilachnospira sp.
ACGGTACTATCATAGGCACGGGGCACAGCCCACACACGCCGTGCCCTGCCATCCCTTACCTGCCGCGCCCTGCCTCAGGGCAGAGCGCGGCAGGTAAGAGAAGGCAGAGTGAGGCGTGTGTCAGAGAACCGAAAGGAGACCAGCATGGAAAAACTAACCGTCATCACCGGGACCAATGCATCCGGAAAAAGCGGCCTCGGCATCGAACTTGCCCTGAAATACGGCGCGGAGATCATTTCCGCAGATTCCCGGCAGGTGTTCCGGGGCTTTGACCTCGGAAGCGGAAAAGTCACAAAAGAGGAGATGAAAGGCGTGCCGCACCATCTTCTGGATGTGGCGGAGGCCAACGACTTCTTCTCGGCGGCCGATTTCCAGCGCCTGTCCTACGAGGCCATCGACGGGACTCTTGGCCGCGGCCGGAAAGCCTTTCTCGTTGGGGGCACCGGGCTGTATATCAATGCCGTGGCCGACGGCTATGACATGACCCCCGGAAAGCCGGACCTTTCCCTTCGGGAGGAGCTTCTCGGAAAAACAAAAGAAGAGCTCCTCGGGATCATAAAAGAAAAGAACCCGGAGCTTCTATCCGGGCTTGACCCCAATAACCTGCACCGCATCGAGCGCTACGCCGAGCGGGCCCTTTCCGGAGAAACAGAAAAGCGCCGGAATCATCCCCGCTACGAAACCTTGGTGCTCGGTGTCACCTGGCCTCGGGAGATCCTTTACGAACGGATCCGGGAGCGCCTCGACCGCCGCCTTGCGGAAGGCATGATCGACGAAGTGCGCCGTCTCCGGGAAAACGGCGCAACGGACGAGTTTCTCTATGGCCTCGGCCTTGAGTACCGCTACATCCTCATGTATCTCCGCGGAGAATTTGAAAGTTACGAAGCCTTCTATAACAAACTTTTCATGGAGATCCGGCATCTCGCGAAAGGGCAGATGACCTGGTTTCGGAAGCGGACGGATATCCACTGGATCGATATGACAAAAGACCCGCTCGCGGAAGCAGGCCATTGGATCGAGGAGTTCTACGGATGATGAAAAAAGCCAGATTCCATCTTCCCGGATTATTTGAATTCTTCGAATTCTACCGGGTTTTCCTTCCTTTATATTACGGCCACCGCGAATACTTCTATGACTGGTGTGAGATCGGATCCCTCTACGGCGCGCCGGAAGGGGCACTTTGGGGCGGCGGGCGGACCGGATCAGGGACGGCAGATCCCCGGGCCGTGCTTTCCCTTCTTTCGGAATACGGCATTTCCGGCCGGCTCACCTTCAGTAATTCCCTCCTCCAGCCGGAGCATCTCGGGGACCGGACCTGCAACCGCCTCGCCGCTCTCTTTGCGGAACGCGGCGGCAACGGCGTGATCGTCCATTCGGATCTGCTGCTATCGTATCTTCGGGAGAACTATCCCGGGCTTTATCTTGTCTCTTCCACGACCAAAGTGCTTACGGAATTTGACGATTTCCTCCGGGAAGTGCAGCGGGAGGAATTCCGCTACGTGGTCCCGGATTTCCGTCTGAACCGGGCGTTTCCGGAGCTTTCTTTACTTTCGGAAGCGGAAAAAGAAAAAGTCGAGTTCCTCTGCAACGAATGCTGCCGGGTCACCTGCCGGGACCGGAAAGCCTGCTATGAGAATGTCAGCGCAAAATGCTTAGGGCTCGACGTTCCCGATCACATCTGCACTGCGCCGGAAGGCGCGCAGGGGTACCGGTTCTCCGAAGCCATGAAAAATCCCGCCTTCATCGGCACAGAGGATATCCGGAACACCTACCTCCCCATGGGATTTACCGAATATAAAATCGAAGGGCGCGGGCTCGGCACCGCCGTACTGCTCGAATTCCTTCTATATTATATGACCAAACCCGAATACTGCCTCAGGGTGCGTGAGGAAATTTACCTTGACAGCATGCTGGATCTGTTTTAGACAGCTCATCGTAGAGTTTGAGACAGTATAAAATCGATTTTTTTCAAATCTCTACTGTCTAAGTCGGATCGTA
>JAZUHZ010000238.1:0-1700 GCA_045642005.1 Candidatus Avilachnospira sp.
TGCCCCATAATAAGCGCCGCCCTTCAGGCGCTTATTGGGGAGAGCCCCGGCAGCCCGGTCTACAAGATTAAACTAAGATCAGGAGGAACACAATGGCAAAAAAACTGATGGCGGATCTGCTGGTAGACTACCTCGAGAGACGCGGCGTCACAAAAGTATTCGGCCTGTGCGGCCACACCGTAATCGGCATGCTGGATGCCCTGTCCAGAAGCAAAACAATTGAATACGAAGGCATGCGTCACGAAGCCATCGCATCCTGCGCGGCCGACGGATACGCACGAGTCACCCACAAAGCCTCGGTGGTCATGTGCCATCTCGGCCCCGGCATCACCAACGTCATCACCGGTGTGGCCAATGCCTCCCTCGACTCCATCCCCATGGTGGTATTTGCCGGCGACGTGCCGAGCTATTACTTCGGAAAACATCCCCATCAGGAAGTCGAGCTGCATGAGGACGGAAATCAGTACGAGCTTCTCCGCCCTGTGGTCAAAAGAGCATGGCGCCTTGATGACGTTAATTCCCTTCCCGACATCGTGGAACGGGCTTTTCGCCTTGCGGAATCCGGCCGTCCCGGCCCGGTGCTCATCGACGTCCCCATGGACATGTTCTCCCGTGAGATGGAAGAAGACCTCTGGGACCGCACCCGGAAAGGCAGCTTCGTGACCGAAAAACCGGCCCTTTCCCCGGAAGCCGCGCAAAGAATAGCAGAAAAACTGGTAATGGCCGGGAATCCGGTCATCCATGCCGGCGGCGGGATCCTTCTTGCTCAGGCGTCGAAGGAATTAGCGGCACTCGCAGAGTTCCTCGATATCCCCGTGTCCCGGACTCTTGCCGGACAGGGCTGCATCCCTGACACCCATCCCCTCATGGCCGGCCAGACCGGCTTCTGGGGACTCGAATATACCCACAGCTTCACCCTCGGCGCCGATGTGATCTTAGGACTCGGAACCCGTTTCGGCGAAGCGGACAGTTCCAGCTGGTACCAGGGTGTGACCTTTGACCCCGGAAAGACCGAGTTTATGCAGATCGATATCGATCCTGCGGAAATCGGAAGAAACTATCCCGTAACCGTCGGCGCGGTGGCGGACCTTAAGATCGCGCTTTCCCAGATTCTTTCAGAAGCAAAAAAGATCTGCCCGGAGGGAAAGAACCGCCCGGAAGTCCGCGAAAAGATCGCGGCCGCACGGGCTGCCTTCAAAGCATCAAATGTGGCCATCTCCGAAGACAGCCGCTTCCCCATGACGCCTCAGCGGATCTTAAAAGACGTCCGTGAAGTGATCCCGGAGGATGCGCTCATCTTCACCGATGTGGGCTGGAACAAAAACGGCGTGGCACAGCAGTTTGATATCACGGTGCCCGGCACCATCCATCACAGCTCGGGACTTGCCACCATGGGATTCGGCGCGGCCGCCGTGCTCGGCGGAAAACTTGCCGCCCCGGAGAAGATCGCCCTCACCCTCACGGGAGACGGCGGCTTCGGCATCAACCCCTCCGTGCTCGCGGGCGCAGTGGAGCACGGGATCGCCTGCACCTTCGTCGTCATGAACAACTATGCGTTCGGAACGATTGCCGGTCTGGAAAATGCCAACTACGGGCAGAAATTCGGAACCGAATTCAAAACGCCTGACGGTGCACGGTATTCGCCCCGCTGGGCGGATGTAGCCCTCGCCTATGGTGTGGAAGCCGTGTGCGTACAGAGC
>JAZUHZ010000239.1:0-9368 GCA_045642005.1 Candidatus Avilachnospira sp.
CGTAGGGCCACGGTTTCGCTATTGCTTCTTCTCCCCCATGCCTCACGGCATGAAGCTTGCAAGTCGCTATCGGATTCGTCGGCAACTACGCTCCTTGGGACTTTCACCCAAGCGTCGGGACATGCCCGTCATACACACTGCACTTCCGTGAAACATCTCCGATGTTTCACGGAGGTGCAGCGTTTCACGCAGTTTATGTTATAACTCGTATTCGTGTTTTATTCCGGGGAAGTCGCGGCCGGTCACGCGGCGATAGATTTCTTCGGCTTCTTCGTAGAGGATCTCGGATGCTTCGGCGCCGGTCACTTTTACCTCCGCTTCCGCCGCAAATCCGGGCGCGGCGACCTCTTCTTTTCCGGCCTCCACATAGCGCCGGTACAGGTCTTCCACGGGATAAACGGTGATGAGGCCATCCGCTTCCTCAATAATCTTCGTGAGGGAGAAGGTGTTCTTTACGATTTTTCCTTCCTCTATATAGATGTGCGCTGCGACGGCAAATTCCGGCAGGGTCTCCCGGACCGCGTAGGGCGAGAAGGGTGCCATGGAAACATTGCCGAGGGACCAGTAGCAGGGTTTTCCTTCGTATATTTTTGCCTGCTGCAGGGTGTGGGAGTGGGCGGCAAACACGCCGTCAAATCCCATCTTCACGAATTCGTGCATCATGTAGTTGGAGAAGGCACCGGGTTTCACGTTGAACTGGCCGCCCATGTGGGGAAGGAGAAATACGTAATCGGCATTTTTCCTGGCCTCTTCGTAATCGGCTTTCACGTTTTTGAGGCACTCCTCCGAGATTTCCGGGAAGAGGCAGTCATCTGCATAGGCATTGGAAATGCCGAGGGCGTTCCGCACGTCGACCTCATCTTCCCAGAGGGGCTTGCGGCCGGCGAATTTTTCCATCACCGCGAGGACTTTCCGGTAGGATTCCGGGAAATTGCGGGTTCCGAGGGGCTCTTTCGCGGTGCAGGGCCGGAGGTAGTTGACGTGAACTCCTGCTGCCTCATCGGGCTCATTGCCGTTGATGCCGTAGTTGGTACCGTAGGTATAGCTAAGAAGGGCGATCTTCGCGCCGCCGAGTTCGAAGTAGAAGATGCGGCCCGGATCGTCTTTTTTGTAGTTGACGTACGTTCCCGTGTGGGAAAGGCCGATGCGGTCGAGGGCTTCGATGGTGTGCCGGATGCCTTCGTTTCCGCGGTCGCAGGCGTGGTTGTTGGCGGTGGAGACCATGTCGACCCCGATCTCCCGGCACATTTCGGCTAAGGAGTCGGGCGCGTTAAAGGATACGAGGCGGGTGGTGTAGCCGAGGCTCTCCCCGGCTAACGGGGTCTCGAGGTTTCCGATCACGTAGTCTGCTTCGGAGAGAAGGGGCTTTAAGTGGGTGAAGGCCGGCAGGAAGTCGTAGGTGCCGTCTTCTTTTGCGGCCTGACGGAATACCGGCGGCTCGCACATGATGTCGCCGATGATGGTGAGTTTTTTCATAGGGAAGGGTCCTTTCGTGTTCGGCATAAACTGCGTGAAACACTGCGTCTCCGTGAAACATCTGCGACGTTTCACGGAGACGCAGCGTTGCACGCAGTTTATGTTGCGGGTGGATGTTTCACGGGTATGCGCGTTGCACGCAGTTTATGTTGTGAGTGATTTATGTTGCGGGCCGGCCGTGTTTTGCCAGGCTGGCGTTGGCGTATTCGATCCGGTCGGAGACATCGGCCACCACCCAGTCCGGGGTGGGATACGTTTCGGCCGCTTCTTTTGTCGGGAATTCGATTTCCATATAGCAGAGCCCGGCGAGTTCTCCATGGAAGATGTCGATTTCCTGCACGAGTCCGTTTTCCTCTTTCAGATACCGGGTTTTCTGCAGTACATTTCCTTCGTGCTTCTGATAGAGGTTTTCGTATTCTTCCCGGCTCAGCGGCAGCTCGAATTCCTGCCGGGAGATTCCCTGCTCCGTGGACTTCACCGTGAGAATATAGCGCTCGCCGTGATTGATTTTCCGAATCCGGATGACCGGGGAGAAGCTCACATAGCACTGCTCGATTGCATGGGAGGGCAGTTTCTCCAGATCATACGGGATCTGCTCTTTTCGGATCAGCCATTTTCTTTCGATTTCCATATTGCTCCTGTTTTTCGTTCCGTGTTGCCGATTGGCCTTTCTCTGCTTTCCGGGTGACGCCTGCATTTTGGGAATGTTCCGGCTTGTTGCTGCAGCAGGCAGATGTTTCATGTGTTTCTGCGGCAGTCCCTGGCCAGGCAGGAAGCCGGTTTCACCCAAGGGGGCTTTTTCAGAGTTTTTTGGTGAACTCCGTCCGCTCCATACCGACAGCGGTAGGTAGAGATTTTATTTTTTCGTTTTTATACCTACATTTGGTAGGTAGAGATTTCAATTTCTTGATTTTATACCTACGCCGGTAGGTAGAGATTTTATTTTTTCGTTTTTATGCCTACATTTGGTAGGTAGAGATTTCATTTTTCCGTTTTTATACCTACATTTGGTAGGTAGAGATTTCAATTTTTCGATTCTCTACCTACATACGTAGGTAGAGATTTCATTTTTTCGTTTTTATACCTACATTTGGTAGGTAGAGATTTTGATTTTCCGTTTTTATACCTACATCCGTAGGTAGAGATTTCAATTTCCTGATTTTATACCTACGCCGGCGAGGACGGGCGGCATTTCCGAAAAATGGCGTTAATGAGCAGCCCGAACAGCAGGCCTGTCAGGGCGCCGGCCATATCGATCCACATGTCTTCCACCCTTCCGCCGCGGCCCGGGACAAAGAGCTGGATGGTTTCGTCGATGAAGCAGACGGCGAGGCTGAAGGCCAGAATCCGGAGGTGGAGCATGAACCACGGGATAGCTGCGGCTGCCGGGGTGGGGTCTGTGGCCAGGGTGGCTGGGCCACCCAAAGTGGATGTTGGGGTCAGGATAGGGGCCACAGCCGGGGTGTTTTTGGCAGCCGGGGCGGTGGTGGGCGTTGCGGCAGAAACTCTGGCAGCCGGGGCGGCTGCGGATGGTATTGATGATGCGGCGCGAAGGATCTGCTGCCGGAGGCAGAGCTCGCATCCAAGCAGCGCGTACTCGGAGAAGTGCGCGAGCTTCCGTACCAGGTGATCGGTCACATTGCCTCTGCCAAAGATGATCTCCAGGAATGGGCGAAGAAGATCAAGAGCTCTGGAACTCTCCTCTTCCGACAGATCACCGGGCATCAGCGAATGCCCCCAGGCAAACAGGATGGTGGCGGTGATGAGGATGTTGAGGATGGTGAGCTGTTTTTTTGGCATAAATCAGTTAAGGGATGGCATAATCTGTGTGAAACATCAAAGATGTTTCACGCAGATTATGTGGGGTTTTGGTTTCACGCAGATTATGTGGGGGTTGGGCTCGCCGGCATGAGTTCTGTGAAACATCAAGGTATGGGTCCGCCGACATGGGTTCTGTGAAACATCAGAGATGTTTCACAGAACCCATGTAGGGGAGGTTTTACACGCATCCCTGGGGGAGCGCTTCGATTTCCGTAAAAACTTTTCCGATGGAATCGTTGATCTCGAGGTCCGTTTCCGGATCGAGGCGGATGTCGAGAGGTTCGCGGTTAATGACCACGAGGTGTTTTCCGCGGAAGTACCGGATGTAGCTTGCCGCCGGATAGACCCTGAGGGAGGTGCCGCCGATGATGAGCATATCGGCATTCGCAATGGCATTCACCGCGCCGTTCACCGCATCTTCCGGGAGCGATTCCTCATACAGCGTCACGTCGCAGCGCACTTTGCCGCCGCAATCGCAGTGCGGGATGGCTTCGTCGGATTCAAAAATATAGTCCGGCGGGAATTTTTTTCCGCATTTCATACAGTAGTTTCTCCGGGTGGTGCCGTGAATCTCGTATACTTTCCGGCTTCCGCCTTTCTGGTGGAGGCCGTCGATGTTCTGGGTCACGATCGCCCGAAGCCTGCCGCGCTGCTCGAGGTCTGCGAGGTAATAATGGGCGGCATTGGGCTCCACGTTCCGCGCATCGAGCTTCTGCCGGTAGAATTCATAGAATACCTTCGGGTTGTCCCGGAGGCAGGAATGGCTCAGGAGATATTCGGGCGAATAGGCCTCGAACTGCACATCATGCTGGTTATAAAGGCCGTCTTTGGAGCGGAAGTCCGGCACGCCGCTTTCGGTGGAGACGCCGGCCCCGCCGAAAAAGACGATGTTGTCACATTCTTCGATCCATTTTTTCAGTGTTTCAGGTTTTGTCATGGATGGCCTCGTCTGATTTCCTGCATCCGATAATTCAGCGCCCCATCAGCGGTCTGCTTCGATTGGAACCGGCAGGCGCCTGTAACGCCTGACTCTTACCAGCCAATTTTACTCTTATCCCCCTCGAAAATCAAGGTGGAATGAGGGGGACCGGGGCCGTCTTCACTATAGCGTTCGAGACAGTAGAAAATCGACTTTTTTCAAATCTCTACTGTCTCTGGTTTTTAAAGACAGTAGAGATTTCGTTTTTTGCGATTTTCTCCCGTCTTTTTTGAGGGGAAAGACAGTAGAGATTTTGATTTTCTCATTTTCTCCCGTCTTTTCCGGCGTTGGAACAGTAGAGATTTCCTTTTTTGCATTTTTCTCCCGTCTTTGCTGCGAAAAAAGACGGGAGAAATCAGGATTTTTCAATTCTCTACTGTCTTTAAAAAGGGCAGACAGTAGAGATTTCGTTTTTTGCGATTTTCTACTGTTCCTAAACCGGCGTGACACGAAACGGGGCGGAAAATCCAATGAGGAACGAAGGGACTCACCGGGACAGGGCGGGGGCACGTGGGGAATGGGGGATGTACGAAGGTGCCGGGAACCATGCGGGGGCTATGCGGAATACCGGGAACGGAGCGACACGAAACAGGGGTACGATACAGGTACGAAACAGGCACGAAGCAGGGGAGCGGGGAAATGTGGATTTCCGAAAAGAAACATGGTACAATAAATTTAGTAACTATTCAGAGCCATTCAGAGCCCTGCGGTCATCTGAGATTTATGCTTGCATAGTATCTCTGATGGCCCTATGGCTGGGTAACCACAGGAGAAATCCGCTGGCGCAGCAAGTTTTGAAGCCCGGTACGGGCGTGATTCCCAACGGGATGCTGAACAGTTACGTATTATGTTGATTTAAGGAATGTACCTATGAAGATAGTAAAACAAAAATGGAAAAAGGCTTTTGTCCCGGTTCTCTGCTGCCTGATTCTTTTTTCGGGGAGCGGATGGACCGGGGTGATCCGGAGCCTGGCCGCCAAAGAGGCCGCCCCGGTGTCTAACGCGATGTCTGGCCAGGCGCCCGCCCCGGCATCTGACCAGGCATCTAACGCGGCGTCTGGCCAAGCATCTGACCCGGTGTCTAACGCGGCATCTGGCCAGGTGTCTGTATCGGGGGCATCCCGGAACATGTATGATGAAATGGTTTTCTGGGGGGAGTCCGCCGCCTGGCTGTATTACTTTGCCTGTACTTCCGGGTATCAGCCGGAAAGCGTTCTTTATTATTACTGTGAGAAGGACGCGCAGGAGGATATTGTCAAGGCGCAGTTTGAAAAGATGGCGCTTTACGCCCTGATCGCCGCCTTCCCGGAGAAAGAGGCGCTGCGCACGGATGAAGCGGAAGGGACCGTTTCCGTCAATAAGGAACTTTTTGATCAGGCGGCCCGGGAGCTTTACGGCATTGACATGGAAAATGCGGCGTCCTACTGCACCTTTTTTGCGCTCAATAGTGCCGGCGACGAGTATGTGTTCCTGGCGGCAGACCCGGGGACGGTGATTCCGCAGTCGGCGGCCCATTCTTATGAGGAAGGAGAGATCCGCGGGATCATGTGCCTCACCGAAAACGGGACCTGGATCGATCCGTATGAATTTGACATGTTCCTCGTGCCCGTGGAAAACGGGCGGTTCAGCCGGTACCGTTTTTCCTATATGCAGATGATGCTTCCGGAAAGTTTCCGGGAGATTTCCACGAGCCGGGCGGAGGAGGAATGGATCTCGGTCCGGCTTATGGCGTTTTTACAGCACGAGCCGGCCAATGCGTTCCTCTCCCATGATTTTTCCTATACGGAAAAGCCTGACGGCAGCATTTCCTACACCTGCGACGGAGTGCAGATGACGGCTTCCGAGCTTTCCGACCTTCTCTGCCCGGACGGCGAGAAAACCGGACGGGTGCGCGTCGAGCTCGGCAGTATTTTCAAAAACGGCGATCACTATATTGCAGATTACGGAAAAGGGCTTCTGGAGGTGAAACTGACAGAGGACCGGGAGTTCATTTTCCTCCGGAATAAGAGGTACAAAAATGCGCAGTGAGACTTTACGAAAACGGCTGCTTCTTCCGGCGGTCCTTCTGGGGATCGTCCTTCTGATCGCCGTGCTTATTATTAATAAGAAGAAAAACGGTTCCCCAGCCATCGGCGAAGCCGGAACCGCGGAAACCGAATGGGCAGTCTACTGGTACCTGTGCGGCAGCAATCTGGAGACCGATTCGGAGTCAGCCACGAAGGATCTGCAGGAAATGCTCTCCACGGAGATCCCGGAAAATGTCAAAGTGATCATTGAGGCCGGCGGCGCGAAGAAGTGGCATACGAAGGGGATCGATCCGGAGAAGATTACCCGCCTTCTCTATGACGGAAAGCGGCTCACCACCCTTTCCGTTCTTCCGGAGGCCAATATGGGGGAAAGCTCCACGCTGTCTGATTTTCTCGCGTTCTGTCAGGAAAATTATCCGGCAAAGCACACCATGCTCGTCCTGTGGGACCACGGCGGCGGATCGCTGGCCGGCGTGTGCTACGACCAGAATCACGGCATGGACTGCCTGAGTTATCCGGAGCTTTCCGAGGCACTTCTTGCGCTCGGGGAGAAGAAGCTGGACATCATCGGGTTTGACGCCTGCCTGATGTCTTCTGTGGATACGGTTTCCGCCTGCCGGGACGCCGCCTCGTACATGATCGCCTCCCAGCAGTTGGAGCCCGTCTGCGGATGGGACTACCGGCATCTCATGGAATGCCTCGGGAATCCGGCGGATCTTACGGCGGATGGCCTCGGGAAGGCGATCTGCGACGGGTACCTTGCCGGCTGTGAACGGGAGGGCCTTGCCGAATCCGCCACGCTGTCTCTTCTGGATCTCACGAAAGCCGGGGCGCTTCTTTCGGCCTACGAGGAGAAGCTGCTCCGCAGTTTTGACCGGGTGCTCTTAAGTGATGACGATGCCGCGGCGCTGCGGCGGAGCGCTCTCGAAGCGGAGAACTACGGGACCAACGGAACGTCTGTCGGTTTTACCGACATGGTGGACCTAAAGGGGTATCTCGGGACGGGCGCCTCTGTCGATGCCGCCGCGCTTTCCTCGCTGATCGGGGAGGCCGTCCTCTACCAGGTGCGCGGGAGCGGGTTCCCGCGGGGCTGCGGGATCTCCTGCTATTATCCGCTGGACGCCTCGCTCCGGAGCGTGCTGCAGTTTGCCGGCGCCGCAAAGCCGCCGGAGGATATTTCCCTTTTCTACCGCTACATGATCCAGCCCGATCTGACCGACCCGGTTTCCTCTTATGCCGAGCGGAGAAATATCAGTGAAAATGACATCATGAAAAACCGGTTCCGGGCTTCTGCTCTGGAGCTTTCGGAGAATCCGCCGGTTCCCGCGGGCGACGGGCGGTTCTCTCTCTCGCTTCCTGCGGGCACGGCTTCCCAGCTTTCCGCAGCAAGTCTCCGGATCATCGGGGCTTTTGAAGTGGAAAATACGCTTTTTAACGAGGGCGATACCATGTTTTTCCTGATGGAGGAGGGCGAGGTGCCTGCGGAAAAAGCGGATTTTGCAACCGGGGAATTCCTCTTTGACGGGACCGGAAAGCTGGTCACGCTCGACGGGGTTTCGTTTGCGACGTATGTGGCTTCTGACGATGCCGGGCACACCGTGCTCGCCTGCCCTGCGGTGATCGGGGACCGGGACGGAGTTCTCTTCTTCTCCCTTTCGAAGGCATCGGGGAATCTTTCTTTCCTCGGGGCCTATCCCGGAACGATACACCGGACCGGGCAGTATTCCATGGACAGCCTGGTTTCGGAGGAGGAGGCCGGCAGCTCAGACGCCGCCGGCTATGAGGAGGAAGCCACCCTCGAAAAGGAGCCGTTTGACTATACCTTTACGTTTGACGAGCTGTACGAGTACCATGAAGCGTTCGGGAATCTTGACGATCCCGGGGAGATTGAAGCCTATCTGCATGAAAAGGCAGCGGAGCCGGAAAACGAGGCGGCAGCGGCTGACGGGGACCAAGGCGACGGGATGGACTATGTCTTTGCGCGGCTTTCGCCGCTTTCGCCCGGCGAGCTTCTGACGCCCATTTACCGCTGCGTGTACAGTCAAACGCTTTCTGATACTTCGTGGGATACGGCGGTTTTTACCAACTGGGAAACGACCGAGACCGTCTCCTACCGGGATAACGGGAAGCTCACCTATGAGGCCGGGCATTATTCTTCGGAATATCCGAGGACCGGGCTCTACAGCTACACGCTTTCCGATGCCTGGGGGAATGCCGTCAGTTCCCGGATGGTTCTCGGGGAATAACCGGTTCCGCGCTTCTTATAAAATTTGTTTGCCCTGCACAGAGTGGGCAGTTCCCGATCTTCCGGGCGCTGCCCACTTTTTTTGAAATTTTTTGAAATTTGTT
The DNA here is from genome assembly GCA_045642005.1 of Candidatus Avilachnospira sp. GTDB lineage: Bacteria > Bacillota > Clostridia > Lachnospirales > Lachnospiraceae > Avilachnospira. The sequence goes on from JAZUHZ010000239.1 coordinate 8,653, forward strand.
AGCACTCTCTATTGACGAGTGCTAACAAATGTGATATAACTACGTCAGAACAAAGAAAACAACACCATGGCAGGAAACCTGCCGGCAAGATTATAAGGAGGATAAAAAGATGATGATGCCCAGTATTTTTGGAGAGGATATGTTTGATGAGTTTTTTGACGGTTTTGCAAAACCCGCAGTGAAGCGCGAGAGACCGCGCAGAGCGGAGATCATGAAGACCGACGTGAAGGAACTGGCCGAGGATTATGAGCTCCAGGTGGAGCTTCCCGGCGTGAAGAAGGAAGACGTTAAGGCCGAGTTACGGAACGGCACCCTGACCGTAAGCGCCACCTACGGCTCCTCCAATGAGGAGAAGGATGAGGAAGGAAAATTCATCCGCAGAGAACGCTTCTCCGGTTCCGCCAGCAGATCGTTCTACGTGGGAACCTATGTGAAGCAGGAGGATATCAAGGCGAAGTTTGAGAACGGGATCCTCTGCCTCACCGTTCCGAAGGCCGAGAAGTATCAGGCCGTTGAGGAAAATAACTATATTGCTATTGAAGGATGACAATTCATAATAACCCCCTCTTTCACGGCGCAGCCTTTGTTGCAAAAACGGCTGCGCCGTTTTTGTTTTGTGATGAGGGGCTGCGGCGGTTTTCGGGTCGGGGCCGGAGGATACCGTTTATTAAGAAAAACCAGGCATTTTCCTATGGAGTGGCACCTTTTTTACAGGT
>JAZUHZ010000240.1:0-12601 GCA_045642005.1 Candidatus Avilachnospira sp.
AGAGATTTCGTTGGCTGGAACCGGTGGGATGTCCGGTATGAAGTACTGCGTGCCGCCATTTTTCTGGGCAGATCTGTGACGGATGACAGCATTCCGAAGGGTATCCCGGTTCCGGTACTGGCCTATCACGGTGTTCGTGAGATCCCGTTCTGGGATCCGGTTTATTTCGTACGCACATCGGAGTTGGAGATGCAGCTGCAGCAGCTTCTTGCGTCCGGGTATACACCGGTTACCTTTGAGGATCTGCCGGAGATCGGAAATATACAAAAACCGGTGATGCTTACCTTTGATGACGGTTATAAAGATAATTACGAATATCTGTTCCCGCTCCTGCAAAAGTATCACATAAGAGTGACGCTGTTCATGATTGCGGGTAAGATTGGTGAGGAGGGCTATCTGAGTCCCTCACAGCTTCGGGAAATGAGCGATTCCGGACTGGTATCAGTTCAGAGCCATACCATGACGCATGGCCGTCTTGATCAGATGAAGGAGGACCGGCTTGAGGCGGAGCTTACGGAATCCGCGAAGCGGATTGCGGAACTGACAAAGAAAAAACCGTTCGCGCTGGCGTATCCTATGGGAGAATGTTCTCCGGAAGTACTCCGGGTTGTAAAGAACCATTATTCCTTCGGGCTGGGGTTCAAACCCGACGAAAAAATGTGCTGGATGACAGGAAACGGGAATTATACGATTCCCAGACTTTTTGTCTGGAGGGACATGACAGCCCGGGAACTTTTAGATGCTATATCTGCGATGGTTTCCACCCGGGGACAGACGACAGAAAATTATTGACGGGGAGCACAGGTATTATCGGAAACATGAAACACGAGACTTTCGTCGTGTGAGGCTTCACTCTGCCCCCTCCAGGATATCGGCGATCCGTTCACAGGCATGCCCGTCTCCGTAAAGGTTCCGTGTCCCTGTGAATGAAGCATACAGAGCGGGATCATCCAGAACGACTGTTAAGTTTTGTGCAACGGTCTCTTCTTCCGTTCCGATAAGGCGCGCAGCACCCAGAGAAACACCTTCGGGACGTTCGGTCGTATCCCGCAGGACAAGGACCGGCTTTCCAAAAAACGGGAGCTCCTCCTGCAGGCCGCCGGAATCGGTCAGACACAGAAAGCATCTGGCTTCAAAATTATGGAAAGCAGCCGGGTCCAGCGGTTCGATAAGATGGATCCGGTCGCAGCCGCCAAGTTCCCCGGTGGCGATTGCGCGGATCTCAGGGTTCCTGTGAACCGGGCAGATGGCTTTCACGTCGGGATGTTCCTCGATCACGCGACGGATGGCCCGAAACATCCGTCGCATCGGTGCCCCGATATTTTCTCTTCTGTGGGCGGTGATCAGAAGGAGCCGGGAACCCTCCGCCCACGAAAGCTCCGGATGGGTATACTCCGGTTTTACGGTATAGCGGAAAGTATCGATGACAGTATTTCCGGTAACGAAAATGCGGTCGGGGGATTTCCCCTCCTGCCGCAGATTGCGGGCAGCATTTTCTGTCGGAGCGAAATGAAGCTCGGCAATGGAGTCAATTGCCTGCCGGTTGTATTCTTCCGGATAGGGGGAGTCCAACTTGTATGTCCGGAGACCGGATTCCACATGTCCGACGGGAATCCCGAGATAAAAACACGAAAGCGCCGCCGCAAATGAGGTGGTGGTATCGCCGTGCACCAGCACAAGATCCGGCTTTTCTTTTTCGGCAACGGCCCGGATTCCCTGAAGTGTATTCTCCGTAATATGAAAAAGGTCCTGGCGTTCTTTCATGATATCCAGATTATAATCAGGAACAACGCCGAAAAAATCCAGTACCTGCATAAGCATTTCCCGGTGCTGCCCGGTGACGCATACGACGGCCTCTATGTTTTTTCTTTTTTTCAGTTCCAGAACAAGCGGGCACATTTTCACTGCTTCCGGTCTTGTTCCGAAGACAAGCATGATTTTTTTCATAAACATTCTCCGTCCGATTACAAAATGCTGTTCTGCGGAAAGAATCCTGAATGATTCACCGCTGACATCTGTGTTTTTCTGACCTTAATAGATGATACATGAGAACCGCAGCCTTTGCAAGCTCTGTGAGAGTACTTCCTGAAGAAACGTCGAAATCAAGCGCAGATTCAGGCCGCATCCTATACGGGAAAATCAATTGACAAGCCTGAGCTGTTTGGGGAGAATACCCGGCTGTTTTTGTGACGTTTTCCCCCCGTTTTGTGTCATTTTTCCGGTGTACAGACATGCATTTGCATGTCATAATATACACAGGAAATATGGATCTTATGATGAAATATAGGTAACTTTTATCCGGCGATTTCGCAGCAAGAGGAGTGTTGTTTATGCAGAAAATTATGATGATAAGCAGCATTCCTTGTGGTATAATTCTGATGGAGATCGGCATCTGAGCGGATAAGAATTTTTATGAGAGAGAGTATCAGGTTCGGCAAAACCTCCTTTGAAGGCAATAATGTCAGTTAGTTATGGGAAAGGAGATAACATATGGGCGATTTATTTGATCGTAACGTGCATCCTTTATACGCCGTAATGGCTTTTGTAAGCGCTGTAATTGTCCTTTTGCTGCTGATATACGGAACGCATAACAGGAAGGAAATCGAGAGAAATCATAAGCTGATTTTTATATGGGTCATCTTTTTCTGCTTACAGGACGGATTATGGGGGCTGTTTGCTTCACATATCCTGTACAGCGATGCGGGACTTTTTTTCGTGTCCAATGTTTTTCACCTTTCCGCGATTTTTTCGGCTTTTGCCTGGACGGCGTATTTCCTGTCGAGGATCAGGGAAGAAACCGGACATGCAAAACTGTACCTTTCATTTGCGGGAATCGTTGTCCTTATACAAATCGGCATGGTTTTGGTGAATCTGAGCAGCCACTTTATGTTTTATGTCGATGAACACGGCTGGTATCAGACGACAGACTACAGAGCAATCATGTTCTATCTGCAGTTTGCCACCTATATTCTGATCGGTGTCGTGTCATTCATCGGAACTGCCAGACAACAGAAAAACAACAAGAAAGGCCTGTCTGCCATCTTTTTCGTAAATCTTTCGCCGCTTCTGTTCAGCGTTTTCCAGATGATCTACCCGGATGCCCCCGCTGACTCTATCGGATTTGCCATCGGATGTGTTATCATCGAACTGTTCCTGTCCAGGGAGTATGAAGAACAGGTATTCACTCTTGAGCAGACACAGGAGCAATTAAAAGAATCGCTCGCTTTGACGGACTACTTCCTGGACCAGTATGTATCCGTGTATTATGTCAACCTTGAAGATAATAGCTGTAAGGTTTATCGGCGCGCGGAGGAACTGGAGGAGGAGTATCCGATCTCGGATGACTTTTTCTCCAGCCTCAGATCCTATATCGGGAATGCCGTTCATCCGGATAATCAAGCGGAACTTACAGAGGCACTGGAACCAGGCAACCTGAAAAAAGCGCTGCGGACGACACCGTCATTTGCTATTGTCTTCAAAGATATATCGTCAGGAACGGAACGGATATACAAAGTTCAGGTCATCCGCGGGGCTGACGAAAGTCATGCGGCGATCGGCTTTGAAGATACGACCGAAGAATACCTGGAACAGCAGAGCCATCTGCTGGGCGCAATACCGCTCTCCTCCGACGTCCTTACCAAAGCAAATATCGGTTTGTGGTCATTTGAACTGGACGAGGGCTGTGCTCCGAGAATGTATGCTGATGAGGCCATGCTCGGTCTTATAGGCCTTGATCATCAGATCTCGCCGGAAGAAACCTATCATGCATGGTATGACAATATCGATGATGACTCTTATGATCTTGTTGCCGATGCCGTTGCAAAAATGACTTCCGGAGAACACGCAGAGGTTCAGTATCCGTGGCATAATCCGAACGGAGAGACATGGATCGTACGCTGCGGCGGTGTCCGAAACTTTGAGTATACGAAAGGTATCCGTATTGAAGGTACCCATCAGAATGTTTCCGAGCTGCTCCATTATGATGAGGAACAACGGAAGCGTGAGGAAAAGCAGCGCCAGGACGAACTTGCAAGAGTTCAGGCAGAGGCTTCCAGTAAGGCAAAGACCGAATTCCTGTTTAATATGTCCCACGATATCCGTACACCGATGAACGCAATTCTTGGCTTTACGGATATTGCACTGAACCATATCGGCGAACCCGAGAGAGTGGGTGACAGCCTGAAAAAAATCAAGCTCTCCGGAGGGCATCTGCTCAACCTGATCAATGATATCCTGGAGATGAGCCGGATTGAAGCCGGCAAGATGGAGATTGCCCCGGGGCCTCTGAATGCGTATGAGGTAACGGAAGGCGTGGTCACCATGAGTCGCTCTCTTGCCGAAACAAAGGACATTACCCTTAACGTTCGTGCGGAGGGTTTGAAGAATCCTTACATATACGCGGATGAACTTCATACCAACCAGGTCATCATCAACCTTATTTCAAACGCTATTAAGTATACGAACCCCGGCGGCACTGTGGAATACAGTGTTGAACAGATCAGTGATCCGGTTGATGGTATCGCCAGATACCGTGCTACAGTAAAAGATAACGGAATCGGCATGTCTGAAGAGTTCCAGAAGCACCTCTTCGAGAGCTTTTCCAGAGAACAGAGCGCTACAGTTTCCAAACAGGAAGGTGCCGGGCTCGGGCTTGCCATCGTGAAGAAGATCGTAGACATGATGGGCGGTACCATCGCTGTACAGAGCAGGCTTGGTGAAGGTTCCACATTTGTTGTTGAACTGCCGCTTAAGGTAATGGACGAAAAAGCGATTGAAGAGTTTGAAGCATCCCGTAAAAAAGACAGCGCGGTAATAGGAGAGATTTCGTTTGACGGTCAAAAGGTTCTTCTGGTTGAAGACAATGAGATGAACCGCGAAATCGCAGCCGAGATCCTGGAAGAAGTCGGGCTTGTTATCGAACCGGCGGAAGACGGTGCCATTGCTGTGAGAAAAGTAATGGAAAAAGGGATTTCGTATTATGACTTCATTCTGATGGATATCCAGATGCCCGTCATGGATGGGTATGAAGCAACGGCAAGAATTCGAGAATTACCAGGTGGTTCCGAAGTTCCGATTATTGCATTGAGTGCCAATGCATTTAAGGAAGATATGGACAGATCGCTTGCTGCCGGAATGAACGCCCATGTAGCGAAGCCGATTGATGTGAAGGCTTTGTTTGACACTATGCAGGGATTGGCAAAGTGACAAAGCCAGCCGGCTGTTATTTTTTATGCAGCCGGCTTTTTTTGTGACATTTTCACCCCGTTTTTGTCATTTTTCCGGTGTACAGTCCTGCGTTTGTATGTCATAATATACACAGGAGATATGGATATTTTCAGAGCATGAATGCATTCGGAAAGGAGTTAATACGAAAAGAATCAATACATTCATTTCGGCTGTGGCGGCCGGAATGCTGATCGGCATCGGAGGGCTTGTGTTTCTTGCATTGGAGAACAAGGTGCTCGGAGCAGTTTTCTTCTGTGTGGGGCTTTTCAGCATTTGTACCTGCGGCTTTCATCTGTTTACAGGAAAAGTCTGCTATCTGTCTGACAACGGTATAGATTACCTTCCTGATCTTTTGCTGATATGGTTCGGCAATCTTTCCGGAACCGGAATCTTAGCGCTTCTTGCAAGGGGGACAAGGCTGATCTCCCTGAGTGAAAAGGCAGCGTCCATGTGCCGGATTAAGATGAACGACTCGCTTCTGAGCCTGTTCATTCTCGGAATACTCTGCAATATCCTCATATATATCGCAGTAGACGGGTATAAAAACAATCCGCATGAGCCTGGTAAATACCTCTCCATTTTTCTCGGAGTCACGGTATTTATTCTGGCCGGATTTGAGCATTCAGTCGCAGACATGTTCTATTTCTTTATGGCGGGCATCATAAACGGAAGAATGTTCTTGTGCCTGATTGTTATCACACTTGGAAATGCAGTTGGAGGAGCGCTTTTTCCGCTGCTCAGGAAAAGAATCATTAAATGAAATGGGCTTTGTGATGTTTCACGCGAGATATGCCGGCCATGCAATGCCGGAATCACCGGCTGCAGCGGGCCAGTTCACAGGAAGGAGAGGAAGGAAGGCAATCCAAAGATGAAATACATACTTACTCCCAATATTGCCCTGCGTTCCTGGCATCTCGTACCGTATGCCTATTATGTGAAAGGCGGTAATTTTGCCACGGGGCTTAATAAAGAGGAGTTTGAACTCTTACTTCAGTGCGACGGGCGGACGGATCTTCCGGAAAGCGGCCTTCTTACCGCCCTTTTACAGCGCGGGCTGATCCGTCCTGCCCGTGACAGGGACACGCTGACACCCTGGCAGCAGCCCCTTTTGTGCGGCAACCGCTATGTGCCGCAGATGAACTTTCAGATCACGGCGAAATGCAACTATAACTGCGTACACTGCTTCAATGCGGCGGACAATTCTCCCCTTTGTGCGGAAATGCCGTATGAGGATGTGCTTTCTCTTCTCGATGAAGCGAAGGCCTGCGGCATCAACGCCATCACCATCACCGGCGGCGAGCCGATGATGCACCGGCATTTCATGGACATCATGCGCGCCATTTACGAGCGCGGCATGTTTGTATTTGATTTTAACACCAACGGGTACTTTCTCCGGCAGGAAACGCTGGATGAATTTCGTGCGATGGGGTGTGAACCCCTGATGAAGATCTCCTTTGACGGCATCGGCTATCATGACTGGATGCGCGGAAGACGAGGCGCGGAGGCGGATGCCCTGCGGGCAATCAGGCTCTGCGTGGAGAACGGATTCCAGGTCATGGTGCAGTATAACATCAATAAGAAAAACCTGCCCTCGCTGATGGAATCCCTGGACACGCTGGATGCGATGGGGGTGCAGGAGATCCGTCTCATCCGCACGACCCCCGCACCGCGCTGGGAACAGAATGCCGCCGGGCAGACCTTTGACATCGGGGAATACTTTGACCTGGCGCTTGAAACCGCAGTAAAATATGCCGCCGGGGCGCACCGGGCAGATCTCAGCATCTGGCAGGTCATCGAGCTCTCTCCGCTAAAGAACGTATTTCTCTTAAAGCCGGTGAAGGAAACTCATGTGAAATACAGGGAATCACTGCCGATCTGCAGCAGTGTGCGCGGTATGATTGCCGTAGGGGCAAATGGAAATGTTTACCCCTGCATGCAGATGTCCGGCTGGTTTGACGGTCACGGCATCGTGCTCGGAAATGTCAGACGGGACGGCCTTCGCGCCCTTCTTACCGACAGCGACTATCTTAAATTTTCCTGTCAGACGGTAAAAGACCGCATCACGCAGAACGGAAAATGCGGGCAGTGTCCGTATCTGCAAAGCTGTCTCGGCGGATGCCCGGCGCTTGCGATCCTCGGGTCGGAGGAGGGGGACCCTCTCGCGCCGGACCCGTTTAAATGTTTCTTTTATGAAAACGGCTATTATGAAAAATTCATCGACGCCCTGCCGGGCTGGACAAATCTGACCGTAATGGAGTGAAGGTAATGGAGTGAACGGCTTGCTTTTTGATCCTTTTTGCTTTATGATACGTACAAATTCACAGAAACAAATCTTTTGCGAGAATGGAGGTATTGCAAATGAATCTTACGAGTGAACTGATCTCCGAAGCGAAAGCAGCGAAGTCTGTGGAGGAACTGCTTACGCTGGCTGCAGAAAAAGGAATGTCCCTGACCCGGGAAGAAGCGGAAACGGCTTTTGCCCGGCTTCATCAGGAAGCCGCAACCGGGGCTCTTTCCGATGAGGAACTTGAAAATGTTTCCGCCGGAAGCTCGTGCAAAAACGGAAGAACCTACAGCAGCGACCCGCCGTATTATCTGATCACCACCGCCTGGAACAGTTGTAAGTCCTGCACCAAAGGCGGCAAGCTGGCAGACGGTTATTGCAAAGACTGCGCATGGTGCATCCGGAGCGGCCTGACGCTTTATTGTCAGTTCAGAAAAAAGGGATACGACATTTACAACTAATCAATCGCAATCGTATCAGTCATACGAAAAACAGTTGAAATGCGAACGGCCGGTCACTGCAATATCTGTGAACGGCCGTTCGCAGCTTTGCTTATCAGATCATCTGTTTCGGGGGATTTATCGACCATTCATTAAACACAGGATTTTATAGAGCGTATGAAAGAAGAATTATACGAAGTGATATTTAAAAGAAAGTCTTTTCATTTATTCAGAGGCGTAGGCGGAGATCAGGTAACCCCGGAGGAACTCGCGGATATTGAGAGGGCTTATGCAGGTTTTGACTGCTTATATCCCGGGATCAGGACAGCGGTTCGTATCGTTCCCGCGGAAAAGGTGAACTTCAAGCGGGATGCCGAATACTGCATTCTGATTTACAGTGAGAAGAAAGAGAACTATCTCATGAATGCAGGGTATATAGGAGAACAGCTGGATCTGTGGCTGGTACAGCATGATATCGGAAGCCTGTGGTACGGGATCGGAAGACCGGATGAGCCGGAATACGAAGGGCTTTCTTATGTGATCATGATCGCAGTTCACAAAGTGAACGATCCGACGCTTTATCGTAAAGATATGTTTAAGGCAAAACGAAAGCCGCTGACAGAAGTATGGTCCGGTGATGATCCGGGGATTGCAGATGTTGTCCGTTTTTCCCCCAGTGCCTGCAATACGCAGCCGTGGTATACGGAAAGCAGGGACGGAAAGCTTACGGTTTACCGGGTGAAAAAGCCCGGGAAGCGGGGAATCATGCCGACGAAGGCCGTATCCTATTATAATCGCATCGATATCGGGATTTATCTGTGCATCTTAGAGATATGTATGAGCCATAGAGGAATCAGCTTTACCCGCGAATTGTTTCTCGATACCGGCAGTGATGCGGAACTGACGAAAGCTGCAGAATACATCATAAATGAGAAATCAAAAGATGCGTGAGTATGGAAAGGACATCCGGATGAAACTGAAAAACTTCCTCATAGTTGTAAAGGATATAAAAAAAGCAGAGAAATATTATCACGATCTCTTTGGACTCGAAACGCTTATGGATAATGACGGCAACATGATCCTGTCGGAAGGACTTTGCCTGCAGGAGGAAAAATACTGGCGAGGCTTTCTTGGCAGGGAAATCGTTCCTCAAAATAATTCCTGCGAGCTTTATTTTGAGGAGGAAGATGTTGACAGGTTCTATGAAAAACTGGTAAATTCATATCCGGACACGGAATTTGTCAACCTGCCGATGACACACAGCTGGGGGCAGCGTGTGGTACGCTTTTATGATCCGGACGGCAATCTCATTGAAGTCGGAACCCCGATGTGAGGGCAGCAGAATGAGAAACAAAGAAGAATTGAAACGGAGGAAGCAGTCTTGACTAAAAAAAGCACGGTCGTTCTGGTCCCGTGCCGGGAGTATGACGAAGAAAAAGTATATGAATGTATAAAGAAGGGAGTCTCCATGCTCGGAGGCTTTTCTTCTTTTGTGAAACCGGAGGAGAAAATCCTTCTGAAACCCAATATGCTCAAAGCCTCTGCTCCGGAAAACGCGGTGAGCACGCATCCGTCGGTGTTTGCTGCCGTGCTCCGGTGCCTTTCTGAAGAAGGATACGGACCCCTTTTTTACGGGGACAGCCCGGGGATGACCGCTGCCTCGCCGGAAGGACTCGCGAAAGCATGCGGGCTCTCGGAGCCTGCGGACCGGTACGGAGCGGTGCAGCTGCCCTTTACGGAAGCCGAAACCGTTTCCTATCCGGAGGGCAGAAGGGCAAAGTCATTCCCGATTGCCAGGGATGTTCTTTCCTGTGATGCGATTCTGAGCCTTTGCAAGATGAAGACGCATGCTCTTGAAAACATCACGGGAGCCTGCAAGAATCAGTACGGATGCATCGCGGGGAAAAACAAGTCTGTCGGCCATGCAAAATACCCGGATGCCAGGTCTTTTGCCGATATGATCACGGATCTCAATATGTTTCTCAAGCCGCGTCTTTATCTTATGGACGGCGTTGTGGCCATGGAAGGAAACGGTCCGTCTGCGGGGAATCCGGTTCCTATGAATGTGCTCCTTATGTCCCGGGATCCGGTGGCGCTTGATACAGTATTCGCGGGACTTATTCACCTTCCTCCGGAGTGTGTTCCCACCATTGTGAGCGGTGCAGAAGCGGGCCTCGGGAAAATGAAGCCGGAAGAGATCCGGGTGCTGACTCCGGAGGGAGAATTCTCTCTGAAATCCGCCGGGGAGCTCTACGGAAGGAAAGAGTTTCAGGTGAACCGGAGAAAGGCTTCGTTCTGGAACCCGGTCTCAACGATCCGGATGGCCCTCTCCGGAAGGGAACGTCCCGTATTGAATCCGTCTCTCTGTGTCGGCTGCGGTGTCTGTGAAATGGTATGTCCTGTGGAGGGAAAAGCGGTTCATGCAGGCGGCGGAAAGAAGGCTTCCTACGAGTATAAAAAATGTATCCGGTGTTTCTGCTGCCAGGAAATGTGCCCTCAGAAAGCAATTGCGCGGAAATACAGGCTGCTTTGAATTTCAAAATGTGCACAGTGCACAATTTCATAAAGGATAATTTGTTGATTTTCCCATTTTGAGTTTTCCCGGAAATTGGATTATAATTCGAATATGTCATACCATTTCAGGGTGTGATTTTGCTGGGCACGGCAATTACATATTCTTAGGAGGGAGATCAATATGCTTCACAGTTTTGTCAATTGGGTTATTGATGCTACCTGGTCAGTATGGATGCTTGTTCTTATCGGCGGTTCAGGACTTTACTTCACCATCAGGCTGAAGGGATTCCAGTTCACCCATCACGGTGAGATGTGGAAGAGAATCTTCGATACAGGATCTTCTGACAGTGGTATCTCGACTTTCGCTTCATTCTGTACAACGATGGCCATGCGTATCGGTACCGGTAACGTTGCCGGTGTTGCTGTAGCTATCTACATGGGCGGCCCCGGTGCCGTTTTCTGGATGGTAGTCATCGGTATGACCAACGCAGCCGTTAACTTCATCGAGTGTACGCTTTCTGTTGCCTACAAGAGAAAGATAGACGGTGAGTACCGTGGTTCCGGTTCCTACGTTGCTGAGTACGGAATGGGTGCCAAGTGGTACGGCATCCTTCTTGCTGTTGTATTTGGTCTCGGCGCAGCATTATTCATGCCCGCAGCCGCAACAAAGACTATTTCCGACGCTTTCCTTCAGGCCGGCAACATCCCGCTCTGGGTAACCGCAGTCATCCTTGCCGCTGTATTCGCGGTAATCGTTATCGGCGGTATCAAGAGAATCGGTGACTTCGCCGCCAAGGTAGTTCCCGTAATGACCGTTGCCTACTTCATCATGGGTATCATCATTCTGGTAACTCATCTCGGACAGGTTCCCGCATTCTTTGCAATGATCTTCAAGGGCGCTTTCGGAGCAGATGCAGTGATCGGCGGTACCATCGGTGCTGCAATCAAACAGGGTATCAAGAGAGGTACCTTCTCCTCCGCATCCGGCATGGGCGAGGCAATGCCCGCAGCTGCAGCTTCTGAGACTTCTCACCCCGCTAAACAGGGTATGGCAAACGCAGCCGGTGTTTTCCTTGACACCGTTGTTGTCTGCAACTTAACCGCTATCATGCTTCTTCTTTCCGGATGCTTCAACACAGAGTCCGGATACATCGGAACCGGATCCGCTGCTATGGCAAAGTTCGCAGCTGACGGAATCACCGGTGGTGTTGAGTTCGTTCAGGAAGCATGCGGTACCGCGATCGGCTCAGGATTTGCTAACTGGTTCATCGCTATCATGCTCCTTCTGTTCTCCTTCACCTGCATCGTTTCTTACTATTACGAAGCAGAGACCTCAATCCTTTACCTCTTCCAGGGTAAGGACAAGGCCAAGACCCGTAACATCGTTTCCTGGGTTATGAAGATCCTCATGACTGCTCTGGTTCTGATCTACGGCATGGGTCTTGCAGGCGATACCTGGGGACTTTCCGACTTCGCACTCGGCGCAGTTACCTGGTTCAATATGGTTGTTATTTGGGCATGCCATCCGAAGGCAATCGCTCTTTACAACGACTACCGCACCCAGGTTGATGCAGGCCAGGATCCTTACTACGATCCCGACAAGCTTGAGCTTAAGGGCGTAGACAAGGAACTCTGGAGAGAAATCAACAAGGATCGTATCGCAGCCGGAAAGTAATTTCCGAAGTTGTGAACTAAACTATCGTTTTCTGATGACGTCGTGCCGGCGCTGTAAGTGAATAACAAGGGGACGTTTTAGAAATAAAACGTCCCCCTTTCAATCAAAACCGGCGGAAGCTTTTCGGAGCAGCCGTCTGGTGGACGCAACAGCCTATGAGTTTACGCAGACTACTGATCGTTTTTTTCGCTGCAGTCTCTTCGCTCCTTCTTTCCGCCTGTGATCTGGTGAATGCGAGCACGAGACCTGCCGGTCAGTTTGACAGAGTAACGGATGCGCTGTCCGCCTATGAAAAGGGGACGGGGTATACGTACGATTATGAATTTATCCGGAATTTCGGAAGCCTCCCCAAACGTTCCTGTGAAATCTCAGAATTCGCGGACTGGGAGAGAACCGATTCCGGGGATGGAGAATCCACCGCGTTTTCCAGAAAACTGGAAATCTTCGGCTGTGAAACCGAAG
>JAZUHZ010000241.1:0-1895 GCA_045642005.1 Candidatus Avilachnospira sp.
GCCCTGGCACCGTCAATGATCCGGTGATCGAAACTGAGACCGAATTCACAGATCTGTCGGATCACAATCTCGTCTTTTCCATCTTTCCCGGTCACTACGACAGGTTTCTTTGCTATTCTTCCCACCGAAAGAATCGCAGATTCCGGAACATTAATGATTGAAATAAACCGGTCAATACCGAACATTCCGAGAGAGGATACCGTAAACGTGCCTCCGCTCATGTCTTCCGGACGGAGCTTTCCTTCCCGCGCTTTTTCCACATAGGACGCCGTATCGGCAGCAATCTCCTTCACATTCTTCAGGTCTGCATCTTTCACTACCGGTACCAGAAGACCGTCACCGGAATCCACCGCCAGCCCTATATTGGCATACTCATGATAAATGATCTCATTCTCTCCAACCGAAGCATTCACCACCGGATGCTCCATCAGGGCTCTGGCGACAGCCTTGATGATTATATCGTTATAGGAAACCTTCACTCCGGATGCTTTCCACCGGTTTCTCAGTTCGATGACATTTTCCATGGAGATTTCCACAAAAAGCTCGGTCTGGGCGCAAGTCTCCAGGGACTTTCTCATATTCCGGCTGATGGCCTTTCTCATTCCGGTCATCGGAACCCTTCTCTCGCCGCGTCCGGCTGCCGGGGCAGCATTTTCTTTCTTTCCGGAGGATTCCAGAAGATCTGACGAAGTGATCCTTCCGCCAAGGCCGGTGCCTTCAATGCCGGAAAGGTCAATCTTTTCTTCTTCTGCGATCTTTCTGGCTGCGGAGGTAGTCTTCGGGCGGTTGTTTACATAAGAGATGATATCTCTCTCAATAATCATTCCGTCAGTGCCTGTCCCGTCGATCAGAGCAAGATCCACTTCTTTTTCTCCTGCCCTCATTCTGGCCCTTGGAGAGGCAAAGATCCGCCCTTCATGATGTTTGTGCTCTGCCGGTGCCACGGTGGCCGGCTCCTCTGCCGTCTTCTCTACAGCAGCCGGTGCCTCTTCTTTCACCGGTGCTTCTTCCGCCTTGGATTCCTTTGGAAGGAGTGCGGAAATATCCTCGCCGGGCTCGCCCACGATTGCGATTGGCTGTGTGATCGGCACCGTATCTCCGACCGGATGAAGGATCTTAAGAAGCGTCCCGCTGGCAGTCGAGTCCATGGTGATCGCAAGCTTATCTGTTTCCATTTCAAACAAAGGCTCATTTTCCTTTACGGTATCGCCTTCGTTGTAAAGCCACTTTGTCAGAGTCCCTTCCTCCATCAGAAGGCCCTGTTTCGGCATGATGATAATTGAAGCCATATGTTCCCTCCCTGATCAGGATCTGTACAGTGTCTTTTTGCAGGCGGCAACGATATCTTCCACACTGGGCACAACTGCATTTTCCAGTCCGAGATTGAACGGGAGCGGACAGGCCTTTGCTCCCAGGTGTTCCGGTGCCGCATCAAAATACGGGAAGACACGGTTCATTGTCTCCGTGATCACCTGAGCACCCCATCCGTTATTCTTATGCGCTTCGTGAACGACCACCAGGCGCCCGGTCTTCTTCACGCTGTCGCATACGGTATCGTAATCAAACGGGACAAGGGATCTGGCGTCCACGACTTCCGCCTCGATGCCTTCCTTCGCCAGGATGTCCGCCGCCTCCAGCGCACGTTTCACATACAGAAGATTGGCAACAATGGTCACATCCTTTCCTTCACGGCTTACGGCTGCCTTTCCGAAAGGAATGCAGAAATCAGGATCATCCGGCACTTCTCCTTTGGAAGCGTAAAGAACCTTATGCTCGAACACGCACACAGGGTTATCGTCACGGATGGCCGTTCTCAGAAGGCCTGCCGCATGGGCAGGAGTAGAAGGACATACCACTTTCATGCCGGGCATGTGCATGAAAATACTCTCTAAAGA
>JAZUHZ010000242.1:0-1582 GCA_045642005.1 Candidatus Avilachnospira sp.
CAACAAAAAATAATGTTACTACTTATGCTGATTCTAAAGTCAGGGCGTGGGTTTTTCCTTCTTCGATCCCTGTGGTGCTGTCTTTTTTGAAGAGGATCCGCAGGGTGGCGAACATGATCTGGATATCCAGGAAAATGTTCATGCGGTTGATGTACATGAGGTCCATCTCCAGCTTGTCATAAGGATCGGTGTTATATTTGCCGTAGACCTGGGCGTAGCCGGTAAGTCCGGCCTTCACCTGAAGGCGGAGGGAAAAGGCCGGCATTTCTTTCTCGTATTCGGCCGCCAGCTCCGGACGCTCCGGGCGGGGACCTACGAGGGTCATATCCCCCTTAAGGATATTGAAAAGCTGCGGGAGCTCGTCAAACCGGATGGCCCGGATCACCCGTCCGACAGGTGTGATCCGGGGGTCCTTCTCGCCGGTCGAAAGCCGCGCGACACCGTCTTTTTCCGCATCCACCCGCATGGAACGGAACTTTAAGATCTCAAATTCCCTCCGGTCTTTGGTCAGACGGACCTGCCGGTAAAAAGCCGGCCCGTGATCGTAAAGCCGGATGGATAACGCCGTAATGAGCATAAACGGACTGGTCAGCACGATGGCCAGCGCAGATACCAGAATATCCGTCATTCTTTTGAGAAACAGATATTCCGGCGGATTGTTGGAACGCTGGATACTCATGATGGGAACGGAAAAAGCCTGCACATGCTGACCGCCCGCCAGGATCACATCACCCACATGCGGAAGGAAGAACCCGGGAATGTCTTTTTCAATGCAGTATTTGGCAATACCGTTCCGGAGCGTCGCGTTGACGCCCGCAAGGAATACGGCACCGGCCTCACATTCCTCAATGGCCCGGATCGTCTCTTCGATCTGCTGCGGATCCTCGAGGTACCGCACCACCGTGTATTTTTTCTCATAGCGCCGGATGTCGGAAAGACGCCGGAGGTCCGCCTGGTTCCGGTAGATCACGATGGTCGCAAGCGGCTTATTAATATGATAGTAAATCTTAACGACCGCCACCGCCCAGACCGCATTAAACAAAAACTGCGCGAGAATGGCCAGAAGGAAAATGCCGGGGGAATGGAATTTATTCCAGGCGATCAGGGTAAGAATGTAAACCCCCATGGTACTGATCCCGGAGGACAGGCAGAGAGAGAATACAATATCGCCCGGCGTCTGGAATTCGATCAGATAGGCGTTGTAGGTCCGGCAGAAAAAATACATCAGGACACCGAACATGCCGAAGACAAAGAGATCATAACGGGCCGCGATGTCAATCGCGTTGACAATGCGGTACTCCTTCCAGGCAAACGCAAAAATAAGCACACTGAGAAAAAGGTGTGCGATCTTTAAGAGTCTTATAAAAATTTCCTTACGCGCATTCATACAGGGTATATTATAGTGAAGCCGGGGGGAAATATAAAGGAAGAATTCTTTAGTAATATGTTAAAACTTACAAGGTGTCATGATTTCCGTGAAACAGCGTCTTCCGTGAAACATCTCCGATGTTTACAAGGTGTGATGATTTTGGTGGAAAAGGGGTTTTATGGGTGGAACTCCCCCGGTTTCCCCGGGGGCGCG
>JAZUHZ010000243.1:0-2319 GCA_045642005.1 Candidatus Avilachnospira sp.
AAAGCAGGCAAACTGACCTGTTTCACATCCTTCTGACCGTGACCACGGAGGTTAACAGGCAGGAGAAGGATGTGAAAAACGCAAAATCGGGCAGGTTCACATCCCTCTCTTCAGGCTGGTTATGGTGTGACGTGTAACAACGATGATCCGTGAAACGCGCTATAGGAACATGAACTGCGTGCAAAAAAATACTCCGAAAGTTACCTTCCGGAGTAATGACCTCGCCGGGAATCGGACCCGGGTCTCCGCCGTGAGAGGGCGGCGTCTTAGCCGCTTGACTACAAGGCCATAATCGAGGTGACAAGATTCGAACTTGCGACCTCTGCGTCCCGAACGCAGCGCTCTACCAAACTGAGCCACACCTCGTATCCTGCTGTTGCCTCAACACGCTTCGCAATTATATAGGATACTCCAGGAAATGTCAAGCACTTTTTTATACGAATTTTTCAAAAATTAAAAAGCATGGATTTCGGGAATGCCGGATCACCGAAAACGGTCTACGCTGAAATGATCCACACACTTGGAAAGATCGTACCAGATATGGTCCTGTTCCAGAAGGACTGCTTTCCCGTCCTTCACTTCGATGATATTCATGGAGCAGTTTAACGGAAGGCGTCCTCTCCAGAAGTCTTTGCCTCCGTCATCGTAGAGGAAATCACACATGGCCCGTACCGCACATCCGTGGGTGGACACCAGATAGGTCCGGTCGTCATTTCTTGCAATCAGCTCCTTTAAGAAACCCTGGGTGCGGTCACAGGTCTCCCGCATGGTTTCCCCGCCCTTCATCTCTTCCTTTGTGATGCCGAACGGATCCGTCAGGTATTTCCACATGAATTCCTTCATATCGGCCATGCGCATATTGTCCCATCCTCCGACATTGGCCTCCCGAAGGCGGTCGTCACAGGTGATCGGAACCGATTCATTGCCGCTTTCCGAAAGAACGGTCTGCGCCGTGATAAAGGCCCGGGACAAGGGGCTTGAAAAGCACGCATCAAAACGAATGCCGGCTTTCTTTAAGGCCGCTCCGGTTTCCTTTGCCAGAGCGATCCCGTTTTCGTTCAGTTTTCCGTCATACCAGCCCTGCAGACGGCCTCCGGCGTTGCCTTCGGTCTCCCCGTGGCGGATCGTATATATGATCATTTGAGTTCCTACCTGTTTTCCTTTACTTTTTCCGACGGACCGGACTGATATACGGTAAGTCCTTCCGGAACCGAATGGGTGAGCCATACATTACCGCCGATCACGCAGTTGTCGCCGATATAGACGTCGCCTCCGAGAATGGTGGCGCCGGCATAGATGACCACGTTGTTTCCGATGTTCGGATGACGCTTGATGCCCTTCACAAGAGTTCCGTCATCATTCACGGGGAAGCTCTTGGCGCCGAGTGTCACGTGCTGGTACAGCTTCACGTTCTCTCCGATCACCGTGGTCTCTCCGATCACGACACCGGTGCCGTGGTCGATAAAGAAATGCTTTCCGATCGTGGCGCCGGGATGGATATCAATTCCGGTCTTCTTATGGGCATACTCGCTCATAAGACGGGCCACCACAGGATGACCCATCTGATACAGTTCATGGGCCACACGGTGGGTCCCGATGGCAATAAACGCCGGATAACAGAGAATGATCTCATCCACGGTCTTGGCCGCGGGATCCCCTTCATAGCCGGCGAGGATATCGGTCAGAAGTACCCGGTAAACACCGGGCAGACGGTCCACGAGCTCCATGACAGCGGCTTCCGCCTTCTCTTCCGTCATTTCCTTCCGGAGAGCATTGGTGAGATGCTCACAGCCCTTCTTCAGATAATGGGTGCGGATGCTCTCCTTCCAGTCCGGATCCTCCGGATACCGGGAATAACTCGGAAACAAAGCGTCCAGAAAATAAAGAAGCGCTTTTTCGATATTGCCCTGATAGCCTTCATAATTGACCGAAAAGTCTTCCGGAGCCTCTGCGGTAACGGCTTCAAGTTCCGAAGTGACTGCATTCAGCTTCTGATAAATCAATTCATCCATACAGATTCCCTGACAGATACCGGTCCCCTGAATCCGGGAGCACGGTGACAATGGTTTTTCCTTTGTTTTCCGGCCGGAGCGCGAGCTTAACGGATGCGCAAACCGCGGCACCGCTGGTGATCCCGGTCATGATTCCTTCCCGTTTTCCGAGCATCCTCGAAGCCTCATAAGCCTCCTCGTCCGTGATGCAGAGAATCTCGTCGATCAGTGTCCGGTCAAGAACCTCCGGAATGAAATTGGCTCCGATGCCCTGGAGACCGTGCGGTCCGGCAATGCCCTTCGAAAGAAGAGGCGAGGTATCCGGCTC
>JAZUHZ010000244.1:0-13046 GCA_045642005.1 Candidatus Avilachnospira sp.
GAGTATTGCCTGCCTCTTGCCGCCGTGGGAGGACGATTCATTGCCTATAAGACGGAAGATGATTCCGCCGCCTGTGAGAAAGCAATCCGCCTTCTCGGAGGACGCATCGGAGAGGTAAAAGAATTCACTCTTCCGGGGACAAAGTACAAGAGGGCGTTTATTACGCTCGAGAAAGTAAAAGAAACGCCGAAAAAGTATCCGCGGAAGGCAGGGACCCCTGCAAAGGAGCCGTTATGAAGACAATTGCGGCAATCGCAACGGGACTGACTCCGTCCGGGATCGGAATCGTACGGATCTCCGGGCCGGAGAGCTATGAGGTGATCCGGCGGATCTTTGTCCCGGCATCAGAGATGCAGAAAAAGAGCAGCAGCACAGATACAGAAACAGCAGTTTCGAGAGATACGGCAACTGCCTCCACTATCGACACAGCAGCTGCTGAAAGCAGCTGCTGTGTGGTAGGTGAAAGCAGCCGCTGTGGAATAGGTGAAAGCAACTGTAGCACAACGTGTAATGGCAGCTGCAACGCCGCCACCACTAGCTGCAACGCCACCACTACTAGCTGCAACGTAGTTGCAGCTAGTACAGGTGTGGATGTCTGGAAGCCCAACCGGATCCACTATGGATATATTGTTTCACGTGAAACATTGATCGACGAAGTCCTTGTCATGAATATGAAAGCCCCGCATTCCTACACCGGGGAAGACACGATTGAGATCAACTGTCACGGCGGGCCGCTCATGATGCGGCGGATCTTGCAGACTGTTTTAGAGTGCGGTGCAGATGTTAGGCTCGCCGAGCCGGGAGAATTCACCAAACGGGCGTTCCTAAACGGCAGGATCGATCTGTCGCAGGCGGAATCCGTCATTGATATTATCAACGCTTCCAATGAGAACTCGCAGAAGGCGGCGCTTTCGCAGCTCAGAGGCAGCGTCTCGGAGGCGGTGAAGTCGCTTCGCGACCGCCTTCTCCGGCAATCGGCATTTATCGAAGCGGCGCTCGACGATCCGGAGCATTACGTGCTCGATGAGGAGAGCAGAGAGTCACTCCGTGATGAAACCGACAGCGTGCTCCGGGAGATCACAGATCTCATGAAGACTTACCGGTACGGCAAGATTATGAAGGAAGGAATCAACACCTGCATTCTCGGAAAGCCGAATGCGGGAAAGTCCTCGCTTCTGAATGCGCTCCTCGGGGAGGACCGGGCCATTGTCACGGAAGTCCCGGGAACAACCAGGGATATTATTACGGAATCCATCGTTGCCGGAAATCTGACACTCAATATCATGGATACCGCCGGCATCCGCGATACCGGGGATCTGGTGGAATCCATTGGCGTAAAAAAGGCTTATGAAATGGCCAAAAAGGCGGATCTGTGTCTTTATGTGATTGATTCCACCGCGGAAATGGATGAAAAAGATCGGGAAATCCTTAATTTCATCAGAGACAACGGATTAAAAGCGGTATATGTGATCAATAAAGCAGACATCGGAGATGCGGATCTGGCTGCAAAAGCTGCCACAGCATCGGCCGGTGCAGAAGCAACCACTTCAGCATCACAAGCTGCAAAAGCAGCTTGTGATGAGGGGAATAGAAACGCAGCTGCCGCTTCAGCATCAGCAGCTGCCAAAGCAGCTGCTGATGCAGTCACCGTCGCGGTTTCCGCCAAAACCGGAGCGGGGATCCGTAACCTTCTGGACCGGATCTGCGGACTCTTTGATGACGGCGTTCTCAGCATGAACGACCAGGTGGTGATCACAAGCGAGCGGCATCTTGGCCATCTGAAGGATGCCTGCGATGCACTACGTAGGGTGCTTACCTCTATTGAACAGGACATGCCGGAAGATTTTTACACTATCGATCTGATGGATGCATATCACAGTCTCGGACTGATTATAGGAGAGGAAACGGAAGATGATCTTTGTGACAGGATCTTTTCCGAGTTCTGTATGGGAAAATGAGCAGAATAATATCAATTGTAAATCAGAAGGGTGGTGTCGGAAAAACCACTACAACCGTCAACCTGGCAGCCTGTCTTGCTGAAGCGGGACAGAAAGTGCTGCTGATTGATTTTGATCCGCAGGGAAATGCAACGAGCGGCCTTTCGCCCGAGGAAACCGAGGGAAAGTCAGTATACGATCTGATCTGCGGGAACGCTGCGGCCAAAGAGTGCATCCTGGAGGAGGTGCTCCCGAATCTGGATGTGATCCCCTCGGATCTTGACCTCGCCGGAGCCGAAGCGGAGTTTCAGAGCATTCAGGGAAGAAACAGCCGCCTCAGGGAAGCACTCCGTGAGATTGAGTCAATGTATGATTATATCATGATCGACTGCCCGCCCTCGTTAGGGATCCTGACGTTCAATGCGCTGGTGGCATCCGATTCGGTGATCGTTCCCGTGCAATGCGAGTACTATGCCATGGAAGGCCTTTCCCAGATCATCAGTACGATCAACCTGGTGAAGCAGAAGATCAACCCGGGTCTTTCGGTAGAAGGCATTGTCTTTACGATGTATGATCAGCGAACCAAGCTTTCCGAGCAGGTGGTCGAATCGGTGAAAAACGGTCTCGGGAGCATTCCGTTCTTCCGCACCATTATCCCGCGCAACGTAAAACTTGCCGAGGCACCGTCCTTCGGGCAGCCGATCATCGTCTATGATTCCGGCTCCCGAGGAGCTGAAAGCTACCGGCTTCTGGCAGCGGAATTACTCGGAAATGAATAAACTGGAAGCGCGGGCCCGCGCACTGCGAAGGGACATGACGAAGGAGGAGCGTCGCCTCTGGTTTCAGTTTTTGAAGGAAAGGCCGGAAAAATGGAACTGCCAGAAGGTATTTGCACCCTACATTGTGGACTTTTACTGCGAAAGTGCTGCGCTTTGCGTTGAGGTGGACGGCAGTCAGCATTATGAACCGGAAGCGATCGCCTATGATCAGCGAAGGACGAAATATCTCGAATCCCTGGGGCTTAAGGTCCTGCGATTTACGAATCATGATATTCTGACGAATCTCGAAGGGGTTTGTTATTTAATAGACCGGGAGGTAAATATGGCAAAATCTGTATTAGGAAAAGGAATGAACGCACTGATCGACGACTTTGCGAAGGAAAATGTTTCACGTGAAACATCTTCTCTCCGCCTCTCTCTGATCGAGCCGAACCGGGATCAGCCGCGTAAGAATTTTGATGAGGATGCTCTTGCGGAGCTTGCGGATTCCATCCGTAAATACGGCGTGCTCCAGCCGCTGATCGTGGAGAAGAATGGATCGATGTATCAGATCGTTGCCGGGGAGCGCCGGTGGAGAGCAGCAAAACTGGCCGGACTTACGGAAGTACCGGTGATCATCCGCGAATTCGGAAGGAGTGAGGCGGCCGAGGTGGCGCTGATCGAGAACCTGCAGCGAGAGGATCTGAATCCTGTCGAGGAGGCATTTGCCTATAAGGCGCTGATCGAAGAGTTCGGTGTCCGGCAGGAGGATGTGGCGGCTAAGGTTTCCAAGAGCCGTACTGCTGTGACCAATTCTCTCCGTCTTCTGAAACTGAGTGACAATATTCTCGGAAAACTTTCCGAAGGAAAGCTGTCGGCCGGCCACGCAAGGGCCATTCTTTCTGTGGAAGATGAGACGATGCGGGAAACACTCTGTGACCGGATCGTCGCAGAAGGAATGAGTGTGCGGACGGCGGAAAAGCTTGCCAAGAGCCCGGCACTTCTTATGAATAAGAAGGCGGAAAAGAAACCCGTGGACGCGTACTTAAAATCAGCGGCCAGATCGCTCACAAAATCCCTGGGCACCAAGGTGAGCATCAAACCCGGGAAAGACGGGAAGGGAAAAATCGTCATTGATTATTTCTCCGAAGATGTGCTCAATGAACTGATCGAAAGGCTGAAATAATATGGATACTTATACGCTGATCGTGCTCGCAACGCTATTTATCAGCTTTGTGAGCCTCTGTATTGCGATCATCGCGACGATCAATTATAAAAAGCTGTACCGCGCCTATGACCTTTTCATGCGCGGCCGGGATGCGGAATCGCTCGAAGACCTCGTGACCGAGGAGAAAGATGCGATCATCAGTCTTCAGGAACAGATGGATTATCAGAAGGATTCCATGCGGGTGATGAACCGTACGCTTCGTTCGGCATATCAGAAGACCGGCATTGTGCGGTATGACGCATTTGAAGGAATGGGAGGAAAGATGTCTTTTGCGCTTGCGCTTTTGGACTATACCAATTCGGGAGTCGTGATCAACTGCATGCATGCCAAGGAAGGCTGTTTTCTTTATATCAAAGATATAGATGCCGGAACCACGGACACCCCGCTCGGGACCGAGGAAAAGATGGCACTGGAAAAGGCGCTCGGATACATAAATGACTAAGGGCAGCAGAAAGAAAAAGACAATCGGACGGAGAGGACTGCTGGCGATTCTGCTGGCGTCCTGTTTCTTTATTTCTTTAGGAATCTATTTTGCCAGATCCATCCGCTCAACCCAGTACGAGAACGCGGTGTATGCCAATATGGAGGAGCCCACGTTTCCGGTTCTTTATGCCACTCTTGACGGGATGGCCTACAATCCTATGCGCGGACATCTGCAGAACATGGGAAATGAGGCGGCCGATACCCTGAGTATTCTTCCGGAAGACAGAAAACTGGAGATCCATGTTCAGAAATACGGAAACTCAATCGTAGGACTCAGCTATGAGATCCGGAATCTCAGGCTGGATCACTTTATTGAAAAAACGGAAGTGACATCCTTTGAAGAAGCCGGCGATACCCTGACCGCCCTGCTCCCGATCCAGAATCTGATCGAGCGGGATAATCCCTATCTTCTGTGCATCACCCTGGACACCGGCGGAAGGAAAGTAAACTACTACACGAAGATCCTGTGGCCCACGGCCGGCAGCGGCACCTCCACCGGCACCTCCACCGGCACCGCCTCCGACGGTGCCGGTGCGGGGAGCGGTGCTGCTGCCGGCGGCCCCGCATCTTCGATGCTCGCCCTCGCCCTCGAATTCAATTCCAAAACCTTTGATTATGAGGAAGCCCGTTCTCTGACCCAGTATATGGAGACCGATCCGAAAGCCCTGAATGACAGTCTCGGTACGGTGACCATCGGCTCATCCTTCACGGAACTTACATGGGGGGAGACCGGCATGCAGCCTGACGGGGCGCCGGAGCTCTATCTCCGGGAATTCCAGGGGATGACCGGTGACATTGAAGTCATTTACCGGACAAAAACCGAGAGTGCGGCAGGCACAGAGTCCTATGTGAATACGGATCATTTCAGCATGCGGACCGGCGCCGAGCGAATCTATATCATGAATTACCGGCGCAGGTCCTACGAGGTCTTTTCCGCCACCAAGCATCGTTTTGCGGGAAAGATGATCATGCTCGGCATCACCGATCCGGAAGTGCTCTCCACAAAAACCAGCGAAAACGGGCAGTATATCGCTTTCAAGAGCGATAAGGAACTCTGGTGTTATGATCAGAAGAACATGCGCGCCGTGAACGTGTTCTCGTTCCGGAGTGAAAAAGATGACGGCGTCCGCTCGCTGTGCCGGGACCATGATCTGAAGATCCTCGCGGTCAGCGATACCGGCGTGCTGGATTTTGTTGTATACGGATACATGAACCGGGGGCGCCATGAGGGTCTGAACGGACTGGTATATTACAGCTACAGTCCGGAATCGGACATTATTACCGAGAATTTCTTTGTTCCCTTTGAAACCTCGTACGAAAAGATCAAAAACGAGCTTTCCGGGCTGTGTGCCAAAGGATCGGGGGACATGTTCTATTTCAAACAGAACGGCACCGTATTCGCGATCGATCTGAAATCCCTGGAGATGATGGAGGTGGTCAGCGGCCTTTCGGCAGATACCTATGCCTCCAGCGGATCCCAGAACCGTTTTGCCTTTGTGGAAAACGGGCGGTACGATTCGGACAGTGTGAAAGTCATGAATATCGTGACAGGCTCCACGCAGTCCATTGATGCAGCGGACGGAGAGGTCCTGCAGATCCTTACGTTCAATGACGATGACATCGTGATCGGCACCTCGGGAGCGGATGACAAATGGTATATCAACGGGCGTCTTCGGAGCATGCCGTTCTACCGGCTGCAGATCTATGATGAAGATCTTAACGAGATCAAGAAATACGAAAAGCCGGGTCTCTGGCTTGATGATTTTGAAAAAACAGACAACCGCTTCCTCTTTAATCTGTACAAAAAAAGAGGAACCGGCACCTTCGTGCAGGAATCGGCGGATACGATCGTATGCTCCGGCGGCGGGGAATCCGCGGACAGTCTTCTGTTTGCGACCACGTCCGGTGAAAAACAGAAGGTATACTGCATTTCAGTGGCTGAGGAAGTGAAGAACACAAAGAAAATGACCGTAGAGGTGCCGGAAAGCATTTCCTATGAAAACTCAGGAAATGTCGAGATCCGCGCGGAGAAGAGCGAAAAGGATATGCTCTACTATGCCTTCGAGCACGGTCACCTAAAGGGGGTCACCGCCAGATTCTCGGATGCTCTGGATCTCTGCTATGAGAATTACGGAATCATCAAAGATAAAAACGGCGCGATCATTTATGCCCGGGCGGACCGTGGGAATTTCCATACGATCCGGGACAGTCTTCGCGAGGCGGGGCCTGCGGCAGAAGATCTGGTCATTGATGCCAGGGAGGCGGACCTGAATGAGGTGCTCAACTTTGTCTATTACGATCATCCGGTTACCGTCGAGCACGATGACGGCTCCAAAGATATCATCTACGGATATGACGCCAAGGTCGTAAAGATCCTGCATCCGGAAACCGGGGAGACAGAAACGATCCCGAGAGAAGAGTTCGGCAGCGGAAATTTCATCTGCTTTACATCTATCGCAAAATAAGGTATATTAAAGGGTATGGAAAAATACATTATTCACGGCGGGAACAGGTTAAAAGGCACAGTTTCTATAAGCGGCGCAAAAAATGCGGCGCTTGGGATCATTGCGGCTTCGGTGATGACCGATGAGCCGGTTGTGATTGAAAATGTGCCGGATGTGGATGATATCCGCGTTATGTTTGATGCCATAAAAGCTATGGGCGGAAGCGTCGAGATGGCCGACTCCCACACGGCGAAAGTGTGCGGTAAAGATATGGATGCCTCATCCGAAGGAACGGATCAGCTCCGTTTCATCCGGGCGGGCTACTATTTCATCGGCGCCATGCTCGGAAAATATAAGAAAGCGCGCGTTCCGCTTCCCGGAGGCTGCAATATCGGACTTCGGCCGATCGATCAGCATATCAAAGGATTCAGGGCACTGGGCGCGACGGTTACCGTGGAAAACGGCGTGGTGACGGCCACGGCGGAAAAGCTGACCGCTGCCCATATCTATTTTGATGTGGTGTCCGTGGGCGCAACGATCAATGTCATGATGGCGGCTGCCCTCGCGGAGGGACAGACCATTCTGGAAAATGTGGCAAAAGAGCCGCATATCGTCGATGTGGCCAACTTCTTAAATTCCATGGGCGCTTCTGTGCGCGGTGCCGGAACGGATACCATCCGCATCCGGGGCGTGGAGCGGCTTCACCGGACACAGTATGCGATCATTCCCGACCAGATCGAGGCGGGAACATTTATGTGTATGGCGGCTGCCGCACGGGGTGATATCGTCGTAAACAACGTGATCCCGAAGCATCTGGAGTCCGTTACGGCGAAACTCCGTGAGATGGGCAACATTGTCTATGAATATGATGAGGCGGTCGAGGTGATCGGACAGGGCCTGCAGCGGAGCACGGATATCAAGACCCTCCCCTATCCCGGCTTCCCGACGGATATGCAGGCGCAGATGGCGACCGTGCTCACCCTGTCCCAGGGAACCAGCGTGGTCACCGAGAGCATTTTCGAAAACCGGTTCGGTTATGTAGGCGAACTCATCCGGATGGGTGCCCGGATCCGGGTAGAGGGAAATGCGGCCATCATTGAAGGAACCAACCGCCTGCAGGGAGCCTATCTCAGTGCTCCCGACCTCAGAGCGGGCGCGGCTCTCGTGATCGCGGCGCTTTCGGCCGAAGGGGTATCGACAGTTGTGAATATCAACTACATCCTGCGCGGCTACGAGAATTTTGACGAAAAGATTAGAAGCATCGGCGGAGATATATGCATAGATTTATAAAAGCAGCAGGTTTTCCCGATTTTACCGGAGAGACCGGCATGTTTGATTTTCTCGAGAAAGAAGTCATAAAACCGGAAAATCTGCAGATGGAACTGAATATCGAGCCGGGCTGCGTGATCAGAGAATACTGTCTGATGACAAACCGGGCCGTCGGAATCCTGGCAGCCACGCTGGCGGCGGCAGGACATCTTCCGAGACTTATATATTATTATCCGTTTCTGGAAGCGGAAGAGGAATCGAGCAGCGCAGAGTGTATCCTGGAACGGCATACGGAAACCGATACCTATTCCGGGATCATCGATGATCTGGCGCCGGGCATCTCCCTGATCTTCCACATGACCAATTCCCTGGAATACCGGAGCCTCCTTGCCCGGGGCGAGGATCCGCTGAAAGCATACCGGGGCACCTATCTCTCAGCCTTTGCAAATGAGGGAAAAGTGCTGCTGCCGGTCGTGCATGACACCTACGGTGTTCTCTCCGACATCACCGGTATCAAAGATGCCGGCGATGCCTCCTGCCGCAGCGTCCTTCATGATGCCGGCATCGAAGAAGAAGCTGCCATCGAAGACGAACTCTATGAACGGATCCAGACCGAAGATCTGTATACCGTAGTGGATCAGACCTTTATCCCCTGGGGTGTGGACTGCGACCAGTACTCCATTGTCGGGGAAATCACCGGTGTGGAAGAAGCCATCAATGCCTATACCGGGGTTCCGCTCTGGTTCCTCAGGGTCACCTGCAACGACGTGCAGTTCCGTCTCTGCATGAGAAAGAACGATCTCCTCGGAGAACCGCTCGCAGGCCGCCGCATTAAATGCGGCATCTGGCTCCACGGAAGGGTGACGCTATGAATAGCAGCAAGTATTCGGTAACCGTATTTTTCGGTGCGATCAGCGCCTTCTGTCTGATCATCGCTCTCCTCTTCACGAGCATGAAATTCGTGTGCTACCACGACTATTCCATGTATCAGGAGGAATATGAGAAGTACAACGTGCTCGCGAATCTCCCGGCAGGGGTCCGGATGACCGGAGAGAATTCCCTGATGAGCGTGACCGAGCACATGATGAAATATCTGATCGGGGACAAAGACACACCGGATCTGCAGACACCGATCGATACGGCCGAAGGAACAAGGAACTTCTTCGTCGAACGGGAGCTTCTCCATATGGCAGACTGCCGCAATTTGTTTATCAAAGCATTACAGATTCGGTATATCTGCATAATGTTTGCGATTTTCCTTT
Source organism: Candidatus Avilachnospira sp. (assembly GCA_045642005.1). Classification (GTDB taxonomy): domain Bacteria; phylum Bacillota; class Clostridia; order Lachnospirales; family Lachnospiraceae; genus Avilachnospira. The sequence goes on from JAZUHZ010000244.1 coordinate 9,382, forward strand.
TCATTTACGGAAGATATGCTATAATAAAGGAAAGCAAAACTTTCCGCAAGGCAACAGGAAAGGGAATGCTCATCGGCGCAGCGGCATTTTTCATCATCATTATCGCGCTGGCAATTTATATGCTGACGAACTTTGACCGGGCCTTCGTCCAGTTCCACGAGATCTTCTTCCATAATGATCTGTGGCTTCTGGATCCCAGAGAATCGCTGCTCATCAATATCCTCCCGCAGGATTTCTTCTTTGATATCGTGAAGAAGACACTCGTGATCTTCCTTCCCGGTACCGCAGCAATTGTCGGGATTGCGGCCGTGCTGGCGCGCCGCAAGTAAAATGTTTCACGTGAAACAAACGTGCAGCAACCATCGACACCAAAAGTGCGCGGCAACCATCACCCACATAAGTGCGCAGCAACCATCACCCACATAAGTGCGCAGCACTTATGAAATAAATGTTTCTGTAGCTCAGCAGGATAGAGCGTCCGCCTCCTAAGCGGAAGGTCGGGGGTTCGAATCCCCCCAGGAACGGGACTTCAGTGCGAGAGATCATAAAAAATCTCTCGCATTTTTCATTTTTCCAGCTAATATTTCAGAGCTCCGATTAGCAGACTGCTAAAATTTTGGGCTCACAGCTAATGGCCTGAAAATGCCGGTTTCGGAAAGTCTGCTAATTTTGGCGGCAGGTTCGGTTTATCCGCGTGTTTTTCCGTGCTCACAGGTGTAAAAATCTGGGATTCCAGCTAACAGATCCGGAAGGCCGTTAGCAGAAATCATCTCCATGAATTAGCAGCGCTAATAACAGCCGCCTCCGTTAGAAAACTTACATAGCCCGTCAGTTGAATTCACATCAACCGGCGGGCTTTTTCTATTGGAGGATACCGAAATGATAAAGAAGCTTGAATCAGACCATATCCGCTACGTCATGGACTGTCTGAAGGAGAACACCACCAACGTGCGAAACATCCGGCAGTACATGCTCGCGGCTTTATACAATGCTCCGGCTACGATCAGTCCCTATTATCAGGCGAAGGTCAACTATGATTTCTATGGAAAAGCCCCGGAGGAAAAGAAGCCTGCAGCGTATGAATATCCCCCGGAGTTATTTGAAAGCTTTTAAGGAGGTGATCACGAATGTCAAAAGCCACAGTGATGGCTGTAGTAAACCAGAAGGGCGGGACCGGCAAGACCACCACCTGTGAAAATCTGGGGATCGGTCTTGCAGGTGAAGGAAAGAAGGTTCTTCTAGTCGATACAGATCCGCAGGGAAGTCTCACGATTGCCCTTCGGAAGCTCTGGGCAAGGAAACGATCGATACCTTCAATACCTCGGATACACGAGGCAACAGTTCCAGCTACGGAACCAAGTATCAGAAGCTTGGAAAGGAATTGATGAGCAGGGATGAACTTGCCGTCATGGACGGCGGAAAGTGCGTCCTGCAGCTAAGAGGTGTCAGGCCGTTCCTGTCAGATAAATATGACCTGACGCAGCACCCGAATTACAAGTACACGGCAGACTTTGACAAGAAATATCTCTTTGATATCGAGAAATTCTTAAGCACCAGAGCAAAGCTTCATCCGAAGGATGAGTTCTTTGTAGTCGAAGCCACTGTTTCATGAAGTCACAATTTGTGACTTCATGAATTACGCCCCGTCCGGATCAGACGCACTGCGGTTCAGCAGAAAGAAAAGGATCGGCAGGATGGGGCGTGAAATCTGTAAAATGCCCTGCAGGAGCCAGCTGCAGGGTTTACATACCTCTGAATTGTATGGTGAAAAATACAAAAATATGGTATGCTGTGCCTGACAAATTGTAATTTGTCAGCATTGAGGAGATGCGGCATGAAAACACCATTTGGCGAAATAGTAATATTGATTGATGGAAAAGAGATGCCGTATACTGTCGTTGAAAGAGAGAAAGATAATTCCTTTAAGGATGTTTTGGGGTGCTTTATCATCAGCGTGCCTTTCCGGCCTGATGGCAAAGAGCATGAAATCAGGTGTGTTATTCCGGACATACAATATGTTGAAAGCGGTCCCGAATCAGGCGAAAACATAGAATGTCAATCGTTCTATAACAGCAGAGGTGAAAAACTGTCCATATGTGTGGAATGTGAAACGGGATACCTTCCGGATGGCCGCAGATGGTCAGATAAATATGATTATGATGCAGAGTATCTGGAAAATGGTATGTCCTATAGAGTATTGGAAAAACCGTCGAATGCGAATACGTATTTGGTATAGCCTGGATAGATAAGATATTCGACGAAGCAGAAGAAATTGACCATGATCGGGATGTTCAAACATGGTTGGCAGCAGACTTTACTTATCGAAATTCTCAGTGGTAAGTTTTAATCAGTGAGGCTCAATTGAATAATCCGGGCCGGGCTGTATCCATTGATCTTACAGAGACAGAACTGGAGAACAGAAGCTTTGGAAGAATAGAAAGGAGAATGAAATATGAAAGAGTTATCATTCAAAAGAGGCGGCAAGATAAACTATCCGGTAATAAATAATTCAGAGAATTTTGAACTTGAATGTGAGATATTTTATGCGGTCAGTCTGCAAACCATCATAGCAGACAGTGCAATATATGAAAAAGCGGAAAGTGAACCGGAGAAATATTTGAAAGAAAAAATGTCTGACTACATGGTGACAGCACTTCATCTGACATGGGAAAAGGCGATACCCCATAGAGAATTTTCCAACCTGTTGAAACCGATGTATGAAAACTTCCATAAAGTCATCGGACCGGAGCTGGACGGGTTTGGTCTGCAGTTAAAGGATTTTGCGATTCTGACGCTTTCCATAAATAACGAGAATGAAAAAGCGCTGGCTGCTCATGAGATAAAAAAAGCATATTCAAATGAAGAAATGGATGCTATTTTAAACAATATGTTTATCGATGAATCCTATAAACCATGGCCGGTTACGGCAGAAAACACAGACAGGCCTTTTGTGAACCCTGTTTTTCCGGGTTTGTTTCCGTCGGAGAAAACAGCTTCATGGAACTGCAAGGTCTGCGGAAAGCAGAATATTACAAGTAAATTTTGTCCGGAATGCGGAAGCCCTTCTGATTGTCCGGACAGGTGAAAACAGTTGGAAATGGTTATGCAGCCCTGGTTTGACGGGGTTGGTATGAGAGCGAAAGGATACGGTATAAAAATTGAAACCTTGGATAATCCGGACCGGGCAGTATCCATAGATCTTAAAGAGACAGAACTTGAGAACAGAAGTTTTGGAAAATATGAAATGGATAACGGTGACTCGGATTGGATGGTGTGCGCGGAAACAGAACCGGGAAATATTGCGTCTCAGAGAGTGCTGGAAAAAGCCGGATTTATTCCCACCGGGACAAACGGTGAAGAAGGCCCGCGATTTGTTTGGAACGGCTAAAGACTTAACAGCAATAAATTCTAATTTTACGGTACCAGCTTATGGAACAACTGATAATGTCTTTTGGAGCGATGACATAAATGAAAACCCTAATCCCCCAGCTATGCTGGGGAGAATGGAGATAAGCGGAAGCCTGTAGGTCACAAGAAAAGCCTCCTGTGATACAATGAGAAAGGTGTTGCGAGCCAATCTCAAAAGAACAGGAGGCGGTCCAAGTGGACAGTGAAAGTTTATCACATACAAAGTGGAAATGCCAGTATCATATTGTGTTCATACC
>JAZUHZ010000245.1:0-18326 GCA_045642005.1 Candidatus Avilachnospira sp.
CGCTTCGCGTGAAACGTCGCGGTTGTTCCAGCAAAGACGTCGTTTCACGCACATCATGTAATGGCTTCGGCCCGCTTGAGGAGATCCGCTTCTGTCACGAAGCGGCCGTAGTATCCGAAGGCACGGGCGCATTTTCTGCATACAAAGGCATAATGGCCGTCCCGCTTGAGGTTTTCCGAATCAAGAAGCTTTTCGGCTTCGTCCATGCAGGCGTTGATCTGTTCCTCGGCCTCCACAGGGCCGGTTTCCGCCGCACAGAGATCCGCAAGATTCAGGCAGGTGATCGCCCTCTCGCCCTCTTTGCCCGGGTGCTCCGAGAGGATCGCGGATGCCCGATGAAAGAGTTCCCGTGCTTTTCCGAAGCTTTTCGTTTCCGTAAGAGCCAGTGCCATATTGTTGTAAAGACCCGCAAGCTTTTCGTCATTTTCCGGAAGGCATCTCTCATAGATGCCTCTCGCCTTTTCATAGAGCGGAAGCGACTCCTCCGCCTTTCCGAAAGCCTTGAGCCCCGTAGCGGCATTGAGAAGTGTCGTGGCATACGGCACAGAGTCTTCGATCTGCATCGAATCTAAAAGAGCCAGAAGGTCATCAATTGCCTGAAGCCCTTCCTCTTTCTTTCCCATATTTCGATACAGGCCGGTCATCTCGTTGAGGATCGTAAGTCGCGCGCTGTCATTCCCGCTTTTCTCCGCTTCGGAAAGCCAGTACAGGAGATGCTTTTCAGCCGACGGGATGTCATTTACCGCAAAATATCCGTCCAGTTTTTCAAGGACCCGTCCCATCGGGATGGTGCCCGGATCATTGCTCATTGTTTTCCTCCTAACGAGTTTTCCGCGTCTTCGATATCCCGGTACCCGAGACGCTTCATCTGGTCGTCCATGATCATGATTCCGGGATTCAGGCCTTTCTCCTTGAGGTCATGCACCATATCGAGGTACAGCCTGAGGGTGGCAAGGGAATAGGTCCGAAGCTCCCCCTTCAGGTACACCGGCATGCTCGTGCCGCCGAGGCTTTCCGCATTCCGCGTCGCGTCTCCTTTCCGGTTTCCGCTCGCAAGGAGCGGATACCGGGCCGCATACTCCTCGAACCAGCGCGTCTCCTCGGCAACGATCTCACGGATCAGAACCTCTTTCTTCTCGGAAAGCGGAGGCAGCATGTCACGGATCGCCTCAAACTCCTCCGGAGCCGTCACTTCCATCATCCACGCGTATTTCTCCGCCACCATGTTTCGTTCCATGACTTTTGCCCGGGAAAGATCCACCATGTAACTGTCAAGAAGGGGCTCCGGCCACGGCGCATACTGACTCATGCGCATGATGAAAAATACCGCGCGGTTATCCTGGCACAAAGCCCTTCCGCCCTGATTCTCGACCTTCTGGAACATCTCCCATTCCAGCTCGGTAATTGCCTGTTTTTTATCTTCCGATGTGAGCATAGATCTCCTCCACGTGGGGCTCTAAAAACGCATCCTCCCGATCGGTCAGTCCCTGCGCCCGGAGTTCTTTCAGGAAGAGCGCGCAGATTGCCTCGATCACCCGGACTTTTTCGTCTTTCTGATTTACATACGGATCATCGTAGACTCTCCAGGCCTCCCGCTGCGGCCCGAGCATCATCAGCGTATCCAAAAGAACCGGGACACCCCGTAACAGAGGGAGTTCCCCGGCCATTCTTCGCGACCATTTATAGTAGGGCTCATATTTCCTGCCAAGAAGGAACTGTAGATGCAGTGCACTCTCCGCAAACTGAAACTTTGCAAGTTCCGCGGCCGTCACTTCGCCGTGGCGCATGCAGCGCGCATAATTATACTGTCCCGACTGCGCCATCCGGAAGACCTCGGACGCGATTTTTGCGATGCGGATCTCCTCCGGATAATACCCGAGAATGGCCTCCCGGATCCCGGTAAAAATCCCGGCATTGTCCTCGAAGATCCGTCCGTTGGTGCAGGCGGCGAGACGATCTTCCGGGACCCGTGAAAGCAGGTTCCCGGCCGTTGAGGGATTCTCCCGAAGCCGCGCGTCGAATTCCCGGAAAACTTCCTTTCCGAGGAAGTAGGAGTAAAACCCGCGGATGCTGTGTACACCGAGACGTTTTCCCGCATGGCTTCCGGCAGCTCTCGCCGGAAATCCGGCAAATTCTCCGGGAAGGCTCTCGTACAGAGCCTGGAGTTCCTCCCCGTATCGCTCATAGTCCTCTTCCCGAAGCCAGAGGCAGAAACCCGGCCCGAAATCATGATCCCGGGAGACCTCGTCATCGTAGCCGAAGCACTCGGACCCCTCCCCAATAAGCCCCGCTGCGATGCGGGGCAGAAGGTCAGGGAACCCGGACGCAATCGCCGGACGTCCGATCTCCCGGTAATACTGTTCTGAAAGCGAAAGACCTGTCATACCTGTCAGATTGCGCTCACCCAGTCTTCCGGGTACGATTTGGTGTCTCCCATATCAAACTGGATCAGATAATACCAGGCGTTCTGGAGTTCAACGAAATTCACACTTTTCACTGTCCCGTTATAGTAGTCATCCTTATGATAGGTCCTGACTCTCTGGCCGACCTGATATTTGGCAGACGGTCTCCCTTTTCCGCCGGAAACCATGGCCAGTTCCTCATCGGACAGCTCTCCGTCCGAAAGGAACTCCTTCGCTTTCTGCGCCTCGTCTTCTGTCAGGCGGAGTCCGTACTCCAAAGCCAGCTTCATGATCTCCTCTGCAGATTTCGCCTGTGCGGCTCTCTCTTTCATTTCCTTTGTTAACTGAATATTTTCAGGGTTCATTTTTTCTCCTTTCCTATCCGTGCTTTACATACCGGTTGATCGTTGTCACGACTTTCCCGATCTCAAACGGTTTGGCAAGATGATCGTTCATTCCTGCCTCCAGGCAGCGCTTCACATCATCGGCAAACGCATTGGCCGTCATGGCAAGAATCGGGATCGTCCGGGCATCCGGTCCTGGCAGGTTCCGGATGGCTCTCGTCGCCTCGTAGCCATCCATCACGGGCATCATGCAGTCCATGAGGATCACATCGAAGGTCCCGGCGGGGGCATCCCGGAAAGCTGTTACGGCAAGTTCTCCGTTCTCCGCAACCTCCACTTCGGCGCCGTAATCCTCGAGAAGGGATTTCGCGATATCGATATTAAGCTCATTGTCCTCTGCGAGGAGGATCCGGAGGCCGCTTAAATTTTCCTCTTCGCCGGCGGCCTCTTCGCAGAGAGCTTTTTCTTCCGCGATGTCAAGAGCCAGCCGGACGGTAAATGTCGATCCCTCTCCGACCCGGCTCTCCACCTCGATAGTGCCTCCCATGTTGTCGATCAGGGCTTTCGTGATCGCCATCCCGAGTCCGGAACCGTTATAAACGCTTCTCGCATCAATGCTTTCCTGGGAGAACGGCTCAAAGAGATTCTTCAGATACTCCTCACTCATTCCGATGCCCGTGTCCGAAACCGTCACCGTATAGGCCGCCTGCCCGCTTCCCGTCAGTTCATGGGTCAGCCGGATCCGGACGGAACCGTTTTCCTTATTGTATTTGATGGCGTTTCCGACAATGTTCAGAAGGATGCGCTTGATATGAAGAGGACTTCCGCAGGTGGCCGGTGCGCCCGGCGCATCCGGTTCCAGGGTCAGCGTGATTCCGGCCTGTGCCGCCGAGGTATTCGTGATGGTATAGACTTCTTCGACAAGCTTCGGCATGGAGAACGGTTCATGCGAAAACTCGTATTTCCCGGATGCCAGTTTGCTCATATCGAGGATATCATTAATGAGGGAAAGCAGATGATCCGCCGCGACCTTGGCCTTTTTCCGGTTATTTGCGAGAAGCTCCGTATCCTCCGGATGCCGGTTATCGATCTCAATGATCCCGAGAATTCCGTTGAGAGGCGTCCGGATATCGTGACTCATCCGGGAAAGGAAATCATTTTTTGCATTATTGGCGGCTTTCTCATTGGCCACACTGACCTCGAGTTCCTTTACCGTATCACTGAGTTTTTCATTGACGACTTCCAGTTTCTGATTGACCTCCCGAAGAGACTTCATGTTCTCGATCTGCTTGATCTCATACTGGAACATTTCGATATAAATGAGAATCACCGCAAGCGTAAGACCCGCATGCGTAAAGGAACCGCTGAACAGCACCTGCAGCACGGAAGCGGCAATCGAAGAAATAAAGGCGGAAATAAAAATGGTGAGGAGCCTGCGGTTTTTATTTTCTTTATATCCGACAATCGTACAGATAAAAGAGGCCGCGAGGTAGGAATACGGCAGCAGAAGCTGCAGGAAAAAGAGATTCCCCCGGTGATAGACGCCGTCCCCGTCCACATAAAAAAGCCAGCCGGTCTTAAAGGAGACCGCAAGAAGAATGATCATTCCGTAAAGCGGGATCAGACAGATATGACTGTTCCGGATCCTGCGGGAAAAAGCCGTGCTCTGGACGGTAAGAAAATAGACAAACCATTCATAGACTGCCAGGGTTTCCAGGGCAATATATAACGCATTCAGGAGAAATACCGTCGTGGAATCCCATGTGACCAGCCGCAGATCCGAAATCCGGACAGGGACATTGATCAGCAGAAAGAGCATCAGAGAAAGGCTCAGATAGAAGAAAGACGACAGGGTCTCCGTCTTTCTGTTTCGAAAACTCTGCACACAAAGATAGCCGATGATGGCGATCATCATGATCTCGAGTCCAAATCCCTGTATGATATTCGGCATTACCATAGGTCGTATTCCTTTTGTGTTTATTCGTAAATTCCCCAAGAACAGTTTAACACGTTAAACTAATCTTGGAAAGTGAAAAATTAACACATAGCAAGGTGATTTTGTCACAAACGGGGCATACATGGTCTCCTTATCCGACCCGAGGTACAAGAAAAAAGAGGCCTCGCGGGAGGCCTCCTTCATGCTGTTCTTATGACTTATTTTTGGGGAATGCTTTCAATCCAGGCTCCGCTTTCGTCTACGGTCCAGCCGTCGGGCGTAACACCGCCGAGCTGGCAGGCACCGAGCGTGCCGTCCTTACTCGGATTGAGATAATACCACTTGCCGTTAATGAACTGCCAGCCGGTGAGCATGTTGCCCTGGCGGTCAAACCAGAACCAGTCAGCGGTGTGCTGACCATCTTTTGCATAGGGATTTACGATATAACCCCAGGTATTGCGGAAGAACTCGGATGAGGCATAATGCCAGATTCCGTGAGCGTCCTGTGACCAGGATCCGTTCTTTACGGCATTGTTCCATGTACCGGTGAAGAGAGGCTCCGACTTCTCGTTCCCTGTACTGCTGCCGGAAGAGGATACGGTCTTCTTCTTGGCCGGGATCGTAAACGTATCGTCATGATCCGGGATCATATAGGTATACGGAAGCGCCAGCGTACATTCATACCCCGCCTCGCACTCTGCCGATTCAATCACAATCTGTGTTCCAGGCGGGCAGTTCTTCAAGGTCTTCGGAAACTGATCTGCTGTGATTTTCATCGGGTCCGGACCCATCAATTCAATTTTCACTGTAACGCTCTTAATTCCGGCTTCCACATCAAATGTGATGTCGAACAGTCTCCCCATATCCAGGTATTTATAACTTGCAAGGTCTGCCGGATTATAAGGAACCGGTGAGGATCCATCATAGTTCCGGCTGGCTCCGGTCACCCTTCCCGCAGGCACCTCCGTCATTGCAGAAGTATAACCCTGTGCTATCAGCACACCGCCTGTGACCGTAGTATTACCAAAGATTCCGTAACTCTTGCCGCCGATCCCTTCTCCGCCTTTGGCGTTTACCGTTCCTGATTCAAGTACGAAGCACTCTGTAGTAGTGATACCATTGCTATCCGTTCTGGTTTCTTTTCCACCTTCCGTATTGATTGTCGGACCATTTACTGTCAGAACACCCTTCACAGAGATGCCTGATGTCACCGATTCCGTAGTCATAGAAGATCCGGAAGCTACATTCAGAGTTCCTGTTCCCGTTATTGTAAGGTCATTGCTGCCATACACGGATATTACACCGCCTGTGATCAGGCTGTTTTCAGTTCCGTCCTTCACTACCAGCTCAAGATTTCTACTGTCTATCTGTAATGCGTCCTGCCTGGTTTCACTGTTATTCATGACAACCCCGTCCAGTGTCAGCTTGCTTACACCTTGTGACACAACGATTCTTTCACTGTCTGTGGTTCCGGAAATGACAAGATCATTTGCTTTGATTGTGAGAATCCGCGGCGTTCCGTTTGTCCAGGTGTACTCCACGCCTTTGACAGCACCGGAGCCGTCTGCTTTTGTGACTTTAATATCTGCTCCCTTTACCGTAAAAGGAACTTTATCATAAAGACTACCATCAGCACTGAGTGCTTTGACTACATACGTTCCTGCCGGTTGCGGTTGGAAAAAAGGTAACTGCGTCGTAGATTTATGAACACACGCAAAACCCATAGAATCACAATATTCTCCAGAGTCTGTGGCAATAATTACTTCTCCCACTATGTCCTCCTGCTCATTGTTGTTTATTACAGATATTATTATGGACTCACCTTCATCAAACGTCTTTTTAAGGCTTAGACTTATATCCGAGTTCGAGGTGCCAGGCAATTTTTCAGACACGACAGATGACGGTTCACTGTCTGTGTCTTCTTCTGTTTCTGTGATTTCTTCGACCGTTTCTACAGAAATATTTTCTTCTGCAGAAACGGCTGCTTCCAGTACCTCCGCTACCACAGATACCGATTCTTCCGGTACTGCGATCTGATCGACTTCTTCTACAACCTCAACTTCAGCCATGGAAGTGAAGGCGGCCGAGGATACTGTCACTAGGGACAGGATCATGGCCAGAGTTTTTTTAAGCTTTCTACTCATTTGCGTCTCCTTTTGCTGATTACGAAAACAAAAACTACTTTGTCCGAATTCGAGTTTGTCCTTTATTTTGGACGACTCTTTTCAATAAAAAATTATAGCATCCCGAAACGCACAGAAAACGCACACTTCGGGATGCTTTTACATGTTTTTGTTGTTTTTATCAAAATTTTTTTAATAAGTATTCAATGACTTTTTCCGATCTCCAAGGAGCGAGCAGGTCATCTCCGCGAAGGAGTACTGTGACATATATTCGCCGCGGAATGTATTGGCTTTTCCGTCCAGAAAGTCAAAATAATCGCAGTCCACCTGTTCCCGGACGACACGCATCCGGCCGTAGGCAGCGGAAATGATTTCCGCTGCCCCGAGCGCCTCCAGGGTATCCAGCAGGTCCAGGCGGATATTACTGAAGTAGGACGGTTTGCTTTCTTCAAATATCGCCGCCATGATCTCCTGCGTGGTGGCCTCTGCTCCGTTCCGGTCCGTCAGGTATGCCAGAAGTTCCCGGGTCTTTTTATATTTAAATGCCACCGACTTTCCGTCACAGAAGACGTCAAAATTGCCGAAGCACCGAAGCTCCAACCGGTGTTTTTTCAAAGGAAGCGGATACCTAAGATGCCGGAGGGCCTCCTGAAGCCGCCCTTCCGTGACCGGTTTCAGAAGATATCCGGAGCAGTAGATCTCCAGTGCATCCATCGCATACTCCGTATAGCCGGTACAGAAGATGATATTGCACTCCGGATACAGCGTCTGCAGCTTTCTTGCCATAGTGATGCCATCGAGAAAGCGCATATTGATATCAAGAAAGGCCAGATCCACGGGCACCGTTTCCGCCCATGCCATCGCCTCCCTGGCTTTCTGAAAGCAAAAGACCGCTTCCCCCGGGAGTGCCGCCGAAACCGCGTCTTCGAGTTCTCTGAGAGCCGGGGCCTCATCGTCTACAAGCAGTATGTTCATGTTCTCTCCTCCCGGATCGTGATCGTTACCGTGGTGCCGGCGCCGATGACGCTTTCAATTGCGAGTTCTCCGCTTCCGGTTGCCGCCAGGGTATCCCGTACGTTTTTCAGTCCGATGTGATCCTTTCCGTCTGACGGCGGTACGGAAGGATCAAACCCCGGGCCGTTATCCGTCACGGTGATCACGGCTCCTGCTTCCGTCTTTTCGGAACGGATCGTGACCTTTCCCCCGTCTTCCTTCATCGTGGCGCCGTGCCGCACCGCATTTTCCACGATGGGCTGCACGGTCAGGGACGGCAGCTCGAAGTCCCGGTACCGGATGTCGTATTCCACGGTCAGATCCTCCCCGAACCGCATCTGTTCCAGGGAAAGATAGGTTCTGACATGCTCCAGTTCTTTTTCAAAAGAGGTCATGCGGCCTCCGCCCAGCGCGTTCATGTTGGCCCGCAGATAATCGGAAAAATCGCCGAGTGCCTTATAGGCCTCTTCCGGATCTGTTTTGCAGAGATGGCGGATCGCCGTCAGCGCATTGTAGAGAAAATGCGGGCGGATCTGGGAAAGCATCAGCGATGTCTGCAGTTCGGTCTGCCGGTTTTTCTGTTCCGAGAGCTCGACCTTCTGCTGCAGCAGCAGCTCCTTACTGTCTATGTAATCACAGAAGAAGACGAAATACGCGGCCATCAGCATGAAAATATAGGTGGAGGCCGAAATGGTATAGGGGATCCCCGCCGTATACCAGATCGTTGTAATGATCATACAGAACAGGGGGAAAAACACAAATCCGGCCAGAGACAGCTTCTTTTTCACCGGACAGCGCTGAGGCAGGATGTAAAGCAGATAGATCAGGTAGAAGGCGGAGAAAAAGATGATCTCCGTTATCTCTCCGGTATACAGGATCTTACCGGATGCATCCACGGAAAACAGAATGTGCGTAAAGGGATTGATGAAGAGGATCACGTAATAAACCGCCAGAATGCCGTAGATGACTGCCGTAAAAACCCTTCTCGCCCTGTTTTCCGGCAGGGAGGCGCACTGATACCGCCAGAACAGAAGATGCACGATCGTTGCAAGGAATGCGGTAAGGGTGAGGAGCACGGTGAGGATTCCCGCCCGGCCGTCGGTCCCCTCGATCAGATCAATGAACCCTGACAGAGAAATGTTGATATAAAGAAGCAGCGAGGCGGCGGCAAGCTTCGTTCCCTGTCCTGCGGTGTCATAGGTATTGAAACAGCAGCAGATGAAAAGTATCGCGGCAAAGAGCATCCCGACTACGGTGACCGCCATTTTGAGGTAACCGCTCTCTGAAAACGACTGTCCGATAGAATACATGATGAACAGGCTGGCGATCAGCAGGATCACGATGATCCCTGTCGCAATGAAATATGCTGATTTTCTCCGGCTGAAGGATATTGAGATCAAGCGAAAGGCATTCTGTTTCATAAGTTTTTACTGTTTTCCTGTTTTGACGCAGACTTTTTTCCGGAATATGCAATTCCAAATTTCAAAACATCCTGGATTCCATTTTCTTTCAGCTCTGCATCATACCGCATTGTGTTGAACTGAAAGAGGTGCTGTCGTCAATCTACGCAGGAACGGCAGCCGGCGGAAATTCACCCCGAACATAAGTACTGCGCCATATACAACGGTTTCAGCTGCAGCATTCCGTCTTTTGATACATCTTTTTTGGAAAGCAGGTACCTTTCACCCACGACATTTGAATACTTCCTGCAGAACTCATCCATGGACGTGTGCGGTTTTACTCTGGAAGACTTCACCTCGATCGGTACCACCATTTTATTCTTTATCATCAGAAAATCGATCTCATAAGAATGCGTGCTGTCCCCTTTCCGCCAGGTATGATAGTATAATTTCCGCCCCTTTGAAACAAGCTCCTGAGCCACTGCGTTTTCATATAAATACCCGAGGTCCGCATCCAGACTGTCACTGAGAAGCTTTCTGTAAATATTCTCGTGGCTCTCATCAGAATCGTGAAACATCATCGTCGTGAACAGACCGACGTCGGAAAGATAAAGCTTGTATGTTTCTACGTCTTTCGTCTGTGAAAGCGCAACACCCGGATTCGTCACATGATAGCAGGGAAGAACCATTTTCGAATCCGCAAAGTCATTGATCCTCTCGATATCTTTTTCTTCCTTTTCCTTCCCCGTAGCATTGCTCAGGACAAACCGGTTTCTTTTGGCAGCAAGCTGCGCAGGAATGGCATCGTACGCCTGTGAAAGCCTGCCGGTAGGATCCAGTTTATACAGATCTTCATGATACAGGTCAATGATTTCCCGTTTTACGGCATCAATCTCATCAAAGCTTTTATGCTCTGTATAAGCAGCCACAGCCTGCGGCATTCCTCCCACCGCAAGATAGAGCCTGTAACTGCGCATCTGATTTCGGTTTCCGACCTCACCGAGCGAAAGTCCGGAATTGTATAACGACTCCAACGGTGAAATGTCTTTTCCGAGAGCCCACATGAACTCTTCATAATCCATGGGAAACATGGAAATCCGGTGCTCTTCCGACGGAATCAGGATATCTTTTGTATTTTTCCGGATCGAAATCAGGGATCCGGTTTCGATATAATCATATCTGCCATCGGCTACCAGGTGTTTGATGGCCTGCCTGGCTTTTGGAAAAAGCTGTACCTCATCAAAAATGATCACAGACTGACGCGGATACAGAGCTGTCCCCATGTCCGCCTGCAGCTTCATAAAGAAAAAGTCCGGATTCCCGATATTGTCGAAATTATCACGAATCTCCTTAGAGGCTTTGGAAAAGTCGATCAGGATGTAGGATCTGTATTCGTTTCTTGCAAATTCCTCCACTATGCTTGTCTTCCCGACACGTCTGGCCCCCTCGATCAGGCAGGCATATTTTCCGTCAAATCTTTTTTTCCAGTCAAGCAGACTGTCATATATTTTTCGCTTAAACATGCTTCCCGTAATCCTTTCCGATTATTTCATGTTTAATTTTAGCAAATTTCCCGATTATTTCAATATCAATGTTTCGGAAAATCCCGATTATTTCAGTTTCATTGGCAGGAAAGTAAAAGGGGGGTGAGATCTTCTTTCTTCGGATGGATGACCTCGATTGCCGGCATATGTTGGACAAACGGCATGTTTCATAGCTTTGTCCACTATACGCTTTCCGGAATCCTCCGGGGTTCACTGATTATTCAGCTTTTCTGCAGCGGCAAGGAGCCTGGCGCAGCTGTTCTCGAACTGCTCCCGTTCGCTTTTCGTAAGGCAGCTCATGACCCGGTCCATCCAGTTGTTATGAAGATCCAGAAGGTCCGTGATCCGTTCTTTCCCGTTTTCGGTAAGAGAAAGACGTTTGACCCGTTTGTCGTCCTGATCCCTCATGCGGACCAGACAGCCCTTCTTTTCCAGGGAGGCAATGGCCTTGGCGACGGTCGTCTTGTCTGTTTTGAGTGCCGTGGACACATTCTCCTGAGAACAGAGATCATGCGAATTGATATAGGAACAGATCATGCTTTCCGTATCACTGAGATCCTGAAGACGGATTTTTTTGTGGCTGAACTCCTTGCTGCATTTCACAAGGAGATTGAGGGTCTGATAATCCATGGATTGCCTCCTTTTTTATTCGAAACGACTGTACGTACCGCATCCTGAAACAGTATACCACATATTTCCCTGACAGAAAACCTCAATTGCCGGCAGGTCGGCCGAGCAGCGGCCGCATATACAGTCGGTACAGAAGATACGCCGGGATGCAGATGAGGTAGACCGCCGCCGGCACCAGGAGCCCGTGCATCACGATCAGCAGATGGTTTCCGGTCTGCATGACCTGCTCGATCCCCAGGAGGCCGAAGATCCCCCAGTGGAAGGTGTAGATGAAGAATATCGGTTTGGCCAGGCGGTTGACCCACCGGCTCTGAAAATCAAAGCTCGTGAACAGGTTGAGGAGGGCAAAGGCATTGATCAGAACAAAGGGGCTGTTATAGGAATAGACGACATCCAGATCCATGCCGATATTTGAAAGAAGGAAGGTCCCGGCAGAACCTGCCAGATAAAGAAGAAGCCACACGGTACGGCTCAACTTTCCCGCGATCTGCGCCCGGCTGCAAAAGGCGCCGAGAACATACAGCAGGAAGCAATTGAGAATGGTGTATCCGTGCTGGGTGGTGACCGGTCCGACCGGATTCAGAAACCGCCACCACGCGGAATCGGTCGGCGCAGCCAGAGCATCGATCACAAAGGACCATACGGAGAAGCAAAGGAAAGCCGCGATCAAAAACCGGAGCAGTTCCCTGTCCGAAAGCATCTCCAGAAATCTATTGATATAGGGAGAGAACAGATACAGAACGCAGTATAGGACAACGAAATAATCGGCCGGCGTCATGGAAAAAATGAGGTCGGCAAACGAAAACTTCCCGTAGCCCAGCAGCAGATTGACGGCATAATGAATAAGATTGCCGGAGATCACGGTAAGGATCAGCAGCAGCGGCTTTTTCCAGGTGATCTTCCTGCTCCGGAAGGCACAGTATCCGAAAATAATGAAAAACAGATCGGCGCTCTGCATGAATAAGCCCCGAAGGATCTTAAAAAAGGGCGTTTCGATTCCGTTTGCTATCGCAAAATCAATGGCAAATCCACAGCCGCCGCCGTTATGCATGTAGTGAAGGATCAGGACCCCGTACAGGGCAAACAGCCGTAACAGTTCAATATTCGAATTTCTCGTTTTTTCCTTTTCCATGGGTTTCGTTCACCTGATCCGCTTTAACACAAAAGAGGTCTCGTTTGAGACCTCCTTCGTGTTCATCTTAAAACTTATTTCCGGGGGATGCTCTCGATCCAGGCTCCGCTTTCGTCTACGGTCCAGCCGTCGGGGGTTACGCCGCCGAGCTGGCAGGCACCGAGGGTGCCGTCCTTACTCGGATTGAGATAATACCACTTGCCGTTAATGAACTGCCAGCCGGTAAGCATGTTGCCCTGGCGGTCAAACCAGAACCAGTCGGCAGTATGCTGTCCTTCCTTAGCATAGGGGTTCACGATATAGCCCCAGGTATTGCGGAAGGTCTCGGAGGAAGCGTAGTGCCAGATGCCGTGAGCGTCCTGTGACCAGGATCCGCTCTTGACGGGACTGTTCCAGGTGCCGGTGTAAAGAGGTTCGTGCTCTTCCCTTGTGTCATTATTTACCGGTTTCGGATCGGGATCCGGTTTCGGGTCCGGTTTCGGATCGGTCTTGGGAGTGATGGTATAGGTCTTTCTGAGCGGAAGTGTAATGTTCCTGTCAAGCTCATAATTGCCCGCAGCGGTTCCCGAAAGGCTCTGATCCGTTACACAAACATAGGTTCCGACTTCTGTCGCGGAGGATACCACTTCACCGTCGGCAGTATCCTTATGAAGGGTATAGGTCAGCTTACAGTCATCGCCGCTGATAACTCCGTCTAATGCTTTGATTCCTGTATCCAGTGCCTTCCCGTCGTAGCTCTTGCTCTCTGTGGTATACCACTGGATATCTCCAATGATCGCCGGCCGTATGAACCATGTGAAGGAAATCGGATCCGTTGCTCCGCCTGACCATGTATAACCTTCTGCCGGAGATACCTTTACTTCGTATGTACCCGCATCTTTCTGCACATCATTTGTCATCACCATTATATCCGGGACAAATCCGGCAGGAGAATATGTCTGATTCTCTCCATTATACGTATAGCTGTTCGGATCCGCTGTGGGACGAGCGATCTGCGGCAGCGTTATGGTATATACCTGGGGATCCGGAACAGATCCGGACAGCTGATAATTTGCCGAATCCTCTCCTGAAAGTTTTTCACCCGGTACACAGAAATAGGTTCCTAAGTCCTTGGCCTCAGCCACCTCTCTGCCGTCATCAGCATTTGTAATGGTGAAGCTTAACTTACAGTCATCTCCATCAATAATTCCGCTGCAGTTAATTCCTATTTCCAGCGGCTTCCCGTCATAGATCTTGCTATAGGGTTCCGTCCACCCGTCAACCTGAACAGACTTCTGATTGATTACCCATGTGAAGGTCGGATCCGCTGCGCCGCCTGCCCATGCATAACCGGGTTTCGGAGATACCGTTACCGTGTATTCGCCAGCAGCTTTCTGTGTGCCGTTGGTCATTGTCATGGTATCCGGATCAAAACCGGTGGGCTTATATGTCTGTTCCTTTCCATTATATGTATATACAGTTATATCCTCTGTGGGAAGCTCAAGGACACCGAGCCACTTTGCATACAGGGTGAACGATTCGGTTACCGACGTGTTAAAATCATACAGATCCGGGTAGGTTTTATCCGAAAACCAGCCGTCAAAGACAGATCCTTCTTTTGTCGGCGCCGGAGACGGTTCTGTTACCGTCCCGCCAGCCGCAACGGTCTGAGCCGAGGGTTCAATTTCCGACCCGCCATTTGAATCAAAAGTGACGGTGTACTTCTCCTTTTCTGTAAAATAACCAGGAGTTGAAGATTCAGGGCCTCCGTCGATGCGGGCATAGGCTTTGTCAGTATGGGCGTAATCGTATGTTGTTCCTGCGCCGCCTTTAAGGTTATTGCAACCGAAAAACATATCTCTTGTGTTTCCCGCCGTTGAAACATCAAACGCCTCGCTGGCATAGATTGTTATCAACATCGTACACCATTCAAACATAGATGCCACAGTACCATCATTTTTACTAACTCTTGCGGTATTAAAACCACTCAAATCAAGACTTGTAAGAGCCGAGCAATTTGCAAACATTCTCACCATACTTCTAACAGATGAAGTATTAAGGTTATTCAGTCCTTTAATTTCCGTCAAACAATTAAAGTTATAGAACATGTAAGCTGTTGATGTAAGACCCGTATAGTCAGCAACTGAACTATCAATTACTACCTGATTGACATTTTTTGCTATTGAATCGTAGGGCCAGGATTCATTAGCAGCCGTCGGCAGGGAAGCAAATACTGTTATTCTTTCACCTCCATGATCAATGTCATCATAGAAGAATGTTAAAATATTCTGATCATCCGTCGTATCATAAACGGCCTTGAACACTTTTTCCCCTGTACCTAAAAGCTTTTCTCCGTTCGTTCCGGCAGCCACTTCTCCGGCTTCTGCTGAATCAGTTTCCAAAACTTCTTCTACTTCCAATACAGAAACTTCCTCCTCCATGGTCACGGTGCTGTTAAACAGCTCCGCTTCCACCGATACCGGTTCTTCCGGGACCACGATCTGATCGACTTCTTCCACAACTTCTACTTCCGCCATGGAAGTAAATGCCGCCGAGAATACTGTCACGAGGGACAGAATCAGGGCCAACGTCTTTTTAAGCTTCATACTCATTTGCGTTCTCCTTTCAATATTATAGAAGATACTACGTGGATAGTTTATCACGTTAAACTGTTTTTGGAAAGTGAAAAATCAACACATTTTCAGGTGATTTTGTCACAGCGCGAACTCACAGGGCGTGGAATAGTCCTCCTGCGACCATACCGTGAGCCGCCGCTTCGCAATATCATAGACCGATGTATGCCAGGAGATCCAGTCGCCCTGCGGGTGGGCACGGTCCCGGTGTTCATACAGTTCCTGCTGCGCTGCCGCAGCCCTCAGGAAATCTTCCCGGGTACTGTGAATCGTCAGGCTGTCCCCGGTATACTCAGTGAGCCAGAGACCGTCCGCACACTGGGAATACACTGTGGTCGCTTTCACATTTTCCATGAGCTTTGCCATTCCCTCAAAGGAAGCGCTTTCCTCATAGTGCGCGCGGATATAGTCCCAGCGCTCCACACCAATGGCATATTCGTTCAGAAGCGGCATATTTTCGAAATCCGTTCCGCCGACCGTCTGCTTTTCCTGTACCGGGCCGTAGTTCAGATAAAAATTGGTCAGAAAGCGGAATTCATTTTTGCTGACTGCCAGACGGCCGCCGATCACCTCCACGATATAGGTGTCGTTTTCATCGGCAATCATCCAGTGGAGTCCGTAGTCCCCGAAACCGCCGACGATATCTGCCTGCTCCAGCAGGGAGACCGCATGTTCGGCAGACACGGCATGGTCCAGCACGTAGCGCACCACAGAACGACCGTCGATCACCCCGCCGCCCCGGTTCGTTCCGCTCCTGTCATCGATGCCGTCTGCGAGCACCACATGGACACTGGCCAATACCCCGTTTTCGTTGATTCCGTCATTGGTGATGGTCGGCAGGCGCAGCAGTTCATCCTCCGTCATTTCCGAACAATCTGTTCCGATATACGGATTGGCGGAAAGACCGATGCTGGCGAAACGATCCGTCGAGGCGTTCATGCGGACGACGAACTCGGGGCAGTCGCAATAATTCAAATCCAGATTGCGCCCGAAAAAGTTTCCGTTCCTTACCGTGGAGCAGCCCCCTCTTCCCTCAATGGGCGCCGGATCCCCCGCAATCCCGGGTATATAGTCGCAATATTCCATATAGTAAAGATAGTCGTTCAGCTTTTCCGGGAAAGAAAAAGCATCTTTCGCAGATATGATATCCGTCATTCGTGTCCTCCGGTTCTTCTATGGATTTGCATGCCATTTCACACAAAAGAGGCCTCGTGTGAGACCTCCTTCGTGATGCTCTAAATGCTTATTTTCCCGGAATGTTTTCGCTCCGGGCACGCTTTTCCTTTAAACATGATCAATCACGGTCGTGTGCTCTTTGGTTTTGCTGTCGTAGTTGATGCCGCACAGAAGAAGGTTCCCGGAATATTCTTTCAGTGCGTCCGGATAGTTTTTCCCGCGGATCTGATCAATCGCACCGCCTGCGGTCCGGTCTTTTTTCAGTTCGATAAGGAGCGCCGGTTTGTCCGCATAGCTTCTTCGCGGAAGGAAGGCGATATCCGCAAATCCTTTTCCGGCGGGCAGCTCCCGGATGATGGTGTAATACTCCCTCGCATAGTAAAAAGCCAGCGTGATCGCGCAGGAAAGCGAGTTTTCATCGTTATAGGTGAGGATGGAAATCTCCTCGTGAGCACAGCTAAGCCCTGCGGAGACCGCTTCCGCGTCGCCTTCGAGAAGGGATGCAAGGAGAGCTTTGGAGGCTTCGATGCTCTTGTACACTTCTCCGTAGCCTTCTATCCGTTTGATTGCCGTCATGAATTCTATCGATACTTCCTTATTGGGGATCGAGACCGCTTTTTCTTCCGGATTATACCGCAGATACCCGAGATGTATGAGAAGCGCCAGTACGTCATCCGCACAGGTAAAGGTGGTCATATCATTTGAGAACCCACCGGTGTCAATCACAACACTTTCCCCGGCAAGCATCCGCACAATACGGTCTTTCAGCCCGTCAAAATTCATCTCGATATAGACCTTTAAGGCTTCATAGGTTTCGGTTTTATTCCAGTAGGTGTCATACCGGCAGCTCATCATGGATTCCACCAGGGATTTCGGGCTGTAGATCGAGAAGCTGTGTTTTACCTTTTTCCCGTTTTCCGGCTGGGTAT
Organism: Candidatus Avilachnospira sp.; assembly: GCA_045642005.1. Lineage (GTDB taxonomy): Bacteria > Bacillota > Clostridia > Lachnospirales > Lachnospiraceae > Avilachnospira. The sequence goes on from JAZUHZ010000245.1 coordinate 17,222, forward strand.
AGGAAAGCTCATAGCCGTCATACCAGGCTTTGGCCTCTTCAAAGGGCATGCTGTTTTCTTCACAGAGAACCTTTACCTCCTCTTCCGTAAACCCGAAATACGGAGCCAGCTGTTTCGGATCAGTCATGGAGTATTCAAGGAACATGTTCAGCGCCGAGTGGGTACCGTATTTCTTTACCGGCAGAATTCCGGTCATGTAGGCCAGCGCCACATAGGGCTGATCCTTCAGAAGATTCCTTAAGAAGTCAAGATATTTTTTCTGAGAGGCAGTATCATTCTTATATTCACGGAACAGGCAGTCCCACTCGTCAATCAGGAAAACGAACTGACGGCCCGTAGCGGCGTATACATCGTTTAAGGTCTGGATCAGATCCTTCTCATCCCTCAGTCTGACCTTTTGCTCATAGGCATCGAGCAGATCAAAAAGAACGTATCTCTCCAGCTTTGCCAGGGCGGCTTCCACGCTTCCCTCTCCGCCGGTGAACCGGGTGATATTGAGTTTGATCACATCATAGCTATTGATGTGTTCCTCATAGGAGGGATCCTCTTTGATCCTGAGCCCATCAAAAAGGGCGTGACTGTCCTGGCCGTACACATAATAGGCCGCCAGCATATCAAGACCCATGGTCTTTCCGAATCTTCTCGGACGGCTCAGGCACATATACATCTGCTGTGTATTGATCTGCCTGTTCACAACGCTGATCAGCATGCTTTTGTCTACGTAAATCGCTGACGAAAGACTTCTCTTAAAATTTTCACATCCAGGATTTAAGTAAATTCCCATTTTGATCACCTCAGGAGAAATGATTACAAAACCTCTTTGATATCATACCACAGAAGAACGATAGAGAAAAGAAGATGTTCGGGCAAATTCAGCAGGGATGTAATTTAAAAGGAGGCCTCGCGAGAGGCCTCCTTCTTTTTCTGTGAAAGTTTTGGATCAGTCGATCCTTGCGCCGGTTTCATCTACCCGGTATCCGTCAGGCGTGGTGGCCGGACCGATCAGGCAGGAGCCGAGCACGCCGTCCTTATCCGGATGGAGATAATACCACTTGCCGTTGATTCGCTGCCAGCCGGTGAGCATGTTGCCCTTCTCATCGAACCA